>NZ_BAAGYM010000001.1:0-326094 GCF_054779315.1 Niabella aquatica
AAGAACTTCTCCGGAAATTACCGAACATATTCGCCCGGACCGAAACTGATGATATCAGCGGAATTGAACCACTACAGCGCCTCAAACGCTATATCATTTTTTGTGACCTCTTAAGAACTAAACGACTAATAATAATCGCCACTTTTTACTTTGGGATCGCAAAGGTAAAAACTTCCTCCCGATCTACCAAATCTTTATTTTCAAAGGAACTTACTCGTTTTAAAAACGGGTTGCAAAGATACAAAATAAATTTCAAATTCAGCTATAAAAAAGAAAAATTATTTTCAAAATAATTGCTGAAGAAAATGGAATAAGCGGAATACAAAATACAATCTGTATTCATTATTTTTTAAAAAATCACGCATCCTTAACAGATGCTTTTTCAGAGAACTATATCGTTTTTTTCAAACGCGGATGCAAATATACGAGTGTTTTTTAAAGTGCCAAACTTTTTCGCCTTTTTTAGAAAAAAATATTTTTAACATAACCGCATCATGCCTGCGCCCCAATCTGACCGACCCGTTATTTTTGTCTTAATGCGCGTGCAGCGAGCTTCACACTGCCATGCTGCAGCAGGGCTGATTTGGCTGTTTCATAATCCGAGATACCTGTTTGCTTTATGAGCATTTTTATTCCCCGGTCAACCAGCTTATGGTTGCTGATCTGCATATTGACCATCTGGTTGTCTTCAACCAGCCCGATACCGATCATTGTAGCAGTAGAAATCATATTCAATACCAGCTTTTGTGCCGTTCCGCTTTTCATACGTGTGCTGCCGGTTACAAACTCAGGGCCTACTATCAGCTCAATAGGATAGGCTGCATACTGTGCAACAGGTGATCCTTCATTACACACAACACAACCCGTTGTAACGCCAGATTGCTGAGCATAACGCAATGCCCCAACCACATAAGGCGTCGTTCCGCTGGCCGCTATGCCAACCACCACATCTTTATCGGAAACCTTATAGGTCTGCAAATCTGACCGGCCCAAATCTTCATCATCTTCTGCTTCTTCAATGCCATACCGCAACGCTGCGTCCCCTCCTGCCATTATACCCACAACAAGGTGTGGCGATACCCCATAAGTAGGCGGACACTCACTGGCGTCCAGTACACCCAGCCGGCCACTCGTACCTGCACCTATATAAAGCAGTCTGCCACCTGCCCGTATCTTTTCTTTTACCACGTCCACCAGAGCTGTAATCCAGGGAATAGCACGTTCAATGACCAACGGCACTGTTTTATCTTCTTTATTAATATTGGTCAGCACCTCCTCTGTAGTCATCTTCTCCAGATGCCTGTAGTGAGATGGCTGCTCAGTAACTTTAATAAACTTCATTTCTTTTTAGAATGTAACTGGAACAATTGATATAAGTAATTTCAGCATTTTAGCAGGCAGTATAGCCCACTGCCTAGGGTATTATAGCATTATTCTCATAGTTAAGCACATATGTTTCTATAAACCGGCTGTACTTTGTATACATTTCAGTACATAAAGCTATAGGATCTCCGGTTGGTTCCGTATTAAAAACCTGCTTGTTTTTTATCCAGCTCCACTCCCAGTTCCTGATCTCTTTAATAAAGCTGTCAGCATCAAATGATTTATTATGTTCCAGGCTATACATGGTAGCTCTAAAAAATTGCTGCCAGCGGGGTTTATAAAAGCTGTTGAATAGTCCGCTCCATTGCCGCGCCGAATACTCATGAAGCCTGTTATCCTTATCTCCCCAGGTAGTGATCAGGTTCCGGGCATTGCGTTCGTATAAATCTTTCTCTTCCTCAGTATTTCCTAACCTGCGGGCATCGGCGATCCACCGGCCCAGCAAAAACTCTTTCCTGCTGGCCACCAACCTGTCCATATCTTCTATTAATACGATAAAGTCAGCCGTATATTTTTGGTAAGCAACCATATCTTTTTTACTATAGGCCTCTGTAAACTTCTTATGGATACTGATGGCGTGATTGGAAAGCACCTGCCTTGTTACATCTACCAGGTCGAACCGGAAACCGTCGCTGAGGCTGAGTGCCGGGGCTGCCAGCAACAGTTCATTCCAGGCCCGGGCGAGCTCCTTGTTATCATACGGAAATCTTAAATCTATCCGGATACCTTTTGAAGAAAAAGTGGGACGAGACTGGATCATTGAACGTGGTCCGCGTGAGGTGAGCGAATCAGCATATGCAGTATGCCTTAAAATATTCCATGCGTTATTAGCATGAGCATTCGCCTTACCATACCTGCGCAATGTATACTGCTTCAGCCAGGCTGTAATATCAATGGGATCTGTTCGCCAGGTATTTTCCATCATCATTTCATATACCACAGGGTTGGTTTCTATAGCTTCCATCGTTAAGCCAATGCCTGCCATTTTGCCTGCATGCGGATTTTTAAGATCCCGGGAAGGATTGTTTGCGATGCTATCCATCAGGCCATGCACTACATTGTTACCCCCAAAATTATTCAGCATATTCCAGATCCAGGGTTTGCCATAATAAGAACCGTTTTTAGACCAAACGGGAAATTTTTCCGTCCATAAATCCAGTATGATCATTTTATCATCGGGAACAGCATTCAGCAACGCTTTCACCTGCGGTTCTTTCCAGAACTTTCTTGAAAAATAAAATAACCAGCCCTGCATTATCCAAACGGCATCCGAATCGGCTGTTGCCATCGACTGGTATACATTCCGGCTTACACCTGATATAAAAGCGGGATCGTCAGTGGGAGGATCTACTTCATTAAATGTATCGGCCGAATAAAGATGGTCCGTACCAAACAGACCGGTTTGAATCTCCATGAACCGCCGGCCTGTTGTTACAAACAATGAATCGCCGGGATCAATAATATTGATATTAGGAAAGATACCGTTCCAGCCCACGCTTTTAATATTTGCTTTGGGAAAATATTTTTTAAATGCCGGTGGTACATGACCCGAAAAAGCAGGTAATACCGGCTTCATACCTAACGCCCGCTGACGTTGTAATATTTTCTTCTGAAGCGCTGCATGCTTCAGCATAAGGCTGCGCGGCAGGGGACCTCCCCAGCCATCGAGATTACCCATCCAGAACCATGCGAAATAAGCCGGGCCGCTGAAAAAATTTTCCAGGTCGGCTTCTTTCATACCCATGCCTGTGTACAGCTGGTAAAGCACTTCGTTCAATCCTAAAACAGAAAGCGGCATATTGATACCATTCATTGCCATCCAGTCTATTTCTTGCTCCCACCGCTCCCAATCCCACCAGCTCATGCTATAGTTATAGGTGCAATAGTTCAAATAATATCTGTAATCGTAAGGCGTTTTTTTTACAATTTTAAATTGGGGTAATGGTAATTTAGCAGGCAGGTTCAGATTGCTGCCGTTCCAGGTAACCTGGCAGTGAGCAACGTATTTAAGGTAATGATTAAAAGCGCTTGCGATTGCTATACCACTGGTGCCACGTAAAAGTACCTTTTGGCCTTTTTTATCTATCTCAAAATGGTCTTTCCCGTTTTTTGCAGTCATGCCCTCTACGATAAACTGGTCAGCTTCTACCCCAATGACCCTTCTTATCAAATCCTTTGCCGGCTGTACAAACGGCTTGGTATTGCAGGCCCACCCGTTGAAATAGCCCGTAATCAAAACAAGAAAAATGAAACATCTCAACATCATACAAATTGACTTTATCCCTGATAACAATTAATGCCAGGACTTTAAAAAGAGAACCGGTTTAACACACCATACTTTACTGGAGGTTAAAGGAAGATACCGCATTAAACCGGGTTCGCATATCTTCTTTAGGTACTGTGATATCTAATGTAAGCGTACATACTGTGCCGGATATACTTACCGATTTAATTACTGCCAGCCCATAAGCCTCATGTATCACAGTATCTCCAACCCGTGTGCCCCAGCCTATAACAAACCCCCTGTTTACACTGGTAGCTACTATATTATCTGATAAGCGCCTGTAAGCGTTTGTAACGTTATAATTCTCCCCAACCGGGGTGGGGCCCTTAATATTATTATTAATAAAGTTCTCCATGTTTTTATCGTAAAGGATGGTATCCATTGCCGCGGCGGTTACCTTACCCCTAAATGATGTAACAAGAGTATAAGTTGCCGTCGTAAAACCGTCCATATACGGAGCGATAGATACATCGTACCCTGCTACATTATATAATGAGGGAGTAACAATTCTAAATCCGGTTTGATGGCGGATCAAACCAATATCAACAAATGCGTGATTAGCCGCAGCAGAAGGTATATCGAAGAGATTCGGAGCTTTCCAGAAGCCCATCCAGTTATTTTTACCAGCTCCGATTTCGGAAGTAAGCGTTACATTTTTGAAACGCAATAATGGTGTATACACCTGCAACACCGGCATCTCATAGTGCTGCACCCTGCCTTCATTATTGGTAGTAGAAAAGCGGATGGCCTGTGCTCCTTTTATCCCCATTACATCGGCAGTAAAATTAATTTCATCTGCCGGAGTAAAGCTCACATTCTGCTCAGCTCCATAAATACCACTGGACTTAACAGCATAGGTGATCTTTGTTATTTCTGATGCAGATACAATGGTTCCTTTTATGGAGTTTATATTATCGGCATACAGGATATCTATTGATGTTTTTCCTCCTTCCAGCGCCAGGTTACCAACCTCTCCTATTTTAAAGGTATCCACAGCCATGCCGTTATGTATGTTTTTTGCTGTAATAATTATATCTGTAAGATCATTAGGAACCAGTATATCTAACTTAAAAGGAACATTTTTAGGGTCAGGCACAGAAATATTCGTTTCCGGAGATATCACACCATCCACTACTGTTTTATAAGTTAACGACGTGATGTTATAATCTGAGATAACAGTTCCCTCTACAGCTAATACCCGGTTCACAAATACTCTTTCCACATACTTTATATTGTCCCTGAAACTGATCACAGGCAGATTTCTGATATCTGACATTTTTATGTGCGCCTCAGAGCTGTTATTGTTTTTGTCGAAAGACACAATTACCAGTTCCAGCATTGCAGGTGCTATTTTAAAAGATATGTCCTGGGTAAATGTAGACGGATAATCTTTTTTATCGACGTGTACCGGCGTTCCGGAAGCCGTACCATTTGCTGTTTGGGTCACAAAAAAATACGATAAGCGTTTTACTCCTTCGGATGAAGTTACCGTCACGGGTATTTTTATTTCTTCGCCCACATTAATACCCTGGATAGCCTCAAACTGCTTTTCAATTTTTATCTCGGGGCCCGCTGCGCTTTTCTCTCTCCATTTATCTTTATAGCAGCCTGATATCAGTAAAAATAACAGGGCGAGAGATATAGAATACCGCGTATAATGATAGAGGTTGTTCATGTACAAACTGGTTTTAACGATTAATTTTTAATTCTGCGATTACCGGTAAGTGATCGGAAGCATACGTGTCTGAAACGGTTTGGTGAGATATTACTGAAAATGCAGATGCCGGCCGGTACGCGAGAAAGTCAATTACAGAAGAAGGGTTTTGAGCGGGAAATGTAAGTGCACAACTGCTGCCCTTACAGGTACGGGTAAATGCCCCGTCAAATATGCCAAAAAATTCGGTGTTCGATTCCAGCTCGTTAAAATCTCCTCCCAGCACGATCCGGTCGCCGCGGCTTCCCAGGTTAGCTACAATATCTTTGACCTGCTGCAGCCGATTGGTAGCACTGTTATGCTGCAGGTGTGTTACCGCTATCATTACAGAGTCCTTACCCGGCAAATCCACATAAGCGGTGCCCATTACCCGCTGCTCTGTAGCGTCACTCTCTTTAGTAAGCAAAAATTTCCGCACTTCAGATAAGGGATACCTGCTAAGCACTGCTATTCCGTAAAACCCTTTCAGGTATTCTCTTGCCGAATAATAGGTAAAATTCATCTTCAGGGAATCTGCGATCACTTTAGCCTGATCCCCCGAGTAACCGTTTCTGCCCGTATTTTTATCTACTTCCTGTAAAAAAACAATATCAGGGTTGGCTGTTTTTATTGCCCTCGCCACTGCAGCTACATCTGCAATGCCAGGGTTAGAAGGAGGTACACAAGCATGAATATTGTATGTCATTACTTTCAGGCTGCTTAAAAGCGGCTGACCATCATTATTGGCTCCGTAACGGCCGTCATCTGCACCTATATAAGTGGCCGGACCCGGCGGCATATAAGGTTTTTTATTGCAGCTTAAAAACATCAGGATCATTGTGCTGATAAAAAAGGTTACCACGGTAATTATTTTTAAATTATTAAACTTCATATCACTCTTATTTAATCAATTACTATTTCCACCCCGGATTTTGAGTAAGGTTTGGATTTACCGTTAAATCGTAGATGGGTAGCGGCCATAAATAATCCCTGTTTTCGTTAAAGGCTTTATTTATGTTTATATTAGTTAAAATATTGCCTTTACCGGCACCATCCAGCTCGCTTACAGGAAACAGGTAAGGGCCGGCTGCAGGCGGCTTTTGCCCTGAATATATCTGGATCTCAGCAACGCCATCCTTATCCAGATCATACAATCCTGTACCCGGGAAATAAGTTCCTTTGAAAGGCAGGGCCAGTAAATGCCCTTCTTTCCAACGCATCAGGTCTTCCCATCTCAACCCGTTTTCCATTACCAGTTCTATTCTTCTTTCGCGCCTTATTTCGAGTATCACTCCTTTGTTTGCTCCCGACACATTTTTATATAGTGCAGCCTGGTAGGCGTCGGGATTAGCGTTAGATAATGTAAAACTTAGGTTAGGCATTCCTGCCCTGTCTCTTAAACGTTTAATTGAAATATCAATATCGCCCTGTGACAGGGTGCCTAATTCGGCTTTTGCCTCGGCATAATTCAGCAGCACTTCTGCATACCTGAACAATATCAGATCCTGGTAAGATTGAGAGCTTCCATCAAAGCTGGCTGCGTTCAACCCTTTTGTCGGATGGTATCCTGTCATTGTAAGATTAAAGTTAACCGGCGTTGGCGATGTAGCTCCCACCCTCCGGTAGCCAGGTGTTCTGATGGTTTGTGCCAGGCGCGGATCCCTGTTTTGTATTTCGCCATTGTACTGCATGGTATCGTAGCCCGGAACCTCTGTAAACCTTGATCCGTCTTTCATCAGGTAGCTGTTCACCAGCTTCTTCTCCAGGCCGGGCTTGCCCTGCGTTGTAGAAGTCATATAGAACTGAAGATTATGCGTCAGGTTTAGCGTGTTGGAATATCTTCTGGCAATTATCACTTCGGTCATTACCGGATCGATATTAAGATTATTGAACACATCCTGATACGCATTACCGCTGGGGCCGCTTGTAGCCGTGTAGAGGTTATATACACCTGATGATATCATTTCCTGTGAAGCAGCCACACATTCATTCAGTAGCGCTTCTGCTCCCGGCAGATTGAATTCTGTATGGTATTTACGCCATGTTCCTTCATACAGGCAAACTCTCGATTTAAGTGCCAGTGCAGTCCAGCGTGTTACCCTTTCAACGCTCTTTGCTTCATCTAAATTAGCAATAGCAAAATCCAGGTCAGCTACAATAGAATCCACAATTAAAACACGTGAATCTCTTCCTTTCTGCAAATTGGCGCCATCATTGGTTTCTATCACAGTCCCATACCAGGGCACATCGCCATACCACTTGACCTTATTAAAATAAAATAAAGCCCTGAAAAATTTTGCCACCCCAGCATACTTGTCTCTTAACCTGGTGTTAGAAAAATTAACGATATTCGGATGGTTCAGGAAGTAATTAATCTGCCTCAATGCCTCCCAGTTCCATTTCACATTATCGGTAGGGGGCACCTGTCTTAAGCCGGATATTTCGGCAGATACAGAAGATTTAACAATATCATCGGCGCCTCCCTCATAAATATCGCCTCCTGCCTGGAATGTTGAGTACAACCAGTTCGTATAGGTTTTCATATCATTTTCATTTCTGAAAAACATTTCCGGAGTTACCTTATCGAGAGGTTGCCTGCTTAAAAAATCTTTATTGCAGGAAAATGCAGTTATAATAATTATAGTGAACAAAAATATTTTTGCCTTTTTCATCTTAATGCTTTAACTGTTTATAAACTAATGTCAATACCAAAAGAATATACTTTACTGAACGGGTAAACACGCCCATCCTGGTTAGCCATAGCCTGTTCAGGGTCTATATATTTAGTCCTTAGCTTAGTCCAGGTTACCAGGTTTTCACCACTTACAAACACTCGGAATGAGCTCAGTCCAACTCTTTTCATGAGCGTATTGGGAAGAGAATAACCTATTGTAAGATTTTTCAACCGCAGGTATGCCAGGTCCTGCAGGTATTTATTATTGGCGGCCCTTAATTCATTGTTTGCATTTAAAGCCACATACGCCAGCAGGTTAGGGAAATATGCATTGGGGTTATCTGCACTGTAAATATCTTTTTCAAAGTCTTTAGGAATAAAGCTAAAATAGGGTCTTGAATAAGGTCCCCAGAAACGATCCGCATTATTACCGGGATACCAGTCTTTTTTACCCAGCCCCTGGAAGTATACAGAAACATCTATGCCACCCCAGCTCGCCCTGCCGTTAAAAGAATAGCTATACCTGGGAGTGGTGTTTCCAATCACCCGTTGATCGCCCGGTTCTTCTACTGTGTTGGGATTGGCACTAATAACACCATCACCATTCAGATCCACCCACCTTAAATCACCGGCCCTTATCGGAATATTATTATCAATACGCACACGGTTTAAGAAACTCTGGTCTACCGGGTAAGTTCTTGCCTCTGCATCTGTTTGAAAATACCCATCCGTAATATAGCCCCATATCTCACCGATTGTTTTGCCTTTATAGTAGCTGTATGTAAGTCTGCTATCTTTGATCACTTTCGTTATCCTGGAGTAATTATCTCCTAATACACCACCGATGCTATATCTAAACGGTTTCCCCCCCAATTCAAACCGGTCCTGCCAGTTAACCGATAACTCAAACCCCTGCGTACGCATTTCTCCAACATTCATTAGGGGCGCTGCTGTACCAAATACATTGGGCAGATCATACCCCTCTGCCAGGAATCCTTTCGTTTCTCTTATGTACCTGTCAAAAGAAATATTCAGCCGGTTCTTTAAAAACCCGATATCGATACCACCATTATAGGTAGTTACTTTTTCCCATGTTATATCTGCACTTACAGGTGTAGGGTATCTTACATAATTAGCCCTTTGGCCATCCAGGATGTAGCTCATTGAGCCAGTAGGAGAACTTAATATATACGGATAAAATCCGCCGGCAGCCTCCTGATTACCCAAAGAGCCAACGGAACCCCTGAGCTTTAAATCGCTCACCACCTTTTTTACCGGCTTAAAAAAGCCCTCTTCGCTGGCTCGCCAGCCTAAAGAAACGGATGGTGCAAAAGCAAAATTCCTGCCGTTGGCGAACCGCGAAGATCCATCGTAGCGGCCATTGGTCTCTAATAGATATTTTCCTTTATAATCATAGTTTAAGCGGTAAAAATATCCCCGCAATGCTAACTCGGATGAGCCGCCGGCCACTTCCATAATACCACTTGCGAGATTAAAATCATTTAAATCGGGGTCTGCCAGATCCTGTTTGGACGCCGTGATTTTTTTATTCCTGTAAAGCTCCTGGTTGAAACCTGCAATTATTTTAAAATGGTGGATACGGTTGAAGCTCCAGGTATAATCGCCAAAAATATTAATAACATGCATCTGGTTGAACTGCTGATCTTCTGTAAGCTTGTCCAGTCTGTACCTTGATGCGGTATCCACAACTCCCGGATATAATGAATAGACACCTGGTGTGATGCGATAGAAGCTGGGATCTGTAAACATGCGGTAGGTATAATTGGCAGTAATATTCATATTCCTGAAAGGTGTAATAACAGCCTCTGTAATACTATTCAGTTCGTACTTTCTTTCGGCCCCTTTTGACGTTCCGCTTGATATTAACAAGAAGGCCCCATCCGCAATATCGTAACTATTAAGACCTGTAATATAAAACGGGGTACCATCCGGGTTGTAAGGCGCATATGCCGGGGAAGCATGTACATTAATGGATGAAAAGTTGGCATTGCCCCCATCCTGGCGTCCATAATACAGATAATTCGAATTGTAAAAGTTCATATTCTGCGAAATCTTCAGCCATTTATTCAGCTGCGCCGTAACCTTGGAGCGAATGTTATAAGAGCTGTACTTATCGGTATGCATACGCATAATTCCATCCATCAATTTCATATTCCCATTCAGCATATACTGCACTTTTTCGTTCCCTCCGCTTATATTCAGGTTATGATTTTGATTGGGTTGCCATTTGGTGAACATAATATCCCACCAGTCATAATTACCATAGTAAACATACTGGTCCCTTCCATTCCTGTTTTGAACAGTAATCCAGGGGCGCGAGGGATCTTCGGTTTTATCATTTCTTCTTGCATAGAGCTCGGCATAATCCTGCTCAGTATAGCGGGAGTAACCGCCTACATGTGCCAGTGCTGCATCGTTCAGCTTCATCCAGTCGTACCCGGTTGTAATAAAATCCGTACTAACCGTAGGCGTAGCAAAACCAAAAGAATTATTATACCTTATAGCTGTTTTTCCCAACCTGCCATTTTTTGTTGTTACCAGTACAACACCAAATGCAGCCCTGGCTCCATAAATAGCGGCGGAAGCCGCATCTTTTAAAACAGTTATAGTTTCCACTTCTTCCGGAGAGAGCCTGTCTAAAGTACCCGGTACTCCATCAATTATTACCAGCGGCCCTCCCGATACTACAGGGTTAGACAGCGAAAGATTAACAGAAGTAACGCCCCTTACATTCAGCGAGCCCATAGTGCCCGGCGCGCCGCCGCTAAATCCTATGTTCAGATTAGGAATAGCACCCTGCAGCATTTGTGAAATATTAGTTACAGGCCGATCGCGAAATTCATCACCTTTTACCTGGTTTACAGCACCGGTAACATTTATTTTTTTCTGCGTGCCGTACCCTACCACCACTACCTCATCTAATGCAGTGGTAGCTGCGGGCTGCAGCTTTATAAAAATAGAGTTACTCTCCCCTCTCTTTATATCAAAATTGTTTACAGATTGCGGTAAAAAACCAACATAGGATACCCTTATGTGATAGCTTTGGTCAGCAATAAGCTGATTAAACCTGAAAATACCCGCAGCATTAGTGCTGGTTGTAAATTGCAGCGTTGTATCCGTAGTATTAACGGCCACCACCGTGGCGCCTGCAACAGGTTGAGAATTATCATCATGTACAGTTCCTGTTACAATTACAGGTGGTTGTGCCCGAAGCGGGATACCGTTGATTAGCAGCGCAACAATAAATCCAAAATAACAGCAAAGTTTTCTTAGACGCATCAATTTTAGTTTTATAAATACAGAGTTATTATTTAAACGTTTCCCCGAGATCAGTTCTTACGTATTACAAATTGTGTATTGTTTATCTTTAAGGATAGTGCATGCATATTACAAATGAGCTCCAGTGTCCTGGTAAGCGGATCATTGGTATTTACAGGCCCTGTAATATATATGTCGTCAATATCTGAATTTTTTAGGTCGATCTTTTCTTTTCGTATGGCAGCAAGCACGAGCAATACGTCTTTCAGCTTTTTCTTTCTGAACATAATAATACCGTTGTGCAATGAAAGGCTATCCTGTACCAGTGGCTGAACAGACAGTTTTGAAGGGAGTATATCCGTAGGCTGTAACCCCGGTGCTTTCCCGATTTTATCAGCCGGCTGCTGTAAAAAAGTATCATCCGCCGATGTCTTTTCCTTATATACTTCAATTACATTGTCATGAACACGGTATTGTAAACCGTTCATCGTACAAACCACTTTTATTATTGTCAGCAGCGAATCGCTTCCCGAAAAAGCCCCTGTGAAATAAGCGCCTTCTATATCTTCCGCACGATAAATAATTTTTGCTTTAAATACTTTTTCCAGCCTGCTGAATACTTCGGTTACTTCGGTTTTTCTAAAATGAAGCGATACTTCCGGGATCGCACTGTTACCGGCTACCGGCGCCGCTACAGCAGGAACAGGCTTAGCAGTTGCCAGCTGGGTCTTATCCGGTATCGCCACTACCGCAACAGTGTGCTTATGAATATCTATAATACATTCTTTACCGGGCAGCAGGTAAATATCTTCCATTTTAATCCGGCTTGTAGTTGCTTTTACTACTACCTTGCCTTCAAACAACTGCACGTTTATATTATTCGTGTTATCATCATTTACCATAAAACTGGTACCCAGCGCCGTTGTAGATACCGAACCCGAATAAACGGTAAATGGCTTTAGTTTATTTTTAGCCACTTTAAAAAAAGCTTTTCCCTCCAAAAAAATATTCCGGTTGTGCAGCAGGCTTTTCTCAAATTTGATGACTGATTTTGGATAAAGGCGTACAACAGAACGATCGGCAAGCACTACTTCTTTTATTACATTACTGTTGTTTTTAATGATCTCTAACGGCTCCGCCTGTGCTATTACAGCAGGTTTATGATCAGTATCCCTTTGTATAACGAACCAATAGGCCCCTAATAAAACAGCGGCAATACAGGCTGCTGCTGCCCAATAAGTCAGCTGCAGGATACGCCGCTTCTTAGATGTAGCAGTCATCACAAAGCGCCGCATAGCTTCCTCCGTATCAGGATGAACAGGCAGATTTGCATCGGCTGCGTCCCACTCCGTTTTTGCCAGCAATTCATCCAGCAGGGAAGGGTCTTCCTCCATATATTTCAAAGCAAGCTTTGCCTCCTCATAAGAGCATTCATTCCTTAAAAACTTTTTTAAAAGCTGCTTTTTGTGCATCCGGATCGTTTTAGTCCTGCATAGTAGTACGCACCAGAAAGAACTTTCCCCTACTGCTATTCTTTTTTTTTAGGCCATCCGTATATCACCGTAATATAACAGGTTACAGGTTACCTGTAGCCAAACCGGTTCTGTAACCGGTATAAACGGTCTATTTCTTCACTAATAGCAATACAATGAACCGTAAAAAACGGTAAGGCTTTATACTGGGGGTAAAATGCACTCAGCATTTAGCGGATAAAAAAGTAAATAATGGCCATGCCGGGTAAACAACAAACGATGCAGTAAAAGATTTTTTTTAGCTGCGCAGTAGCTTTCAGCAAATGGTTGTCTACCGTTTTAACAGATATATGGAGGTGCTCAGCAATTTCTTTATAAGACATACCATGTATATGCTTCAGTTCAAATACTCTTTTCCGTTTTTCGGGAAGCGCGTTCATGGCCAGGGAAAGGCTCTGCTTTAATTCAGCATTGAGATACATATTTTCCAGTGACGGCTGGGGAACCGCTTTACAGTCTTCATATTCATTGCTACTCAGATATTTTCGTGAAATAGCCTCTTTTCTTAACCAGTCTATCCATACCTGCCGGGCTTTTTGAAAAAGTTGCTGATCTATCGTCAAATCAATATTAATCCCCCTCCTGTAAGTCCATAGTTTGATAAAAGTCTGCTGCGTAAGATCGCAGGCCGTTGTTTCATCATTGGCCTTCTGTAAAAAATACGCAAACACTTTCTTATGCCAGTCATTATAAATAATGCTGAACACTTTATGGCTCCCGTCTTTTAATTCCTGTAGCATTTCTTTTTGCATAAGAAAAGCAAGTATTTGGCAGCAAAGCTGATGTTTTATACTCAAATTTAAATATTAAATTTACTTTAACAAACTGAAAAACGTATAAAAACCATACCTGCATCTGGGACTATTTTTCCCTGATTACAAATTATAAAGCACTAAAGAGCGGGCAGGACATTTACAGTGAACAGCACTTTTTCAGGATACTGCAGCTTTAATACACCGTGGAATGGCGAACGGAGGCTTTTTAAAAAAGAAAAAAAAGTATTATACAGCGCAGATCAGTACCTGACATTTACCAGCGTTAATCCATGCGCGGGTGTATCGAAAAAGGCATGATTGCAATCTTTAGATTGAATAATATGATGAAGATCTTCCAGGGAAATAATACCGCGCCCAACTTTCAGCATTGTAGCGGTTAATGCGCGCACCATTCCCCGCAAAAATCGATTGGCAGACACTACATACACCCATTGATCCTCTTTTTGCAACCACTCACTTTGCTGGATAGTACAGTTAAATGTTTTCACCTGTGTGTTACGCTTGGAAAATGACGTAAAATCAGTATAGCTTTTTATAACAGAAGCCGCCAGGTTCAGCTTTTCAATATCCAGCGTGTAAGGATAGAAATAGGCCCTGTCTGCAATAAATGGATTTTTGTATTGATAGATGTGGTAATGGTAGGTCCGGCTTAAAGCATCAAAGCGGCAGTGTGCATCATTGCTCATTGCAGTGATATTTTTCACCACGATATCACCGGGTAAAATAGCATTGAGATTATAGATCCATTTTTGCTGAAACGCATCCTCCCAGTCAAAATGAAAAAAATTTTGTAAAGCATGTACCCCGGCATCGGTTCTGGAAGACCCGGTAAAAGAAGGGAGGCCTTTGAAAAATACGTGGAACGCCTTTTCGATTTCACCCTGAATAGTCAACGCATTTTTTTGTGCCTGAAACCCGCTGTAATGCGTACCCTTATATGCAACTTCTAGGAAATAGCGCAAACCAAACAGATTTAGTGTGTACAATTTGAGTTCATAAGTACAATACCCGAAAAGTACCTACTGGATAAGGCTGTTGAACCTGCTTTTGTAATGGGTATCTTTTATTTCAGATTCAAGCGAAGAAAAATGCTCTTTATCCGCAACATGAGGATAAGCCGCTGCATAAAAGTTATACTTGCCTGCATTGGAAAGGAACATGCTGCTTAAATATTTTATTTGAGCAGTTGTGTAGCACTTTGCTTTAAAAGCCTTCTGGGCCTCTGCAATCATACTGTCATCATTAACCTGGGAAGCCATTGTGCGGCGCAGCTTCAAAAAATCGTCTTCATCAGCAACAGATTTGCAGGCACTGTTCGTTGTTTTTACCACCGTTTTGGCCGCCTGTTTCGGTTCTTCGTTCTTCGGCAGCGGCGTTTTTTCTTCTACTTTAAAGGCAGGCTCTTTTTTAGGTGCCGCCTCCGCTGCAGGTGTACCTGTATCTACAGGAACTGTTTGTGCCGAAGAACCGCTATTAGAAACGGCTCGGGGCTCTGGTATAAAAATAGTAATGGGGTCTGCCTGGCCAAATTCGTTCCTGTCATCATAAACCAGGCTAACACCTTTTACGGGTGCAGCGCCTTCCTCTTTTCTTTCAACCGGCTGATCAGTTTTTTTCCTGTCAGGCGTTGTTTCAACTGCGACAGGAGGAGCCGACACCGGCTGTTCGGCAGGCTTTTCTTCAACCGGGGCCGGTTTGGGCTTTTCCAGCAAGCTGGGATCTTTAGCCGCCTGCGACAAAATTTTAGTAAAATCAGAAACATTCTCAGCCATAGCCGGCTCATTCTTTGGCTCTGGTTTAGGGGTATCGGGCTTTTTTGCAACAGCTTCTGCACCCGGTTTGATCGCTTTTTGTATAGCCATTGTTTGCAGATCAAACAATCCCCAGCCATCGGCACCATAATCTTTTATAAGATACCCTTTATCCTTTGAATCTATACGAAAATTGAACGCCTGCTCCTCTGCCTTACTTTGCGGGAAGCCAACTACCAGCTTATAATCACCGTCTTTTAACTGGGGAAGAATAAGATACCCGGAAGCATTTGCCTCAATTTTCTGATTATTGATTTTTATATAAAACGGCTGCGCGGGTTCGGTTTGCAGATAAACAAAATATTTAGACTGTACCTGGTAACCCTGACCCGATCCAACCAACGAAAGGAGCACAAATAAAGCCGAAAAAAGAAAATGCCTGTTCATGAAAGTATGTAATTTTTCCTGCGGCAAATTTAGATAATAGTTGACAGTATCTGCCAGTATTTTTAAGATTAACAAGATAATAGGCTAATGTGATAACGTGCTAATATGCCAATGAGCCGATATGAGATTGTTTAAGGTTCCAAGTTCCGGGTTTCAGGCACAAGCAGCCAAGAGTACAGAATTTCTATACCATATTGGTTAATAATCCCTCTTCTGCTCCTTTGCTACCTTTAAACCACCATTCAACACCATTCAACAACTTTAAACCTTAAACTTTATAACTTTTCAACCTCTCCACCCTGTCACCACCTTCTTCCGTCCTCACCAGCTGCCGCCTGCGCCGCCACCGCCAAAACTGCCGCCGCCAAAACCTCCAAAGCCGCCGCCACCACCACCAGACCAGCCACTACCGCCGCCGCCTTTTAACCAGCCACCCGGAAGAATAACAGGGCCACTCCAATCGTCGCGATAGCCCCGGCGCGATACATATCCGCCTCCACCACCCCCTTTCCGGCTGATGATCGCAATGATGATGAAAAGCACAAAGGCTGCAAATAACAAACCTATGATGCTGCCGCCGCCGCTACCTTTATGGTAATCATCTGGAGCGGTATATCTTCCCGCCGCCGCCTCCATAATATTAGTAGTAGCCTCATCGAGGCCGCGATAGTTATTTCCCTGCCTGAAATTGGGCAATAATGTGTTTTGTACGATCTGGTCGGCAATTAAATCGGTTACGGCTCCTTCCAGCCCGTAACCGGTAGCAATAAAAACACCCCGCTGATCGCCTTTTTCACCTGTATTTACCAGTATCACTACTCCATTACTGAATTGCTTTTGGCCGCCTACGCCCCATTTTCGGCCTAATGCTACAGCATATTCATCACGCGAATAACCTTTCAGCTCATCAACAATAACAATGGCTATCTGGTTAGAAGAGCTGTCGTCATAGGCTACCAGCTTATCTTCCAGGGCCTGTGCCTGTTCACGCGTTAAGAAATGGCCGGTGAAGTCGTTTACCAGCCTGGGAGGAACGGGTGCTGCCGGCAGTACTTTTTCAATCTGAGCTTTCGCAAAAACTGAAACGGACAACAAGATCAGTAAAAGAAATTTTTTCATTGATGCCTTATATCGGGGACTAAAACGGGTATCTTTTATTATTTTCCAAATACAATATCATCGGGAAGCTCATTCTGATCATTAACCCGGTCATAAGGAAAAAATGTATGCAGCCCCTCACCTATTTCATATACACATTTACAAATACCTGCTGCAAAATGTTCCTTATTAAAGTCCTGTAAAATATGACTTACCAGGTTATACCAGTACGCATTACCAGTTCTGTTGTAAATCCCTTCATCACCGAAAACAGCCAGCTGGTGATCTTTATAGGCAATGTATAGCAAAACGGCATTTCTTTCCTTTGTTTGCTCCATCTTCAGGCTGAAGAAAACTTCGGAAGCCCGTTCCAGGGGTTCCACATATTTACAATGACTTTCCATGTAAATACGTATCTCGCCGCTGGTACGGCTTTCAGCGCTTCTGATAGCTGCCACCACCTGCTCTTTTTCTTCGCTGGTAAGGAACTGAGGCTTTTTTTTATTGAAGAGTGAAAATCCCAATTGTCTTAAAATTTTATTTCTACGTTTCGTTCGGCCCCTTCAGCTGCTGTAAAACCTTGCTTTACTTTAAAGCCGAATATGCCGGCCACGATACTTTTAGGGAAGCTGCGGGCAGCCTGGTTATAATCTTTAACAGCTCCATTAAAATCGGCCCGGGCTACTTTTATGCGTCTTTCATTACCTTCTAACTGTACCTGCAATCCCCTGAAAGCGTCAGTGCCTTTTAAAACAGGATATTTCTCTACCACCGCAATCAGGCGGTTGGAGGCGGCTGCCAATGTATCCTGGAGGCCAGATTGTTTCTGATAGGCCTCTGCACTAATTTCAGATGCAGTAACCGACAGCGCGTTACTCCGGGCCTCCGCAATTTTTGTCAGCGTTTCCTGCTCAAAGCCGGTCATTCCTTTTACCGTATTAACAAGATTGGGCGTAAGATCCAGCCTGCGCTGATAGGCATTCTGAACCTCGGCCCAGGTCTGCACCATTTTTTCTTCTTTTTTCACTAAAGAATTATAGGCAACGATCAAGTACAGGCCCAGCAAAATAAAGAACAGACCGATAAGATATCCTGAAAACCGCTTCTGCTGCATGATCGCTTTGATTAAAATTCAACCTTAGGTGCGGTTTCTGCTCCGGGATCTGCTTTAAATGGCTCTTTGGCTTTAAATCCGAACACACCTCCCAAAATATTCATAGGGAAAGACCTCACCTTTGTATTATAGTTGTTTACAGCGCTGTTATAACTGTTGCGCGAAGCACGGATCTCATTTTCTATACTTTCCAGCTGGTTTTGCAACTGTAAAAAGTTTTGATTGGCTTTCAGCTCAGGATAACTTTCTACTACTGCCAGCAAACGGCTCAATGCGCTGCTTACTTCTCCCTGGGCGGCCTGGAATTTTCCAATATTTTCAGGTGTAAGCTGGTCTGCCGAAATGTTTACCGAAGTAGCTCTGGAACGGGCCTCTATCACTTTTGTCAAAGTTTCCTGCTCAAATTTTGCGGCACCTTTTACGGTATTTACCAGGTTGCCAACAAGGTCGTTACGCCTTTGGTAGTCGCTCTGAACGTTGGCCCAGGCATTTTTTACTACTTCATCTTCTGCCACAAGGCTGTTATATCCTTTGCAGCCCATAAAGCCAACAATAATCAGGGCTATCAATACAATTAATCCTAGTCCTTTCATTTTATTTTGTTTTTAGGTTTATTAAACAAATTTAACTGAATTACTAATCGAAAAGGAAACTTATGCCACTTATTCGGCGAAGCACATCTATTCTCCGGTAAAATACCTTCAACGAAAAAGCCATAAAAATATTATTATGGTAATTAAATAAATATAAAGTAAATTAGTAGGGTAAAAGCTGCCATGCTATTATTTAGCATCCCCTTTAAGCCACGATACTGAGATGAATGGAAAGTTTATTGGTTACAAATAAAACTTAACATTATGTACCAGTTTATATATAATCCCTTGCCGAAAAGTAATGCTGCTTACTACTTTTCAACAGCGCCTGGTGGCTGCAACCTGACTAAAAAGCCTCAAAGCCCTTCGGGGTTATTTCTGGAATATTCTTTTATTTTCTCTATGCTGGCGGCTATAATATTATTCCCTGCCTGCAAAGAATCAAATGCCGACCGCCCCGGCGCAAAAAATACGCAGGCAGATAAAGATGCCATACTTGCAACTATTGAAAAAGAAACCGAATCTTTCTTTGCAAGAGATTATGATGCCTGGAAAGCGACTTATGCTCAAACTGATTATGCGTTCCAGGCCTGGAGCAACAGGAATGGAACTTTTGATGCCAGTGTGGGATGGGAGGGCATTAACAGCACCGTTGGTAGATATATTCATGAAAACCCGGAACCGCAATCGAGCAGCCACCCTGTAATAGAGCGTAAAAATATTAAATATAAATTCTATGGTCCTGATGCCTGCTATTTAACCTGGGACCAGTTCAACAGTAATAAGGCGGGCGACAATTTCCATCATAGTAAAGAGGTGCGGGTAATGGAAAAGATCAACGGGCAGTGGAAGATTGTTTGTGTGGCTGCATTCTGGGACTATGTCAACCCTATCGCGGCAGATAAGCTGAAAGACATTCAGCGAATGGATAAAGAATCCAGGGGTTCTGATAAGCTATGATCTATAAGCAAAAACGCTACAACCTGAAAACTCCAGCCAGGCCGTTCAAAGGTAGCACGGGTATGGTGCATCACCTTTCATCTATGAATAATGATACACCCGTGAAGGCTGTTAATATTTAACGGCCTTTTTTATTTTTCCCGGTTTACTGCCGGTAACAGGCTTATCAAGCAAGGGATTTGTAACTATGATAGGTTTGGGCTTGGTAGTTATTTCATTTTTCTCAATTTCTATTTCGTTCACAATAATACTTTCAGGCACTATCCTGCTAAAATCGGGCGTATTGGTCAGCTGCATTTTATCGGAAGCCGTAACAAACCGCCTCAGAGACCGTAAAGTGAGTGGTGTTATTTTACATTCATTTACCATTGCTACAGTGCCCTTCGCTACATCTACTTTATAAATTTCAGGACTGTTAAAAGAAAAATCCTTTACAATATATGCAGCAGACAGCCCCTCTTCCTTAGCCAGCTGCAGCAGTCTGGCCTGCATGGAGTCACTACGGGTTATGCTGGCAGAGGTTAGCTTTAATACACCGGCATTATAGTTACGCCCCATAAAAGACTGTGCAAAGCCCTGCGATTCGGGAAAGTGCCGGGTGGGAGTGCGTCCATTCAGCAAAGCTTTCAGAATTCCCTGCTGTATCAGCACCAGGGAATCGACGGGTATGACGCCCTCATCATCGACCTGGTAATAACCGGTGGTGCGCTTCCCATTAAATGACCTTAAAGCCGGGATAGCGGTAACCGTAAGGTCAGATGATACTAATTTCTGTCCCAGCTTTTCTTCATAATTGGTTTCGCCGGAATTATAACCCAAAACAGATTTACGCCTTGCCTGCAAGGGTTGTGTGAAGCATTGGGCAACAATATCGCTCACTGCATCACCCATAAACAAAACCGGCCCCATATATGATCCTTCAAAAGGCTTTGCCTGTTCCTTTTGCCTGATCTTTGCTATCAAAGCTTTTACCTGCACGCGAAGCTGGTCTGCGGAAGGAAGTTCTTCTATCGATCTTACAGTAACGGTATAGCTGCTGTTAAAAGTATTTCCTTTTTCATCCGAAACCGCACCATAGGCAGCAAAAGTTACATATTCCCCGGGTTTCCTGATAACGGTTCCTTCGCTGCTTACCAGGTAATCTTCATAACTGATTGCTGTCAACCTGCAATAAGAACTTACTATTGCGGGGTTATCCTTAAACAACGCAGATAAATCTCTTAAACGCTGTTCCCATTGTTTGGCGTTTACAGTGATCGGCTGCACTGCACCAAAATCTTTTACCACCGGGGTGATCCTGGAAAGATCATTCATCGCCAGCTCCTTTTCATCTACATTTACACGCTTTAGCGAAGACATAAAGCTGCTGTATTGCCTTGAGTTATTTTTATATGCCCTGTCTGTTTCCAGCCATAACAGCCGGCGGTACTCATCGGCATTATCCTCGTCGGGCAGGCTAATAAAATAACCATCATACATCATATAATCAAAATTCCGGTGATAATCTCCCACTCTTAACTTAACAGATGCAGATTTTTTATTGACAGGTGTTTTGACGATAGTAGTTATTTCCCCGCGCTCACCGTTTAAGCTGTAAGCGTACTCGTTACGTAAATTGTATGCTATGAAAAAAGGCTTTTCCAGGTCGGGCAAATGCAGGCGCTTTATATTACGGTGTAACTCTTTCTCAAGCACATTTACATAAAAATTGTCTTTCAGATCCTGCGCGAACAATGCCGGGCCAGCCAGCGCTGCTATCAAAAACAGGAAGAATATTTTTGCTTTCATAGTGAAATGTAAAATATTAAATCTATAATACTAAAGTATAGGATTGACGATGCCCTGTGAACCCTCAACGGTCAACTTCTTTATCCAGGTCCGGCCTTGGCAATACAGGCATACGTTCGCTTGATTTGCTCTTTTTTTGTGTTTCTATAATATCTACAAAAATAGCAGGTGATGAAGCCGAAACCGGTACCCAGCCAGACCCCGATCCGCACATGCCATTAAATGTCTCTACCTGGCTGCTGCAGGCTGCAATATGCTTGAACATGGATAACGGCGTACCTATCAGGTCCACACCACGCACCAGTTCATCTGGTTGGCCATCTGCGTAAATTTTATACACTTCAGTAGGAAGCACATTAAAAGCATTGGGTGTGGTGCGCCCTACGTTGGTAAACCCGCCCTGCACATCCTGGAACAGATAACCGTAAGGCTTGCCCTGCTTCTTACATTCAGCAATAAGCAGCTGCCGCAAATCTTCAAAAGACTGATCACTTTTACCGGTAACAATAAGGTTGCTTTGCCTGCTTTCGGGCATACCGCCGGGTGCGGTTCTTGCATGACCATTGCTTCCGCTTACCCCGTTAATAGGGGTTCTTGTCATTAAAAAATTTTTAAGGATCCCATTTTCTACCACATCTACCTTTTGAGCGGCTACCCCTTCATCATCAAACTTGTAAAAGCCGTTTACCTCATTACCCGACACCTTTTTCCTTGTAGGATCCATTGCAATGCTTAAGAAACCCGGCAGCACTTCACTTCCTATTTTATTCTTGAAGGTTTGCCCATCCAATTCATTTTTCATTCTTTTTCCTTCAAGCCGGTGCCCAAAAATTTCGTGAAAAAATACTCCTGCAGCGCGGCCGGAAAGAATGGCGGGCCCCACAAAAGGATCAGCCAGGGGCGATTTTCTTAGCACGCTCAACTTAGCACTCATTATTTTAACGTCGGCCAGCACGCTGTCTGCAGGTGGCAATCCTGAAGGATCATAGGCAAAATATAACTTGTAAAGCGGCAGCTCCATTCCATCGTCAGCTTTACTGTTGCCATAAATGCTTTGCCAGGTTTCGGTTGCGTTTTGCACGATATCTGATCCGTCTGTATCAACAAAATATTTCCGGGTTATTTTAAACTCAAAATTGGCCCCACCCATTAGCAGGTCTGGATTTTCTTTAAAAACCGATGTATAGGTTTTCATAGCATCCGCAATTTTTTGAAGGTTGGGTTTCAGTAAAGCATTGTTAACAGGAGCATCAAAAAAAACCGCTTTGGGGGCTGCTGTAAAATCCGCAGCCGTATCTTCTTCTGCCACACGTACCTTTTTATTGGTAAGGAGCTGCTCATACATCTGCACCGCGTTTTTATAGGCCCCATCGGTGCTTTTCCAAATGGCCAGTCTGATCAGGTCTTCATTGTCTGCCACCGGCAATGTACCTGCTGCAGCGCCGAACTGCATATTGTGCGTATTATCGAACTGGTACGACCCTACGCGTATCGTGGGAGTAAAAATCCGGATCCGGGTTGAATCGATTCCGTTAATCACGCCAAAGCTTGAGCTAACCCGGTAAGACATGATATCATCTACCCTGTAGCTCATATAGTATACATTTTTGTCAGCAGCTTTCAGCTGGCCAAATTCGCGCTGCAGCTCCTGCTTTAAAACGGTGGAAAGCTGGTCCTGCGCGCCGGCATTTACACAAAGTACAGCCGTCCCAATCAGCAGTAGAGCCCGGGTTGCTTTTGTCATATTATAAAGATAGATGGTAGATAGCATCCGTAGCTATGGCCGCTTCTTAATTGTTCCTTAATATTGATAATGGGTAGGTTTACAAATCATATGCAGCGCGCACTCCCTATTTATATATATATGTAATCCTCCAGAAGACGCAATTATTTAGGATTTACATAATTTTTAACGTCATCTTCAGTGATGGTTTTGCCGCTGAGAATAACCAGTCGCTCTACCACGTTACGCAGCTCCCTGATATTGCCCGTCCAGTTATATTCCTGAAGCAATAGCATCGCCTTATCATCAATCGCCTTTTTAGTAATTCCATAATCAATACAAATGCTTTCCAGGAACTTGTCAACCAGTTTAGGCACATCACCCCTGCGCTCATTCAGCGAGGGAACATGAATTAAAATAACACTCAGGCGGTGATAGAGATCGAGCCTGAAATTTTTCTGCTCTACTTCCTGTAACAGGTCTTTATTGGTAGCCGCAATCACTCTTACATCCACATTAATATCCTTATCTGCACCTACCCGGGTTATTTTACCTTCCTGCAGGGCCCGTAATACCTTGGCCTGCGCGCTGAGGCTCATATCGCCAATCTCATCCAGGAAAAGCGTACCGCCGTTGGCCTGCTCAAATTTTCCGATCCTTTGCTTAACGGCCGATGTAAAAGAGCCTTTTTCGTGGCCAAACAGTTCTGATTCTATCAATTCTGTTGGAATAGCGGCGCAGTTTACTTCTACCAACGGGCTTGCATTACGAACGCTTTTTTCGTGCAGCCAGCGGGCTACCAATTCTTTGCCCACCCCATTTTCTCCTGTTATCAGCACCCGGGCTTCGGTAGGAGCCACTTTATCAATAGTGTCCTTAATTTTCATTATAGGCTCAGAATCGCCAACAATATCCTGTACTTTGGAGATTCTTTTCTTAAGTACCCTGGTTTCGGTAACGAGCGTCCCCTTATCAAGAGCGTTTTTGATAGTTATGAGCAATCGGTTCAGATCTGGCGGCTTTGAAATAAAATCATAGGCGCCCTTTTTTACCGCCTCAACAGCCGTTTCAATAGTTCCGTGACCAGATATCATGATAACCGGAACATCCGGATGCACCTCCAAAGCCTTATTTAAAAACTCAATGCCATCCATTTTTGGCATTTTAATATCGCACAGAACCGCATCAAACTTATTTTCAGAGAAAATTTTGAGGGCCGATTCTCCGTCAGCGGCTTCGAGGGTTTTATAGCCTTCAAAAGAGAGTATCTCTATCAGCGTTTTCCTGATAGCGACTTCATCGTCTATTACCAGTATCAGCGGGGCATTATCGTTTGTCTTATTTCTATGGGGCACAGGATATAATTTTTAAGTTTTGAACACTACGTTAAAAGTCCATAAGCGAATAAAATTAGCTCACGGACTTTTAAAAATAAAATTCTGACCAGTATTATTTTTTCTGGTACATTACTTCTTTAACCAGCTTTACGGTACGGGCCACATCGGGCAATGCAGCAGCTACGAGGTTAGGCGCGTAGTGTAAAGGGGCATCGGCTGCCGTAATACGGCGGATGGGGGCATCCAGGTAATCAAACGCATCTTTCTGAATATTGTAGGCTATTTCAGAAGAAACGGAGGCAAATGGCCATTGCTCTTCCACAATTACCAGCCTGTTTGTTTTTTTGATGCTGTTCACCATAGTAGGAATATCCAAAGGACGGATCGTGCGCAGATCTATCACTTCGGCGCTGATTCCCTCTTTTTCCAGCTCCGCAGCAGCACCCAACGCTATTTTCATCATTTTATTGAAGGAAACAATAGTAACATCGCTGCCCTCCTTTTTTACATCGGCCTTGCCTAATTCGATATAATATTCTTCTTCCGGAACCTCCATTTTATCGCCATACATCTGCTCACTCTCCATGAACATTACCGGGTCTTCTTCATAACGGATCGCCTGTTTTAACAACCCTTTTGCATCATAAGGATTACTGGGCGAAACCACTTTAATACCCGGGATATTGGCATACATTGACTCAAAAGCAGTGCTGTGCTGCGCACCCAACTGGCCCGCAGAGCCATTGCCCCCTCTGAATACAATAGGACAGGAAATTTGCCCGCCGCTCATTGCCAGCATCTTTGAAGCAGTATTCAATATCTGATCCAATGCCAGAACAGCAAAGTTCCAGGTCATAAATTCTACGATCGGCCTCAAACCATTTTGCGCTGCACCTACGCCAACCGCTGTAAACCCTAACTCGGAAATAGGTGTATCTAATATCCTTTTAGGGCCAAATTCAGCCAGCATACCCTGACTCACTTTGTAAGCGCCGTTATACTCAGCCACTTCCTCTCCCATCAAAAATACACGCTCATCTCTCCTCATCTCCTCGTTCATAGCTTCTCTTAAAGCCTCTCTAAATGCAATGATTCTTGCCATATTATATTATGTTGATACTTTTAAAGTGGGGCAAATTTAAACGTAAAATGTAGAATATTCAACATAAATATAAAATAATCAATAAATCCATGCCGTTATCTTTGTTACATGCAATCTCACTATCCGGTTATTATTATAGGTGGCGGCCCCATAGGTATGGCCTGCGCGATAGAAGCTCAAAAAAATAATATACGCTATATAGTTATAGAAAAAGGCTGCCTGGTAAACTCTTTGTACCATTACCCGGTAAATATGACCTTTTTTTCTACCTCAGAGCGGTTAGAAATCGGCAATGTACCCTTTGTATCGAATAATCCCAAACCTACCCGAAACGAAGCCCTGGAATACTACAGGAGGGTAGCACAAACCTTTGATCTGCATATCCGCCTGTTTGAAGAAGTAACGAAAGTAGACAGCGGACAGAGGGCCGCTGACCGTGCAGCAGATTCCAGGAGCGGCTTTACGGTTCAAACATCTAAAGCAACCTATACCTGCGACAATATTATCATTGCTACCGGCTTTTATGATATCCCTTACCTGCTGAATATTCCAGGGGAAGACCTTGCTAAAGTAACCCATTATTACAGCGACCCGCACTTTTATGCCTTCCAGAATGTAGTGGTGGTAGGCGCTATGAATTCTGCGGTGGATGCAGCACTGGAAACTTTCAGGAAGGGGGCTCATGTTACAATGGTAGTCAAAGGCGATGAAATTGGATCGCGTGTAAAATACTGGGTAAGGCCTGATATTGAGAACCGGATCAAAGAAGGTTCGATCAGGGCTTACTTTAACTCAACATTAAAAGAAATAAGGCCTGATGAAGTTGATATCATTACACCGGAAGGTTTGGTTACCGTAAAAAATGACTGGGTCATTGCAGCAACGGGCTACCAGCCCAACCTTCATTTCCTGGAGCAGGTGGGTATTGAATTAAGCAGCGATGATGTGCGTTGCCCTGTGCTTAACCCGGAAACGCATGAGACCAACATTCCCGGCATTTATCTTGCAGGTGTCATATGCGGAGGTATGAATACGCACCGGCTGTTTATAGAAAATTCAAGAGAACATGCGGTGCTGATTGTAAAAGATATAGTTGAAAAGTTGACAGAGAGAAGACAATAGACGTTAGACTATAGATTTTAGAAATATATGTCTAACATCTAAATACTAATGTCTGCAATTCTAAAACCAGCAAATGAATAAATCAAGCGACTCCATAAAAGCCGCGCAGTTGCGCAAACACAAAGCGGTGGCTACCGGCCTGTTTTTGCTGATGGTAGCTACTTACGTACTTTCTACCTGGCTCTTAAAAAGCCGCAGTGACGTATGGCTGGGTTATCTGAAAGCCTTTTCTGAAGCTGCTATGGTAGGTGCGCTGGCCGACTGGTTTGCGGTAACCGCCCTGTTCCATCATCCCCTGGGAATTCCTATACCTCATACCAACCTCATTGAAAACAGGAAAAAAAGTATTGGAGATAACCTGGGCGGATTTGTGGTATCGAATTTTTTAAATGCTGCGGCTATCCGGCCCTATATTCAGAAACTAAATACCAGCGCCCTGCTTATCCAATGGCTGGGGAGCGAAAAAAATACTGGCATTTTAGTAACCGAATTATCGCGCATTTTGAAAGATGTAGTACAGAATGCCGATGATACAGCTGTTACAGGCTTTATCAGCAATAAATCCAGGGAGCTTCTAAAGGAAATCAAACTCAACGAAGTGCTCGCTTCAGGGCTCGATATGATTATCGAACGCGGTGATCATGTGCGAATACTGGATTACCTTGTAAATAAACTGCGCCAATATGTTGCAGCTAATGAAGCCATGGTCAGGCAAAGAGTAAAAAAAGAAAGCCACTTTCTCATACCCGGCTTTGTTGATAATATTATCGCCTCAAAAATCACCAATGGATTAGCCCGCTACCTGGATGAGATCGAGACCGATCCAAACCATAAGATGCGGCATGAACTGAACGGGCAACTGACCCGGTTTATAAACGACGTAAGAACCAGCCCTAAATGGCAGCAGGAACTGCAGGAAATAAAAGAGATGATCCTGCACAGTGATAAGATACAACAATACGCTTCTACCATATGGAAACAGTTGCAAACAGGTATTATTAACGACCTGGAAGGCCAGCAATCTGCTATCCGGCTCTACCTGAAAAAAAACCTGCTCGAAATGGTAACAAGCCTGAAACAGGATGAAGCCATGCAGCAAAAGCTGAACGCATGGGTCCGGCAAAATGCCTATAAGTATATTTTACGAAACACCGCAAAAGCCGGTGAGTTGATCAGCAATACCGTTGGGAACTGGGAAGGAAAAGAGCTCAGCAACAAGCTGGAGCTGGAGGTAGGCAAAGATCTTCAGTTCATACGCATCAATGGCACATTGGTAGGCGGTCTGGTGGGCCTGATCATTTATACCATTACAAGATTTATAGCACACAGTTAACAAAAAAGAAATGTACGTAGTAATTATTTTTGAAAATATATCGGAAGAAGTAAAAGATATCCTGCTTGCCAGCCTGCAGCATGCAGCCGAAGGGTTTGAAGAAAGTAATAACGGGCTTAAAGCGGTCTTTCTAAAAGAAAACTATGACGAAAAAGCGATAGCTGAAATAGCAGGTAACTACAACGTGCTGTATGAAAAAGAAGAAATAGCTGCCCGCAACTGGAATGCTTTATGGGAATCTAATTTCGATCCGGTAATCATAGATGATTTTGCAGGCATCCGCGCCTCTTTTCATGAACCGCTGAAAAAGGTACAGCACGAAATTATCATCACTCCTAAAATGAGCTTTGGCACAGGGCATCATGCCACTACTCACCTGATGATGCAACAAATGGGAAAAATCGATTTCAAGCACAAATCTGTTTTTGATTTTGGAACCGGTACCGGCATACTCGCCATACTGGCCCATAAGCTTGGCGCCTCGTCTGTTATAGCTAATGATATAGATGAATGGAGCATTACCAATGCCCAGGAAAATTTCGGACATAACCATGCACAGACGATACAGCTTTTGCAATCCGGCTCTGCAGAAATGGATAAAAGCTTCGACATTATCCTCGCTAATATCAACCGTAATGTGCTGACAGATAATATCCCGGTCCTTTCCAGGCAACTTCATAAGAACGGGCTGCTTATTTTAAGCGGTATTTTAGAGGCAGACGAGGAGGTTATCAGCAACTGCGCTGAAGCATACCAATTAAGCCTGCTTGAAAAAACCACAAGAAATCAATGGGTTTGTCTTGCTTTTAAAAAGCCATAGTATATTAATATTTTATAAACCAGCGCTCTTAAAATTAATCCCTATATTTGAATTTCTAAATTGCTCCATATAACAAGAAACAATGCAGGAAATATTATTAGTTTTATGTGCTTATTGTATTGGAAGTATACCCACATCTGTTTGGGTAAGCAGGGGCTTTTTTGGCATTGACATACGTGATTATGGCAGTGGGAATGCCGGCGCAACCAATACTTTCAGAATTCTGGGCCCCCGCTGGGGTTCTTTCGTAATGATCTGCGATGTGCTGAAGGGATTTATTGCTGTAAAACTGGCAGGTTTGCTGCCTGAATTTGATTCTGAAATTGCCTTTCTTAACATACAGCTGATACTTGGCATTGCTGCCGTTATCGGTCATATATTCCCGGTTTGGGCCGATTTCAAAGGTGGCAAAGGTGTTGCAACCTTGTTTGGCATTGTAATAGGTATTTCCCCGTGGACATCACTTGCGTGCTCGGGCGTTTTTTTGCTGGTTTTATACTTAACCCGGTTTGTTTCATTAAGTTCCATACTGGCCAGTATTGCTTTTCCTGTATTTATACTGGTGATTTTTAATGTGGATAATCACTTCTACCGTGTATTTGCTGTTGCAGTAGCGCTTTTAGTGATTCTTACCCATCAAAAAAATATTGGCCGCATTATACGGGGCGGAGAAAGTAAGGTTCCTATTTTTAAAAAGCGTGACCGGAGAAAGCAAAAAGACCAGGAAAGCTGATCCTCCTCTCTTCCCTTCAAACGGTATATTTTAGTTATTATATATTTGGTATAATGATTGCGTTTATAAAAGTTAAAATCAAACGCCAACACATTATGGTGAAAAAGTTAGTAAGCTTTATAGCTGTAGCAATAATTGCAGTATCCTGCTCTACCAATGCCGTGACGGGCAGGAGCCAGTTCAAATTATTACCAGAGTCGCAATTGCAGCAAATGGCCGTTGCAGAATACCAGTCTTTTTTGTCGGGTAACAAGGTGGTAGCGGCAAACGCCAATAATAAAGATGCGGAAATGGTAAACCGTGTAGGACAAAGAATAGTGGCTGCGGTTACCCGCTTTTTTAACCAGAATAATATGAGCCAGGACCTGGAAGGCTATCAGTGGGAAACCAAGCTGGTTCAGAGCAACGAAGCGAATGCATGGTGTATGCCAGGTGGTAAAATTGTGGTTTATACGGGCTTATTACCCATTACTCAGAATGAAGCGGCTTTAGCCAATGTTATGGGACACGAGGTTTCTCATGCTTTATTTGGCCATACTAATGAAAGAATGAGCCAAACCATTGCTGCTCAATATGGAGGAAGCATATTAGATGCATTTATGGCTAATAAAAGTTCGACTGCCATGCGCAATATATTTGGGGCAGCAGTAGGAGTAGGATCGCAGGTAGGGATTTTGGCTTTTGGCAGGAAGCAGGAGCTGGAAGCAGACCGCTATGGTATGATATGGGCCGCTATGGCCGGATATAACCCCCAGGAAGCCATAGGCTTATGGCAAAGAATGCAGGCCCAGGCCGGAAGCGGGAGTACTCCCGAATTTTTAAGTACCCACCCGGGGCCAGAAAGAAGGATCGAACAACTTCAAAAATATCTTCCTGAAGCTTTAAAATATTATCAGCCTATTAAGAAATAAATTTATATAATAAATAAATAATTTAAAAAGCATTAATAAATATAGATTAATGCTTTTTTTGTTAAATAGAAAAAATAATACAACTTTTTGGGTTACCTTTGCAAAACCTTTTCGAGCTTGTAATATTAACCAGGCAGTAACATATCTGGTATTTTTTAATAAATCCCACAAGTTGTATGATTCAAACAGTTTTTGAAAAATTACAGTACGCAGAAGAAAAGAATCTTTTAATTCAGGGTTTACCATCATCTATTGAAAAACAGTTCAGCAAACTATCATTCGCAAAAAACATGACACCACTATTAAGATCAAGGAAGCTTGATTTTGCCCTGGTATTTGCCGTAAATGAAAACCAGCTGAATGGTATTTTAAATGATGTGATGCCTTCATTAAAAGAAGGTACCAAATTCTGGGTTGCGTATCCTAAAACTACTTCCAAAATCGTAACGGATCTTAATCGTGAGCGGAGCTGGAACCGATTAACCAAAGATGGCTATTCCGGTATTGACAACGTAGAATTGGATCATGTGTGGACCGCTACAAGATTTGAAAGATGCAAATCAGAAAGAAGCGTGGCTTCTCCTACAGAAAGAAAAAGAGCCGCACAGCTGGCATAAGCCAGTAAGCGAAACCTAGATAATCAACCCGGTCTGTGACCGGGTTTTTTATTTACGGCATAATTATTGCAAATTTTGAAATAATTAAAACCGTAAATATGAAAAAAATATTCTTTTTAGCAACTGCTTTCTGCCTGACAGGAATTGTTTCAAATGCACAAACCCAAAAGGGTTATTATCTTATCGGAGGTAACATTGCAAGCATGGGTGGTAATACCAATGAAAAAAGCTTTAATCTTAAAATAGAACCTAAGGCCGCCTGGTTTATACAGGATGACCTGGCTATTGGCGGACAGGTAAGTTTAGGATTTGATGCCGGGCGTGGCCGTGGGCCGGCCTTCAACTATTTTGTAGGCCCTATGGCCCGTTATTATTTTGGAGACCAGCAGATAAATACACCTAAACAAACACGTGTTTTTGCTGAAGCCAATGCGGGTATAGGAGGCACCAATGGTGGCGGAAGGTCTACTAACGGTTTTGAGGCCGGCATAGGACCGGGACTTGCATTTTTCGTTAATGAAAATATAGCGCTTGAATTATTAGCGAAAGGAAACATTACTACCGGTGCCGGTAATAACGGAGTAGCGTTTAAGCCTAATCTTGGTTTGGGCTTCCAGATATATTTACCTACTTCTAAACTGAAGTCTATCAGAGATGATATGAAACAAAAGTAAAAGCCAGAAAATTTTTATCCTATGTTAATACTTAAGCCGGTCCTATGACCGGCTTTGCCTATTTTATGAAGGGTCCGCTACAGCTTTTTCGCCGTACATCTGGCTTTTGTATTTCAGAGAGGGGGAAGGGATAAACTTGCCAATGCCCAGGTCTTTCCATTTTGCATTCACAGAAGTAATGGTTTCATTATCAGCTACGATAATGTTAGGCCAATCCCTTTCAAACCCATCCAATTCTTTTGTTTTAATGGTACCATCCAGTCCAAGTATCGCGTTATATTTACCATTGCTTTCAGCTTGCTGATGCATAAAATGATCACGCTTAGGATCGAGATTGTTGCAAAAACGCCATAAAGCCGTGGGTAAATCCTGCGCATTCACTGTATGTTCCACATACAGGATCATCTTTACTCCTTTAAGAGCAGGTAACCCGCTTATGGCATCGTGCAATTCTTTTATATGTCCCGTCCTGTTTTTCTGAACAGAAACCACAATACAGGGAATGCTGTGTTCCAGCAGCGTTGTATTCAAAAAGCGGATCTCCGGAAATGCCTGCAACGCTTCGTTCACTCCGGCACTTGCAGGTACAGGATAACGGGCTTGCCGCTCATCTACTTCTTCATCATACTTAAACGTACCGTCTATGCAAAACTTTCCGCCAAAGCCCAGCTTACTGCAGCTATGATCCAGCACATCCATCGGACCCTGTGAAAAATAAACATCGGTTGCCGGGTTCAGGTTCCTGAATACTTCTTTGGCCAGCTCTTTATAGTTGGTAATAGCAAAATCCGTTTGCGAAGCCAGCACTAATATCTTATTAAACATCATTTGCCCGGCCCCCCACATGGCATTCATTACTTTTTGCCCCTGGCCGGCATACTCTTTATGTATCTGGGTTATTACCAGGTTATGGAATACGCCTTCCACCGGCATATCCATATCCTTAATTTCAGGGACCAGGGTCATTTTAATAGGCGCTAAGAATATTCTTTCGGTAGCTTTACCCAGCCAGGCATCTTCCTGCGGCGGGATACCTACTATAGTTGCGGGGTATACGGCATTCTTTTTATGCGTAATAGCGGTTATATGAAATTTAGGATACCAGTCGGGTAGGGAATAATACCCTGTATGATCGCCAAACGGGCCTTCCCAAAGCATCTCATCATTGGGATCGACATATCCTTCAATCACAAAGTCAGCATCAGCCGGCACTTCAATTTCCGGTTGTGTGATACATTTTACCAATTCTACCTTTTTCTTTCGAAGAAAACCGGCCAGCATATACTCATCCACATTTTCAGGCAAAGGCGCCGTAGCTGAGTAAGCATAAGCAGGATCGCCGCCAAGCGCTACCGCTACGGGCATTTTTTTCCCCAGCTTTTTGTACTCATTGAAATGTTTGGCAGATACTTTATGCTTGTGCCAGTGCATTGCTGTAAGCCGCGGCCCAAAAACCTGCATCCGGTACATGCCCACATTACGTACGCCGGTGTTAGGTTCTTTGGTATGTATTACGGGAAGCGTTACGAAAGGACCTCCATCCTGGGGCCAGCAGGTAATTACGGGCAACTTACCCATATCGGGCAGCCCCCCCCAGGGCTCGCCAGTAGGCAACGGTTTCTCTGTCAGGATCACCTGCTGGCACTCGCCCCTACCTTTTTTAACCCGGGGCATCCAGGAAGCAAACTCGCCCAGTTTAGGCAGCAATTTCAGTTTATCCAGTATATTTTCTTTGGGGGAAGAAAGCAGTTTAAAAAGATGCTCAATATTTCCTGCCACATCGTTCAGTTCCTTCACGCCCAAAGCCATACACATACGCTTCTCGCTGCCATAGGCATTCATTAATACCGGGAATTCGTAGCCTGTATTTTCAAATAATAATGCCTTACCTCCGCCGGGCTCCTTACTTATACGATCGGTGATTTCAGCTATTTCAAGATGTGGATTTACATACGTTTTTATGCGAAGCAGTTCCCCCGCTTTTTCTAATGCTTTTATAAATTCCTGCTGATCTTTATACGCCATTATAAAATATAGTTTAATGCAGAATAAACATCAAACATACAACAAACAATGGATTTAAGCAGCGCATGCAAAAGGCAAATCTAACTTTTCCTGTTTTCATAATCGCCCGGAGTGGATTGAGTAACCGTATGGGGCCCGGACACCTCATACAGCCATCTTCAAAAAAGTAAAAATTATTTTACAGTGCATTCTAGATTCACCGTAATACTCGCTGTTTTATTTTTAGAAGAGGTATTGAATGCTCCTCCATAGCTGTAATCTTCATTACTGTTCTGGCCGGTAATCTGGAATATACCCATATTTGCTTTGCCAACCCCGGTTATACGTCCCCCGGTTTTTTTTGCAATAATATCGGCCCGCTTGCGGGCGTCTTCAGCGGCTTTATCCAGCAGGTCCAGCTTCAGATCAGCCAGCTTGGTATAAAAGTAAAGCGGTTCGGGAGAATTCAGCTCAATGCCGGTTTCAATAAGCCCCGTTATTTCGCGGGAAAGCCCTTCCACTTTAGGAATATCCTTCGATTCTACCTTGATGTTTTGGGTAAGGTTATACCCTGTAAATTCAGAACCGGTAAACCGTCCTTCGGCATTATATTTCGTATCGAACTGCTTGTCTATTTTCACGGACGAAAATATCATTTCTTCAGGTTTTACGCCCTTGCTTACCAGGTAATTCTTCACGTTGCTTTCGTCCGCTTTAATTAGGGCATATGCTTGTTTCAGATCAAATGCTTTGCGGCTGTAACTGCCATTCCATACGATCAGATCGCTTACAAAATCTTTACCCGCGCTGCCTGTAACCCGTATAGTTTCCTGTTTCCTGAATTTATATTTATAGGCACCGGAAATAACAACGGCGCCTGCTACCAGGGCGATGGCTATTAATGCAAACCCTAAAAAACTGAAGCCCTGAAAATAGTTTTTATTTACTGTGTCGCTCATATATGTTTTTTTGTATCTTATAAAAATACTACAATTGTTTTATCCTGATATTTTTAAAATACGCTTTATTTCCATGATCCTGTAAGGCAATATGGCCTGTCTTTGCTTTTCCATAATCAGGATAATCTTTCCATTTGCCGGTAGTACGCTTTTCGTTCCATGCTCCCGTCCAGGCTTCAAATGCCACAATTTTTTCGCCATTCAGCCAGTGTTCCACAAGCCCTTTATTAAAGACTATTTTACTATGGTTCCAGTTGCCTGCCGCTTTTAATTTTTTATTGGGGGCCGCCAGGTTCATTGCATAATCGGCCCCGGCCTGTTGCCATGCTTCCAGCTTGCCTGGAAAATTCACATCGTCAATAATCTGGTATTCCGGCCCGGTTTCGTAAGGACCTTTGTATTTTTTGTCCTCCACAACGTGGTACATTACACCGCTGTTGCTTCCTTTGTCTACCTTCCACTCCCACTCCAGCTCAAAATTATCAAACTGCCTGTCTGTAACAATATCTCCACCTGTATCGTGCGCCGAGGCCCCGAGGCATACTAATGCCCCATCAATAATGGTCCAGTTGGTTACAGGGGCATCGCCTTTATTATAGCCGTGCCAGCCGCTAAGGGTTTTACCATCGAACAGGCTGATCCATTCGTTTTTATTTTTGGAAGATTTATTAGTTACAGCACAGGATGCAAAAACACTTAGAAAAACTAATACAGGTATTGATACTTTCATATAAATATATTTTACGCTCTTTAACCAGAAGTGGGAATTTAGGAGAACCCATCCGTACCGGCACAGGCGGACGGAACAGTCAGTCCAGGTAAAGAGACGCGCATTGCACCAGAAATGAAAAGTGCCATACAAATCCGATGATTTTTATTCGCAGGCTGATAAAAAAACAAGCTATACTTTTTTCATATTTACCGGGTCCCAGTGCATGGGCTTTTTCTCGCGTAAACTATCGTTACACAAAAGGGCCGGGGCCGCCGCACGATAGCCGAAAACCGCATCCTCTGTAACATTTTTATTACTTCCGCTGCGGATAGCGGTAAAGAAGTTGACCATATGATCGTAAGGACCGCCTTTATATCCTTCTTCAGCCTTGTAAGTGATCGTACGGGGAGGCAATATTTTTTTACGTGGTTCGTTGGCATTGGCATTCTTTTGTTTTTGAAGAAAAGGATCGCCGCTGTCAGAAAAATTGTTCTTTTTTAGAGTAACATCATCCCAGGTTACATCCATTGAGCCTTCGCTGCCTACCAGCTTTAAATAGGTGGTGCCACTGGTTCCATCTACAAAATTGCAGCGAAGAGACAGGTTGAAAGCCGGGTGCACAGCAGTTTTAGGATAATCAAATGCGCCTAACTGCATATCGGGGCACTCGCGGCCATCATTCCAGAAACGCAGCCCACCGGTTGAATAGATCCTGTCAGGCCCAACAGAGCCGGTTATAAAATGCAGGCTGGAAAACAGGTGCACATATAAATCACCCGCCATGCCGGTTCCATAGTCATTGTAATTCCGCCAGCGAAAAAACCGCATTTTATCAAAAGGGCGTTTGGTGGTATTACTGATATAAGTTTCCCAGTCTACCGTTTGTTCTGATGCATCGTCGGGAATAGGGTATTGCCATACCGCTACAGGATCGCGCCGTGCCCAAAAGCCTTCAGCATAATTTAATTCACCAATAGCCCCGGCTTTTAAAAGCTCCTTTGCTTTTTCATTTCCTAAAGACGAAACGCCCTGGCTGCCTACCTGAAAAACCCTGCCGGTTCTTTTCTGGGCTGCAATTACATCCGGTCCCTCTTCTATGCTGTGAACCATTGGCTTCTCGCAATACACATGCTTGCCTGCATTCATGGCATCAATAGATATCTGTTTGTGCCAGTGATCGGGAGTTGCAATAATAACCGCATCTATGTCTTTCCGGCTTAAAATTTCTTTATAACTTTTTGTAATAAAAATATCATTCCCCCATTTCTTTTTAGCGGCTTCCAAACGACCTGTATACAAATCACAGGCGGCCACCATTTTAACACCCGGAACCATTATAGCAGTGTTAAGATCGCCACTGCCCATACTGCCGGCCCCGATCAAAGCTACATTGATATTATCGTTCGCGCTAAAGGTTTGATTACGCGACACACCAATGATCTTCCTTATTTCCGCCTCCGACGCAGACAAATAATTGCCCGCGGCAACAGCACCTGAAGTAAGCATTAGTTTTTTCAAAAAAGACCGGCGTGCCTGGTTTGGATTCTCGTTCATATTCTTTTAATTGGGCAGTTAACAGATTTGTTATCCTATCAAAGATAAAAGAATAGCTAGGCTGTAACAAACTGTGAGCAGGTAAATATTTTCCCGCGGTTTAACGGTTGGCTGAAAGGCAATAGCAGCAGCGTTTGTTATGACGGGCATTTTTATTCACATATAGGGTGAAAGGCTTTGCGCCGGCTCAAACAACAGGCAGGAGATTTTTGCAGGAGCAGTATTTTCTTCTGTAAAATATAAGTAGAGGTATCATAAAAATGCCCCGCTTAGGGGCATAATGATCCGCTGAAAACGATGTAAACCCTGATCTAGCCAGGGAATGAAAGTACAGCCTTGAGGAGCACTTTAATAATGCCTCCTTATGGTTTTATACTTCATGACTGGAAGCAACACCTACACGGTTAGCGGCGGCTTTCTTCCTGTTCAGGATTCAAACCGCTCACATGCACGGCCGCCCATCCCTTGGGACCATGTTCCACCTCGAATGTTACCTTTAAATTTTCTTTCAATTCAACAGACGAGGAGTTGATATGAACAAAAATGCTTTCTTTGGTCTGCGCATCTTTGATGAAGCCATATCCTTTAGATGTATCAAAAAATGTAATCATCCCGCTTCGCCTGTTACTTTCGGGATTAAAATCATTACTGTTCCTTACTACCGGAGGTATTGATGTTACTGCGTCCGGCCTTTTATCGGGGATCGTATCGGAAAGATTTCCATACTCATCCACGTAAGCCAGCATATCATCAAGACCTTTCCCTTTTGATGAATTTTCTTTACGCGCCAGCTTTTTTTCTTCTTTTTGCTTTTTTAAATTTCGCTTTTTTAGTTCTCTGTCTCTTTTGTTCCAGCTTTCTGCCATTAAAATATTTTAAAATTTATAAATAAAATTAAGAATAACAATTCATGCCTGCAGGCAATGATTGTTGATACTCAACCGTGTAAACACGTGCTAAAAGTAACCACATTTACCAACGACCGGGATAACCGCTTTTTTCTTCTCTAGGCCGGGCTTCTACTACTTTAATAGAATGGCCGTCGTGCATAGAACCATTCAATTCCCTGATAGCTTTTCTGGCAGCATCCTCAACAGGCATTTCAACAAATCCGAAACCCCTGCTTTGCCTGGTAAATTTGTCTGTGATAATACGGGCAGATGCTACTGATCCGTAGCTGGAAAATAACCCGGAGAGATCTTCATTAGTGAAGCTGTATCCGAGGTTGGACACAAAAATATTCATTTTAATAATTTTAACCAGTTAAAAAATACTTTGAGAAATGGCAAACTTGTAAAACAAAGGGAAGGAGCATGTAAGTGCTTACAACAGAGCAGTAACTCAAATTTCAATTGTGCAAAGATAGGTTAATCATTTTTAATAATGCTGGTTAGGAGTATTATTATACCGTTTTCTTAACAAGACTCAAGCTATGCGCTATCAATGATAGTACCTCCACTCGCCTGCTGCTTGGCACCAGCTTTACGGTAGTGAATAAAAAAATCGCATTGGTAAACCAATGCGATTTGCGGAGACGGCGAGATTCGAACTCGCGATACAGTTTCCCGTATACACACTTTCCAGGCGTGCTCCTTCAACCACTCGGACACGTCTCCGTTTCGTATTATTTTCATTTTTCAACCAAATGATATCCATCCAGTGATTTGAAAAATATTTCCCTTCCTGCCCTTAAGATCCCCTCAATACCTCAGCCGCCATAATGGAAAGGGGTGCAAAAATAGGGCTTTCTTTTTCTATAAACCGAATAATTTTTTAGCGTTTGCTGTAGTGACAGCGGCTACTTCTTCCACCGGTATTTCCATTACCTCTGCCAGTTTATGGCCAATAAAAGGAATGTAGGAAGGCTCATTCCTTTTGCCCCGGTAAGGAACCGGTGCCAGGTAAGGAGCATCTGTCTCCAGCACCACTTTATCCAAGCCTATCTTTTTTATCACCTCATCCAGTCCAGACTTTTTAAAAGTAAGCACTCCTCCTATACCCATATAAAAACCCATGCCGGCAATGGCTTCCGCTTCTTCCAAATCACCTCCAAAACAATGAAAAACACCTCTCAGCCCCCTGCTTATATGCCCGGAAACCAGTTTTATACATTCTTTGGTTGAATTACGGCTATGAATTACAACAGGAATGTTATATGTTACAGCCCACTCCATTTGCTGTTCAAAAGCAGCATACTGCTGCTGTTTAAAAGTAAGATCCCAGTAAAAATCCAGGCCGGTTTCCCCTATAGCAATAAAATCCCTTTGTGCAAGAAACTGCTTAATAATATCCAGTTCCTGCTTAAAACCGGCGTTAACAGAACAGGGATGTAACCCCATCATGGCAAAGCAGGTTACAGGCTCGCTGGCTTCCATTGCGAGCATGGCGCTATGTGTTTGAGAATCAATTGCCGGCATCATAATAGTTGTAACTTTAGCAGCCAACGCCCTTTTCAAAAATTCACTTTTATCAATCAAAAACTGCTCTGAATAGATATGAGCATGCGTATCTATAAACATTTTCTATTAATTTATTGAAAAAATTAGATATTATCTAAAATATTATTTTTCTCTTGCAGATGTGTATAAAAAAAATTAACTTCATCGCAAGTTTTCATAGGGTACGGATTAAAAATCGGGCCGGGGTATTTACCCGGGCCCTTTTTTATAGGGCTCACCATCTGCCAGGCCTTTAAAAATAAAACCCTTTTGAGAGAAATGCTCCAGCACACCGGGCAAGGCGTCGCTTAGATTGTTAAACGCCTTCTCACTATCATGGAATACAATGATCGACCCTTTTACGGCTTTTCTGATAACATTTGCCCTGCAGCTATGCGGAGCAATATGGGTGTCAAAATCCCCGCTCAACACATCCCACATGATCACCTTAAAGCCTTTCTGCAAAAGAGTGCGGCCGGCTTTAGGGGTAATTCTTCCATAAGGCGGCCTGAACAGCCGGGACTGAATATGCACAGAGGCCTCATTGATATTTTGAATATAGTCATCATACTTTGCCTTCCACCCATTCAGGTGGTTATGCGTATGATTACCAACGGTGTGCCCCCGCTTCAGTATATCTTCATAGATATCCTGGTGCGCCACCACATTTTTTCCCAGGCAGAAAAAACTGGCTTTAGCTCCATACTGATCCAGCTGTTTTAATACAAAAGGAGTTGCTACAGGATGAGGACCATCATCAAATGTGAGATATAGCTCTTTATTTTCGGTATTGATATGCCAGGTATATTTATTAAAAACTTTTTTTACCCACAACGGCGTCTTTACAAAATACATAAAAGGCAAAGGTAGTGTATGTTTTCATTAGAGATTATTAACAATTAATATACTATTTCCATATGGAGTTGAAAACATTTTGCATCTAAAAAGAAAAGTTCTTTATCTTGGCACATCCATACAACATAATGAGCACAAAATCGAACGAAGAATATGAGCAGGAACGCAACCGGCAGGTTTCAAGAGTGAGAGCTGTTCTGGATTATGCGATGGGCGCTGTGATTACAGGTATTGGGCTCTTCCTTGTATTCAGGTATGCGTTACCTATACAGTTGAATAAAATATATCCGCCAGATATTTTTGACAAGGTATATGGCGCAATAGCCATTCTTTATGGTGTATGGAGATTGTACAGGGCATATAAGAAAAACTATTTTAAGCAAACCCACTAAAATGCGGATTGTATCTATTGTAATATTTATGACAGTGGTGCTGGTTTCGTGTAAATCTTATAAGCAAAGAAATGAAGCATTACCTGATACTCCCAACCGCGGTACTATTACTATCAGTGCAGATGAAACGTTCAAGCCTATTGTGGATGAGCTGACAAAAGTATACGAGTCAAATAATTACGGCACCAAGATCCATGTTCAATATAAGCCGGAAGCAGATTGTGTAAAAGATCTCTGGAACGACAGCATACGAATGATTATATCTACACTGTACTTAACTGAAGCAGAAAAAAGAGGCGTTGCAGATTCGTTAAAGGTGTTAGTAGATCAATTACCTATTGCAAGAGATGCGATAGCAGTAATCGTCAACCCGGCATCGAAAGACTCCCTGTTTGATATGGACGATATAAGGCACATACTGGCAGGTACTTACCGCAGGCCATTGATCCCGGTTTTTGACGGCGTAAAAGCAACCAGTACTGTAAGATATATTATAGACTCGGTAATGCAGGACGCTAAACTTACCGGTAAAGCAGTAGCTGCGCACACCAGCGACTCTGTTATCAATTATGTAGCTTCTACGCCCGATGCTATAGGCTTTGTGGGAGTGAGCTGGATTGGCAATCCTGACGACGACCAACAGTTAAGTTTTTTAAAAAAAGTTAAAATTGCTCATTTAAAAAGCAACGATAAGGAAGGAAAATATATCTTTCCGGTACAGGCCAACCTTTATGGGCGCAGGTACCCGATGACAAGAGATTTAACATATATACTTAAGGAAAGCCACAGGGGTTTAGGCACAGGATTTGCCGAGTTCTTACGCAATGAAATTGGACAGCTTATTTTTAAAAGAGCCTATTTAATGCCAGGAAGACGGTATTTCGTAGTGAGGCCTATACAACTTAATGAGCGGCCCATTTAAACAAAAAAAATTATATTTACAAATTCTTACTTTTAACAACAACTACAACAACACAATGAAGATGAAGAAAACAATCCATCTACTTGCACTTGGAGTATTGCTGAACGCTGGAGTGTATGCACAGTCCATAGAGGATGGTGTTAAAGCATATTATAACGGGAACTATGCTTCTGCTGTAAGTATCTTAGAAAAAAACGCGGATAAGCCCGAAGCCAGTTACTGGCTGGCCGAGAGCTATTTTCAACAGGCGAAAAATGCCCTGGCTAAAGCTACGATAGAAAAAGGGCTCGCTGTCAAGCCGGGCGATCCCTACCTCCTTGCGGCTAAAGGACACTCCCTGCTACTGGAAAATAAACCGGCAGAAGCTGTCCAAAGCTTTGATGCAGCCATAGCAGCTTCCGGCAAAAAAGATGAGGACAAGGCAAAAGTGTTGAATGCAGTAGGATACAGCGTAACCACCGTATATAACAATGTTGATAAAGTGGGCGATATCAAATACGCAGTTGCCAAACTGGAAGAAGCCAGGAATCTGATACTGGGCATGAAAGAAAAGAACCGCGACGCAAAGTTACTGGCAGATATTGAAACCAACCTGGCAGATGCTACTTTAAAAGCTAATCCTGGAGAAGGCAGCAGGGCTTTTGAATTATACCAGGATGCCCTGACCCTGGATCCGGGTTTTGCAAAAGCAGAGTACAGGAAGGCAATGATCTTCAGATCCCAGAGAAATATGGAAATGTACCTGCAGTCTTTAGATAAGGCAGTAGCAGCCAATCCTTCTTATTTCCCTGCTCAGGAAGATTTGTATAACTATTATACTTATAATGCGCAAGACGCAGCTAAGGCAAAACCTTATGGGGATAAATTGGTAAGCCTTTTACCTCCCGGCCCTAATAATGAATACTTCAAGGCTGTGGGCTCTTACTACAGTAAAAACTATTCTGAGGCTATTAATATTGGTAAAACAATTATTTCCCAGGCAGGCGATCAAACCAAGCCCGAGGTATATAAGCTGATAGCATACAGTCTTATCGAAAATAAAGATACAGCAGCGGCTATACCATTTGTAGAAGATTATTTTAAAAACCAGGTAAAAGAAAAAATCGTTCCTTTTGATTACAGCTTAAAAGCTACTGCCTACTCAACAACTCCCGGCAAGGAAGCCGAAGTGATCAAAACCTACATGGATGCTGCAGCAGCTGACACTACTATTGCGGGTAAAGTAACCATACTGGAAGATGGAGCAAAAGCATTCTCGAATGCCGGCAAAGGTGCTTTAGCAGGTGATTTGTATGCTAAGATCCTGGAAATTAAGCCTGCAGATAAATTAACTATTAATGACTATTTTAACGCCGGTTACACAGGGTATTACAAATCTGGCAAATACGATAAAGCATGGGAAGTGTTTGATGCAGCCCGTACCAAATTCCCTGACTGGAATTATGGCTATATGCTTGCTTTTGGCAGCAGTAAAATTTTTGATACTGCTAATGCACAAAATAAATTTGTACCGGATGGAGAAAAATATATAGCTTATTTACAATCACCCAGCGACACTTCAGCCACGGCAGTAAAAAGAGGAGAAATTTTTAAAACTGCTACCGATCTGGCTATATTCTATATTAATGTTAAGAAAGACACTCCTAACGGATTAAAGTATTTACAGCTAGCGTACAATAACGCCGATGATCCTACGGCTAAAGAGCAAATAGCTGGTTATATTAAAGGCTTAGGTGGTACTCCGGGAACAGAATCTCCGGCTCCGGCTTCCACAGGTGGGCCCAAGCATTAAAAATAAAATCGTTAATAAAAAACACCCCGTACTTACGGGGTGTTTTTTATTATATAATATCCATTTGCCATCAGAATGTCAGGAAATTGTTGCAACTCTTTAAGGTTTATTGCCCAACCTGTCTTATTTTTGCTCATTACTTGATATATATGGTTTATTTACTAAAAACCGTTACAGATCATACAGCGCAGTCTTTCTTACCGGTTGGATTGCAGCTTGTTTTTGCAGCCGGGCTCATTATAACGCTGGTATTTGTGACCCACCTGTTAGGTCCAAAACGCAAAACAAAGGATAAACTCGAAAACTTTTCAAGCGGTATCGGATCTCATGGTGATGCCCGCCAGCCAATGGCCATTAAATACTTTTTAACAGCCATCCTTTTTGTGCTTTTTGATGTGGAAGTGATCTTTTTCTACCCTTACGCTGTTATATTTAAGGATCTTGGATGGGAAGGCTTCTACGCTGTATTGATGTTTATTGCTTTTTTCTTATGTGGGTTTATCTACATTATCAGGAAAGGTGCTTTAAAATGGGAAGACTAATAAAATGTAGAATATTAAATGTAGAATGATGAATATTAAAATTTTACATTCTATATTTTACATTTAAAATTTTAAATTCTGATGAGACCAGTTTCTTATAACATAAAGAAAAAACCTCTCGAAACTGATATCAGCATGGCAGAAATGCCTGCGGGTCATGAAGGACAGGGTTTTTTTGCTACTACGCTCGACAGTGTAATTGGCCTGGCAAGGAAAAACTCTATCTGGCCTTTACCTTTTGCTACTTCCTGCTGTGGTATTGAATTTATGGCCACTATGGCCTCCACTTATGATCTCGCTCGTTTTGGTGCGGAGCGTGTAGGTTTTTCACCACGCCAATGCGATCTTTTGATGGTTATGGGAACGATTGCGAAGAAAATGGGCCCGGTGGTAAAACAGGTATACCTGCAGATGGCAGAACCCCGCTGGGTAATTGCTGTAGGCGCCTGTGCCAGCAGCGGTGGTATTTTTGATACTTACAGTGTACTGCAGGGAATTGACCAGGTTGTGCCTGTAGATGTATATGTGCCGGGATGCCCTCCAAGGCCTGAAGCCATTCTGGACGGTGTAATGCGTATCCAGGACCTGATAGGCAAAGAAAGCCTGCGCAGAAGGAACGGGGAGCAATATAAAGCGTTGTTGGAAAGCTACGGGATACAGTAGGCAAATTTCAAATCTCAAATCTCAAAAGCATGGCATTGACCAGCGAATATATACAGCAAAGACTTACAGAAAAATTTGGTGACCAGGTTTCGGACTTCGGGGTTCAGTATGATATTTTAAGTTTTCATGCCGAAAACGAGATCAACCTGAAAGTGCTGAATTTTTTACGCGAAGAAGCTGATCTGGGATTTAATTTCCTCACAGATCTATGCGGTGTTCACTATCCTGACCAAAAAGGGAAAGAGCTGGCGGTAGTGTATCATCTGCACAATATAAAGGAAAATGTAAGGGTTCGCTTTAAAGTATTTACAGATATTGTAAAACCCCAGGTATTTACAGCAACAGGCGTTTTTTCGGCAGCTAACTGGATGGAACGTGAAACTTACGATTTTTACGGTATTAACTTTATAGGGCATCCTAATCTTATACGGATATTGAATGTGGATGAAATGGATTATTTCCCTATGCGTAAAGAGTACCCGCTGGAAGATCAGAGCCGCACAGATAAAGATGATGAGATGTTTGGGCGCGGTGGAATGTTAGGCTTTGGCACCGAAAAAACCATGCACGGTACCATAGCTGAAGATGAAAAATAATCTCTAACTAATTAAATGCTGAATATGTATCATTGGATACAGAAGAACAGATTGGTTTTGGCTTTGGTATTAAGTGCCATGTGCATACTTGTTATTGCTTTTGGTCCATCAGGTACCGGATGGGTTGGTTTTTGTGAAGGCATGCTTTCCGCAATAGTTGTTGTTTCAGTTGTTCAGAAGATACAACATAAAAAAGCAATTCAATAACGCAACGCTGTTGCTTCCGATAGCTGTCGGCAGTGCGATGCATTCCAATCCAACTCAATCATTGCAGTAAAATTGGTTAGAAAATAAAAAAGACGAACCGGATTTTAATTACATGTCAGATATACATCACCATATTGACCTCCCCGCCGGTAGTATTGAAAAACAAACTACCACGCTGAACCTGGGTCCTACGCACCCGGCTACTCACGGGGTTTTTCAGAATATTATTGAGCTGGACGGCGAGAAAATTGTAAAAGCAGATGCCACGGTGGGTTATATCCACCGTGCCTTTGAAAAAATTTCAGAGCGCAGATCGCTGTACCAGATCACACCGCTTACAGACAGGCTGAATTATTGTTCTGCCCCGCTGAATAACATGGGCTGGCATATGACCTGTGAAAAACTGTTGGGTGTAAAAACGCCTAAGCGGGTAGATTACCTGCGCATTATTGTAATGGAGCTGTCACGTATTGCCGATCACCTTATCTGCAGCTCTATTATGGGGGTAGATGCAGGCGCTTTTACGGGCTTCTTATATGTAATGCAGTATCGTGAGCTGATCTATGAAGTGTTTGAGGAAATATGCGGATCGAGGTTAACTACCAATATCGGACGTATTGGTGGCTTTGAAAGAGATTTTAATGATATTGCCTTCCGGAAAATTGAACAATTTTTAAAAGAATACCCCGCCGTTTTACAGGAATTTGAAAACCTGTTTACCCGCAACCGTATCTTTATGGAAAGAACGATGGGGGCAGGTGCTATATCTGCAGAACGTGCATTAAACTATGGGTTTACAGGCCCCAACCTGCGTGCTGCAGGCGTAGACTATGACGTACGCGTGGTGGCGCCCTATTGCAGCTATGAAGAGTTTGAGTTTGATATACCGGTAGGCTCCACCGGCGATTGTTATGACCGCTTCCAGGTACGAAACGGTGAAATGTGGCAAAGCATGCGCATTATAGAACAGGCAATGCAAAAACTGAATGACCTGAAAGGCGAAGATGCTACGGTGTATCATGCAGATGTGCCCGAATATTACCTGCCACCCAAAAAAGATGTATATACTAAAATGGAAGCCCTGATCTGGCATTTTAAGATCATTATGGGAGAAATTGATATGCCTAAAGGCGAAGTATATCACAGTATTGAAGCGGGTAACGGGGAGCTGGGCTTTTACTTTATAAGCGATGGTGGCAGAAGCCCGTACCGGCTGCATTTCAGACGTCCCTGCTTTATTTATTACCAGGCTTACGAGGAATTGGTAAAAGGGGGGATGTTAAGCGATGCCATCATTGTAATGTCTTCATTAAACCTGATAGCAGGCGAAATGGATGCTTAAAAAATTAATACAGCATGATGAATTAAAATATTAAACCTGCTTATAATCATATTTTATATGTAGGAATGATTTTTAATTTTGACTTTTAACTTACTATGGATATGGTTCAATTCTCGCAGGAAAATTTGGAAAGGGTAGATAAGATCATCGCGCGTTATCCCGAAGGCAGGCAAAAAAGCGCTTTGCTGCCGGTATTGCACGTAGCGCAGGAGCAGTTTGGATGGTTAAGTGTGGAAACGATGGATTATGTGGCATCGCTGTTGAGCATCGACCCTATTGAAGTATATGAAGTAGCCTCATTCTACAGCATGTACAACCTGAAACCTGTGGGTAAATATATGTTTGAGGTTTGCCAGACAGGACCTTGCATGCTAAGAGGCTGTGATGATATTATAGCGTATATTGGAGAAAAATTAAATATTAAACCCGGAGAAACTACGTCTGATGGTATGTTTACTTTAAAAACGGTAGAATGCCTGGGCGCCTGTGGCTATGCCCCAATGATGCAGCTGGGCCAATTTTATAAAGAGCATCTTACCAAAGAAAAAGTGGATGCGATTATAGAAGAGTGCAGGGCGAAGAACAATTAAAACTTCTTTTAGGATAATATACAATGGGTAGAAAACTATTATTAGAAAAAGCGCATGTGGAAGGCATCAGGTATTTTGATACCTATCGCCGGGAGGGCGGCTACCGCAGCGTAGAAAAGGCGCTGAAAACAATGGCACCGGATGAGGTAACCGAAGAAGTAAAAAAATCAGGACTTCGTGGCCGCGGCGGAGCAGGTTTCCCTACCGGTATGAAATGGAGCTTCCTGGCAAAGCCCGAAGGTATTCCCCGTCACCTTGTAGTAAATGCTGATGAAAGCGAGCCCGGTACTTTTAAAGACCGCTACCTGATGGAGCATATTCCGCACCTGTTAATTGAGGGTATCATTGTAGCTTCATACGCTTTAGGCAGTAATACTTCTTTTATATACATCCGTGGCGAATATGCCTGGATCGTAGATATTTTAGAACAAGCTATACTGGAAGCCCGCAACAACGGTTTTCTCGGTAAAAATATATTAAGCAGCGGATTTGATTGTGATATTTATGTACAACGTGGTGCAGGAGCTTACATTTGCGGTGAAGAAACGGCATTACTCGAATCACTGGAAGGTAAAAGAGGCAATCCCCGCATCAAGCCCCCCTTCCCTGCTGTTAAAGGCGTATGGGACCGGCCGACGGTGGTAAATAATGTAGAAAGCATTGCCGCAGTGGTTCCCATTATTAATGAAGGGGGTGAGGAATATGCTAAAATAGGAATGGGCAAATCAACCGGTACCAAATTAATTTCTGCCTGTGGTAATATTAATAAACCCGGTGTTTATGAAATTGATATGACTATTTCGGTAGAAGAGTTCATATACAGCGATGAGTGGTGCGGCGGTATTGCCAACAGTAAAAGATTAAAAGCCTGTATCCCGGGCGGATCTTCAGTACCCATTCTCCCTGCCAATCTTTTGTTGAAAACAGCAAAAGGAGAGCAAAGGATGATGAACTATGAAAGTCTTTCTGAAGGAGGCTTTCAAACCGGTTCTATGATGGGCAGCGGCGGTTTTATTGTTTTTGATGAAGACCAGTGTGTGGTAAAACATACTTATACCCTGGCAAGATTTTACCGCCACGAAAGTTGCGGGCAATGTTCTCCCTGCCGGGAAGGAACCGGCTGGATGGAAAAACTGCTGCTCCGTTTAGATAAGGGGCATGGTAAAATGAGCGATATTGACCTGCTTTGGGATATACAAAGTAAGATTGAAGGAAATACGATCTGCCCTCTGGGTGATGCAGCCGCATGGCCGGTAGCCGCAGCAATCCGTCATTTCCGCGACGAATTTGAATGGCATGTTACCCACGCCCGGGAGGCACAGGTGAGAAATTTTGGGCTGGCACATTATGCTGATACGAGGGAAGCTGTGCCGGCGTAGCGCTGTTCCATGCCAAAGCGTATTATGACCCAGAATAATTTTGTGTGGTAAGATTCATCATCTAAAGTTGACTGATTTAAATTATGGCAGACGAAATAAAAAAGGAAGCACCTCCGAAAATGAAAGTTACAATAGATAATATATCTGTGGAGGTGGATCCCGGCACTACAATACTGCAGGCAGCACGTATGATTGGTGGAGATGTTACTCCGCCGGCTATGTGCTATTATACACCGCTGAAAGGCAGCGGTGGTAAATGCCGTACCTGCCTGGTTGAAGTAAGCAAAGGTTCTGAAAAAGACCCGCGCCCCATGCCTAAACTGGTAGCCAGCTGCCGCACCGGTGTTATGGACGGAATGGAGGTGAAGAACATTACCAGTCAGCGGGTATTGGATGCACGTGCGGGTGTGGTTGAGTTTTTACTGTTGAATCATCCGCTGGACTGCCCTATCTGCGACCAGGCAGGTGAATGCCACTTACAGGACCTGAGCTATGAGCATGGCAAAGAAGGTACCCGTTACGAGTTCAAAAAAAGAACTTTCAAAAAGCATAACCTGGGTCAATACATACAATTGCACATGACACGTTGTATACTTTGTTACCGTTGCGTGTTTACAGCTGACCAGGTTACCAATAAACGCCAGCATGGCATTTTGGATCGTGGAGATCATGCAGAGATTGCAACATACATCGAGCAATCTTTAGACAACGATTTTATCGGAAATGTGATTGATGTTTGCCCTGTAGGCGCATTAACCGATAAAACATTCCGCTTTAAAAACCGGGTATGGTTTACCAAACCAGAAGACGCTCATCGCGATTGCGATACATGTTGCGGTAAAGTGACTTTATGGAAACGCGGCGATGAAGTATTGCGTGTAACCGCCCGTAAAGACCCGTGGGGCGAGGTAATGAATGACGAAGAAGGAAAAACGGGGTGGATATGTAACGAATGCCGCTTTGAAAAGAAGGATGCAAAAGACTGGGTAATAGAAGGGCCCACCAAGGTATCGCGCCATTCGGTAATTGGAGTGAACCATTATGAAGTGCTGAACAAGCCTGAAGAAACTGTAGCAAAAGTGATGGGAGGCCGACAGCCTAAATTATTATTGGATATACACAAAATAAGCGAGGTAAACCCGCCTTCGATTGATTTAAGTAAAATTGAGGGGCCACCGACAAGCAAAACATATTTGAATGATATAAAGAATTAATGATCCATTCAAAATTGATATTACAGCAATAAAAACATGATAACATTACTCGCAATAGACTGGTTTTTTATTATAGAAAAACTGATTTTAATAGCCCTTGTGGTTACCCTTTCGATGATCGTGGCCATGTATGCTACCTACGGAGAAAGAAAAGTGGCCGCATTTATCCAGGACAGGATTGGCCCTAACCGCGCAGGCCCGTTTGGGTTGCTTCAACCGCTTGCTGACGGTGGTAAGCTTTTCTTTAAAGAAGAGATCATTCCGTTAGCCTCTTCAAAATTCTTGTTTGTATTAGGCCCTGTGCTGGCCATGGTTACCGCCCTGCTTACCAGCGCGGTGATTCCGTGGGGATCTCCTGCTGTTATAGCCGGCAGAACCGTTCCTTTGCAGGTAGCAGATATTAATATCGGTATTCTTTATGTTTTTGGTGTGGTGAGCCTGGGCGTATATGGTATTATGATTGGCGGATGGGCCTCTAATAACAAATTCTCTTTGCTAGCTGCTATCAGAGGGGCATCGCAAATGATCTCTTATGAGCTGGCAATGGGACTCTCGCTTATTGCAGTACTGATGCTTACCGGATCTCTGCAAATGAGCACTATTGTTCAAAATCAGCTGGATCATGGCTGGAACGTTATTTATCAGCCCCTGGGTTTCCTGATATTTTTTATATGCGCGCTGGCAGAATGTAACCGTACCCCCTTTGATCTGCCCGAAGCAGAAAGCGAGCTCAACTTCGGCTACCACCAGGAATATTCCAGTATGAAACTGGGATTTTACCTGTTTGCAGAATATATCAATATGTTTATCAGTGGTGTCATTATGTCTACGCTGTACTTCGGGGGTTATGATATTCCGTTCGTGAACGAAGCATCGTGGGGCATATCACAAAATCTCTTAGCATTTATCAGTTTTGTAGTATTGTTATGCAAGGCATTTTTCTTTGTGTTTGTGTTCATGTGGATCCGCTGGACGGTTCCCCGTTTCCGTTTTGACCAGCTGATGCACTTAGGATGGAAAAGGCTGGTGCCCTTAGCATTGCTGAATATGCTGATAACAGCGGTGGTTGTACTTTTATTAAACAGATAATAGTTGGAAGCTGACAGAAAGTAACAGGAACATAAAATAGTAAGTCTGTCAACTGTCATCTAAATACTGTCAACTAAGTTATATTTGCGAAAAATTAAAATACTGCTCGAAAACTAATGGGTATTCAATATACAAATAGAGCCAAGCCGGTTGACCGCAGCCCGATGACCTGGGTAGAGCGCCTGTACCTGTGGAATATTTTAAAAGGAATGGGCATTACGCTGAAACATTTTTTCAGGAAAAAGCCTACTATCCAATACCCCGAACAAACCAGAACTTTCAGCAAGGTATTCCGCGGGCTTCATATTTTAAACCGTGATGAGGAAGGCCGTGAAAGATGTACGGCCTGCGGGCTCTGTGCTGTAGCCTGCCCTGCAGAAGCCATTACTATGGAAGCTGCTGAAAGACAGGATGGCGAAGAGGATTTGTACCGTGAGGAAAAATATGCAGCTAAATACGAGATCAATATGCTGCGTTGTATTTTTTGCGGATACTGCGAAGACGCCTGTCCGAAAGATGCCATTTATCTTTCGCAAACTTTTACCCCGGCAAACTATAACCGCAAAGGTTTTATCTATAAAAAAGAGGACCTGTTAATTCCAAACCCGGTAACGGAACCGGAGGCTTATCAAAAAGCCCTGGGAACTATCAGCAGGGAAAATAAAATAGCGGAGGAAGTTAATTAAGAAAAATGGGCATTACACAAATACTCTTCTGGATACTTACAGTGGCGGCATTGTTTAGCGCCATCATGGTTATATCAAGCAAAAACCCGGTACATAGTGTATTATGGCTGGTAGCTACTTTTTTCACCATATCAGGACACTATATTTTACTGAATGCACAGTTTCTTGCTATAGTAAATATCATTGTTTATGCAGGAGCCATTATGGTACTATTCCTTTTTGTGATCATGCTGATGAACCTGAATAAGAGTACAGAACCTTTAAAAAACCGTTGGTTACAGATCATAGGTACCGTATCGGGCGGGTGTTTATTACTGGTGCTGGTAGCTGCTTTAAGAAACACCGAAGTGTCTAAAAATATTGCGGAAATGAACACCGGTGATGCAGGACTTATAAAAACCTTGGGGAAGGAGTTGTTTACCACATTTGTAGTGCCGTTTGAAATAAGCAGTATTTTATTTTTGAGCGCAATGGTAGGCGCTGTGGTTATTGGAAAAAAAGATTAAAAAAGTGAAATTCCCGATTAGAGATCAAGGACCGTTGTAACCCGGAAATCTCAAATCAGGAGTAAGAAATCAGCAATTAATAACATGCCAATAAATTATTACATCGTTCTGGCTTTAGCATTATTTACAATCGGGATTGTAGGCGTATTAACGCGTCGTAATGCAATTATTGTGTTTATGTGTATCGAACTAATGCTGAATTCGGTAAACCTGCTGTTGGTGGCGTTCTCAAAAATGCAGCCGGCAAAAGATGCAGCGTTAACAGTAGCCGGAACGGATGGGCAATTGTTTGTATTTTTTATCATGGTGGTAGCTGCGGCAGAAGTAAGTGTAGGGTTGGCTATTATAGTAATGATGTATAGAAATATTCACTCGGTGGATATTAATTTCTTAAACAGATTGAAACATTAAGGCAGGTTGAAAAGTTTGCAGGTTGAAAGTTTACATGTTAGCAGTATAAATTATTTAGATGAAAATTGAACTGATCTTAATACCATTATTACCATTAGCGGGTTTCCTGCTTAATGGATTATTAAGAAACTATCTGTCGAAAGGACTTAGCGGAATTATAGGAAGCGGCTCTGTGCTGGGATCATTTATATTAAGCATAATGGTATTTGCACAGGTAAAAGCAGGTCATACTGCAGTGGTGGAATACTTTGATTTTATAAAAGCAGGCTCCCTGAATATTCCCTTTGCTTTCCAGGCCGATCAGCTCTCCGCTATCTTCCTGCTGATCATAACCGGTGTGGGCTTTTTAATTCATGTATACTCCACCTCTTACATGCACGAAGAAAAACCACATCATTTTGCAAGATATTTTGCTTATCTCAACCTGTTTGTGTTCTCTATGCTGCTGCTGGTGATGGGGGCCAATTTTGTTATTATGTTCATTGGATGGGAAGGTGTGGGCTTATGTTCTTATCTACTGATCGGGTACTGGTTTAAAAATAAAGATTACACAAAAGCCGGATCCAAAGCCTTTATTATGAACCGAATCGGAGACCTGGCGTTCCTTATTGCTTTGTTCATGCTTATCAATAAACTGGGATCTGTTACTTTCAGCGAAATATTTACTGCCGAAGCAATGGCAAAGCTTTCGGGTTTTGATATTACAGTGATCACTACTTTATTATTTATAGGTGCTACCGGGAAAAGTGCCCAGATACCGTTATACACCTGGTTACCCGATGCGATGGCCGGCCCCACTCCTGTTTCGGCTCTGATACATGCTGCCACGATGGTTACAGCCGGTATTTATATGATCGCTCGCAGCAACCTGATGTACTCGATGGCGCCCGGCACGCTCAACTGTATCGCGATTATTGGTATTGCAACCGCATTGTTAGCAGCCAGTATTGCATTAAAACAAAATGACATTAAAAAAGTACTGGCCTACTCTACTGTAAGCCAGTTAGGCTATATGTTCCTGGCTTTGGGAACCGGCTCGTATGTAGCGGCTGTTTTTCACGTAATGACACACGCTTTCTTTAAAGCTTTATTGTTCCTGGGTTCCGGTTCAGTGATCCATGCAATGGGCGGCGAGCAGGATATGCGCAAAATGGGAGGACTTGCCCGGTACATGAAGATCACCAATATTACGTTCTTAGTGGGTTGCCTGGCGATAGCAGGTATACCCGGGTTTTCGGGTTTCTTTTCCAAAGATGAAATTTTAGCAGGAGCCTTTGCCACATCTCCTGTTTTGTATGCGCTGGGTTTAATCGGCGCATTAATGACCGCCTTTTATATGTTCCGCTTATACGCTACAACCTTTAAAGGCAGCTTCCGCGGCACACACGAGCAGGAGCATCATTTGCATGAAAGCCCTGCAGCGATCACTATCCCGTTAATTATATTGGCCATTCTTTCTGTTGTTGGCGGGTATATAGGCATTCCCGAATTTTTAATGCACGGTGCGCACTCCTTAAAAGAGTTCTTGCAGCCGGTATTTGCACAATCGTATGCCATACTCCCTGCCCATGAAGTATCGCATAGTACGGAATGGGCGTTAACCGGCATGTCCTCCTTACTGATTATTATTATGGTAGTAATTGCCTGGGCCAGGTTCAGCAAAAAACCGGATCTTGAAGACGCAAAAGGCTTTGGTAAATTACTACAGGATAAGTGGTACGTAGATGAGATTTACAATGCAATTATTATAAAGCCATTAAATGCCATCGGAGCATTTTTTAATAACGTATTTGAAAAAAATATTATAGACGGAATTGTAAATGGCATTGGGAAACTGGTGAGTTATGGCGGCAGACAATTGCGCTGGCTGCAAAGCGGACAAACCGGCGCTTATGTATTAATGATGGCGTTAGGTATGTTGCTGGTTTTTGTGTTTCAATTTTTTATAAGAAAATAAAAGTCCTTTCCCTTCCTGAGGGAAAAGAGGGGAAGTGCTTACAAGGAATATATTGATTTTGAAAATTTAAAAACGATCCCGGCTCCGGAGTTCAGCTCCCTTTTCTTTAGGAAAGGAGTCGGGGGGGAAGCTTATATTTATGATCGCATTGTTGTTGATATTGATACCCCTGCTTGGCGGCATTATTACTTTTCTCATAAAGAAAGAAGAAGGGGCGAGAACATGGTCGTTATTGGCGGCTATTGCAACTTTTGTTGTTGCCATACTGGGCTTTAGTATATGCAGCAACCCCGAAGCCCTTACCTATAAAGCGCCGTGGATGGGCCTGCTGAACAGCAGCTTTTCTATAGCTGCTGATGGCATGGGCGCTATGCTGTGTATGCTCACCGCCATTTCTTTCCCCCTTATATTTATATCCACCTGGAATACGGCGTATAAAAAAGCCAATAACTTTTTAGGATTAATGCTGCTTACACAAGCTGGATTAATGGGTGTGTTTTTAGCTATGGATGCGTTACTGTTCTATTTCTTCTGGGAGCTGGCTTTAATTCCTGTATACTTTATATGCTCTCAATGGGGAGGAAACCGGCGTATTAAAGTTACTTTCAAGTTTTTCATTTATACTTTTGTTGGTTCGCTTTTAATGCTGGTAGGTATTTTATATATTTACTCTAAAACCAATTCCTTTGATATCGCAGCATTTTACCAGTCTGCTCTGTCGCTGAAAGAGCAAACATGGGTGTTCTGGCTATTCTTCCTGGCTTTTGCTATCAAAATGCCTGTATTCCCTTTCCATACCTGGCAGCCCGACACCTACGAACAATCGCCTACTGCTGCTACCATGGTGTTAAGCGGCATTATGGTTAAAATGGGATTGCTGGGGTTATTAAGATGGTTATTACCAGTACTTCCTATAGCCTCATACAGCTGGGGAGATACTATTTCCACTATGTCTGTTATCGGTATCATTTATGCCTCGCTGGTAGCGATTCAGCAGGACGATATGAAACGACTTATCGCATATTCGTCTATTGCTCACATCGGCCTTATGTGCCTTGCCGTATTTGCAGAAAACAAAAGTGCAGTACAGGGTACATTACTGCAGATGTTCTCTCACGGGATCAATATCCTGGGTATGTGGATTATTGTTGAGATTATAGAAAGAAAATTCGGAACAAGAAAAATGAGCGAACTGGGAGGTATTGCCCAAAAAGCACCGGTGCTGGCCATCTTCTTCTTTATCATAGCGTTTGCCAATATTGCCTTACCGCTTACGAACGCCTTTGTTGGAGAGTTCATGATGCTTAATGGTATTTTAGGCATAAACCCGCAGTTTTCTAAATACGGAGTGCTCTTTGCTGTTGCTGCGGGGCTGGGTATTATTCTGGGACCTGTCTATACGCTGAAAATGGCCCGGAAAGTATTTTTAGGGAAAACCAACAGCCTCACAGAAAGCGCAACGGATATCGCCTTTCATGAAAAAGCAATATTGGGGGTAATAGCGGCAACCATTATCATAACGGGTATTTATCCCCAGCACCTGCTGCACTCATTCGAAGACATTACCCATTCAATCTTAAATAAATCAGATGTGTTTCACCTTTTAAAAATGAAGCACTAATCCATATTAGTATGAACGCATTAGTACTCTCTGCAATATTTGGCGTTGTGATGATGTTTAGCGGCGTGTTCTTTAAAAGAAACGCTTCCATAAAAACAACAGGTATTATAGCAATGATACTGCTGTTAATAGCTAATTGCATGGAAATGAAAGGCATTAAATGGTTCCCGTTCGACGTTTCGGCCTTTATATCCTTTAATGATTATTCTTTATTTTTTAACGCTTTTGCTATTTTTGCTGCCCTGGTATATTTACTGGTATCCTCAGGCGAAATGGAAAAAGTAGGAAGAAATTTCGCTGATTACTTTGCGCTGGTATTCTTTATTATTGCAGGTATCATCATTACCACCAGCTTCACCTCTCTGTTGACCCTGTTCCTGGGAATAGAAATCATATCTATCCCGTTATACATACTTACGGGATCCGATAAACGGAATCTGAAAAGCAATGAGGCCGCTTTGAAATACTTTTTAATGGGCTCATTTTCTACAGGTATCATGTTGATGGGAATTGCCCTGATTTATGGCTCACAGGGAACATTTTCTATAGATAAGATGAATTTTGTTGCAGATGCCAAATCCAACCCTAACCTGCACATTGCCGGTATGTTGTTCCTGCTGTTTGCGATGAGCTTTAAAGCATCGGTGGCTCCTTTCCATTTCTGGACGCCTGATGTATATGATGGCGCACCTACAGTATTTACCTCTTTTATGGCAACAATTGTTAAAGCCGCAGTATTCGTAGGGTTTGTTCGTTTATTTGGAGGAGCGTTTGTTTCGCTGGAAAAAACATGGTCGGTATGGATAGCGGTTATGATCGCTGCCACATTATTCATAGGCAACATCACGGCAGTCTTCCAGCAGAGCGTAAAACGGATGTTGGCCTACTCCAGCATTTCGCAGGCAGGCTTTTTCTTATTTGCCGTTTATGCCATGAACAGCACAGCCCGGGAAGGATTACTGATCTACTCGGCAGCCTATTGCCTAGCCACAATCGGCATTTTTGCAGTTCTGGGTAAAATGAACGACTATAGCTTTGAAGGCTTCAACGGGCTCGCAAAGCATCAACCTGTATTGGCCTTTACCACCACAATATGCTTACTTTCCTTAGCGGGTATTCCTTTGACAGCCGGCTTCCTGGGTAAATTTTATATGCTTAAAGCGGCTATTGCTACAGGACAGAACTTATGGCTGGTGATATTTGCTGTTATTATGGCGGCTGTAAGCGTTTACTATTATTTCCGTGTAATACAGGCCATGTATTTTAAAGACGGGCCGGCACAAACAGTGCACGCCAGCGCCCTTGAGAAATATACGCTGATCTTTATCTGCCTCCTTATTGTACTGTTGGGGATATTTCCTAATGTGTTTTTAAACTGGCTGTACTTTTAGCCCGGTCCAATTTTTAAAGCTAACAGAGATATTCCTGTTACAATAACGCTCTCACACGTCAATCCACAGCCCAGCTCTTGCGATGCCTTGTCTTCCCTGTTTTAAAACTAAGCGGTACTATTTTTGAACATCCTTAGAACCGGGACCCGGTAACCAAAGTTTTATTCCATCTGTCCGAGAGCCGCTGTATTCCCTCGTCCTATCTTTCTACCAATAGCATGTGGTAATGTTATTTCTGCAATATCGATGCAGTTATTCCTGCAACAGCAGAAAAAATATTATGCCGCCTCTTCACCCCTGAGGTCAAAAAACAACTCTATATTAATAAATCCCCCTTATGGAGATAACCATTTCTCCGTTTTGAAGGGCTTATAAATTGTTGTATGAAAAAAACCATAAAACCCTCGGGTACCCGGCTGCCACCGGGAATATCCAATACGATGATTTTCCCGGTGGTCACTGGCATTAATCATAAGTAAATCCACGGCTTTATCGGGATAAGTGTGGCTAAGATCAATTATACGCACGAAATGAACCAATAGCTTGAAGAAAGAATTATCGGATATATTGTATTGGCAGAAGCGGGTAGCCTATTTCAGGGATGAAAAGGCCTATAAAGCGCTATACTTTCATTTCTATACTTCCCTTCATCGCTTTGCAGTTGCCCTTTTGGGAGATCCCGAAACCTCAGAAGAGCTTGTATCTGATGTCATGATAAGGATTTGGCTGATGGAAGAAAAATTAAACAGTGTTAATCGCCTCGACCTGTACCTGTTCAAATCTGTCAGGAATGCTGCATTGGCATTCATAAATGAAAACAGGCCGGTGGTTTTGCATACCGGTAACCCTTCCTGCCAGGAGCAGACAGGTTATTTCACTGCTGATTCAAAAATCAACACCAACGAAATTAGCAACTGCATAGAAGCGGCAGTAAAGCGGCTGCCCCCCCAAAGCCGGCTGGTATTCAGGCTGGTGAAGGAGGAGGGTTTGTCTTACAAAGAAGTGCAATCGATAATGGGCATCAGCAACAATAGTATTAAAACACATATACGTATTGCCCTTAAACGTATCCGGCTGGCACTGGAAGATTTCACAAACGAAGCGAACAGGGAAAAAATAAAATAAACATCCGCTTCACCCCTGGCCCCTATATTTCGATCTATAAAAGAACAATGGATGATAATACGGTAGATATTGAATTTTACGACCTTTTAGGCTTAAAGATGGCAGGAGATGCGTCGCCTGAACAGTTAGCACGTTTAAAACAGATTTTGAACGAACATGCGGCATTATTATCCCTGTACAACCATCTGGAAAATACAGGTTATCCCCTACCCTATCCCGGTGAAGTACTGGAACAGTCTTATGCCAGTCATTATGTAAAAAAAAAATTACTCGCATCCCCGGTGCAGCATACTGCTGCACCTTCTGTAAAACGACGTACGACCAGATTCTATAAATACCTGATAATAGCAGTGGCTGCATTGATTGTTCTGACTTTTTCAAGCTATTACCTTTTTATATTAAATACGAAGCCCCCAAAAGCTTCGGACAATTTCAAAAACGAGGTAGCTACTGAAAAAGGTTCAAAATCGAAAGTAATGTTGCCGGATAGTACATTGGTTGTGCTCAACTCAGATAGCCGTCTTACTTATGACAACAGGTTTAACCAGCGCACACGCGAGGTAAGGTTAACGGGAGAAGCTTTTTTTGATGTAAAACATGACAGTGAAAAACCGTTTATTGTCCATATAGAAAAAACTGACATAAAAGTATTGGGTACCGCTTTCAATGTGCGCAATTATCCCCAGGAAGATTTAATGGAAACCTCGCTCATCAGGGGTAAAATAGAACTGACTTTTGATGATGAAAAAAACAACCGGGTGATCCTGAATGCTTCAGAAAAAATAGTCATCTCCAAAAGCGGCCTTTCAAAAAACACTAAAGAGAAGCCGATGAATGGGGAAGAAGATATTTTCAAGCTCACGCGCATCGCATTAAAAGACAGCACTATAGCAGAGCTTGCCTGGTTGGATAACAAATTCAGCTTTGTGAACAAGCCGCTGAGCCAGATAGCCAAAGAGCTTGAGCGGGAGTTTAAAACCACCATCATTTTCGGGAATGAGGCCGTGAAAAATTATAAGTACACGCTCCACAACGACAACTATGATTTGAACGAGATTATGCAGATAATAAAACTTTCAAAAGACATCAACTACAGGGTCATATCCAAAGACACACTAATGATTGAATAAAAAACCTTAAAACGATTGCCCATGCTTATTAATACAAGTTAACATACCACCCCAAAAGAAAGGAAAGGAGCATGCGCTAACATTCCCCTTTCCAGCATTACAATCACACATTGAGTTTGAGACCTTAATGTGATTTATTAATTGCAAAACGAAAATATGCAAAAAAATGTTCATTGGGGCGTAGCCAGCGCTATGCTTTTTAGAAGAATGCTTCTTTATATGAAATTGTCCCTGTTATTCCTGATAATTGCCTTGCAAGTGTCGGCCACTAATTTTGCTCAAAAGCGAATTAGCCTGAAGGCAGACAACCTTACCGTAGCGGATATTTTGAACCGCATAGAAAAAACATCGTCTTACCGTTTCAGTTATTCCAATGATGTACTACCCTCAGAAATGATTGTTTCCATCAATGTTGTCAATGCCAATATAGACGAGGTTATGTCCAAAATCTTTGAAGATTATCCCCTGCGTTGGAAAACCTACAAAAAAACCAATGTAGTCATTTCCCCGGTAGATGAAGTGGTTATTATGAAACCATCTGCTGTGGCGGAAACCATTACGGGAACTATTCTCAATGAAAAGGGAGAGCCTATTGCGGGCGCCTCCGTTACCATCAAAGGCTCTACCATTGGCACTACCACTTCATCAGATGGTAGCTTCTCCATCAATGCGAACAAAGGAGACGTGCTGATTATTTCGAGCATTGGATACACAGAACAAGAGGTAACAGTATCAGGCCAGCCCATAACAGTTGCACTTATTCCTATTGAAAACAAGCTGGAGGAGGTGGTAGTGGTAGGTTATGGCACCATGCGTAAATCAGATTTAACAGGCTCTATTGCTACTGCTAAAGGCAGCGACATTATCAAGGCCCAGTCTTTTAACGCCTTGGAAGGGCTGAAGGGTAAAGCTGCGGGGGTGAATATTTTTTCTAATACAGGACAACCCGGTGGAGAAATGCGTGTTATCATCCGCGGTCTTGCTACCATCAATGCTTCGGCAAATCCATTATATGTAGTGGATGGAGTGGTTATGCAGAACTTCCAGTTTCTCAATCCGAATGACATCGAGTCTATCGAAGTTTTAAAAGATGCCTCATCGGCTGCCATTTATGGTGCCCGTGGCGCTAATGGCGTTGTGCTGGTAACTACCAAACGTGGCGCCTCCGGCAGAGGTGGAAAAAATGCGCAAATCTCTTACGATGGTTCAATCTCTGTTGGTACAATGGCAAAGTATATGGATGTGATGGATGCCAATGAATGGATGGCAACGTTTAAACAAGGACTGGAAAACGCCAACGCATGGCAGGGCAGGAACTTTACCACCGATTTATCGAAGATATTTACAGATCCCGACCTGTTCAATACCGATGGTTCGCCCAAATACAATACAGACTGGCAAAAAGAGGCTTCCCGTACCGCTGTATCTCACAACCATCAAATCAACATTCAGCGGAGTATGGAAAATGCCTCGGTGGGTGCCTTTTTAAACTATACCGATCAGCAGGGTGTATTGCTCAACTCTTATTTCAAACGTCTCAATGCAAAGCTGGCTTATGACGATAAGCCGACCGATTGGCTATCAACGTCTGTTAATTTACTGGTAAACCATACCTGGGGCAACAGAACTTCAGACAACCCTTACGGTCAGGGTGCATTGCGTACGATGGTAGAACAATTGCCTTTCCTGCCCGTGAGGTTACCCAATGGGCAATATGCACAAACGAACGATATCAAAACAACAGCTATTCCCATAGATAAAAATAATCCCGGCGGCGCCACACAGGGATTTCAGCCCGAAGGTGTGGGCAATCCTGTTGAATTGCTGGAACGGATGCAAGCCATGCAATATCGCACACAGGTTTTTGGTAACGCGGCCCTGACATTCCATCTTACAAAAGACCTGGAACTGAAAACCCAGTTTGGTGTGGATTATCATAATAACCGCGCCGTCAATTATACCCCGTTCACTCCACGCCCACTAATCAACCAAAACTCCGAAGGATCAGCTTCGGCATCGCACTCCTCAACATTTTACTGGCAGGAAGAAACCTACCTTACTTATAAAAAACTCATCGGTAACCATTCGCTCAACGCAATGGCAGGTATATCCTGGCAGGAAAATACTTACAATTATTTTTCGGCCTCCGATAGTAAATATGTAGATGATTACTTTGGATTCTACAATATGGGAAGAGGCACCAATCGCCCTACTGTAGGAAGCGATTATGACAAATGGGCCATGAACTCTTATTTCTTTCGTGCGGCTTATTCTTACGACAGGAAATACATGGCTACCCTTACAGGACGTTACGATGGCTCCTCCAAGTTCGGACCCAACAACAAATATGGGTTCTTCCCGTCATTAGGCCTGGGCTGGCTGATTTCCAATGAAAAGTTTATGCAAAACGTTCATGGCATCAGCAGACTGAAGCTGCATTCCTCAATTGGTGCAACGGGTAACTCTGAGATTGGGACCTATGCATCCTTAGCTCGTATAGGGCAATCCAATACTATCATAGGCGATGCATTGCGTGTAGTTTCTTATTTAAGCAATATGCCCAATCCTGATTTAAGATGGGAAAGAACCACTCAATGGGATGCAGGAGTTGATCTCGGTTTGTTTAATAACCGCCTCAACCTGGAGCTTTCCTATTATTATAAAAATACCAAAGACCTGCTGCTGAGCCGCCCGCTCCCTCCTTCAGTTGGTTTCTCGTCTGTAACAGAAAACATTGGGTCTGTTTCCAACCGCGGTGTAGATATATTACTTACCGCATACCCGGTGCAGAGCAATGATTTCCAATGGACCTCAACTATTAACTTAGGCTATAACAAAAGCCGTGTGGAAAAACTGGATGAAAAAGCGTCTACTGATCCCATTACAGGTAAGCGCCAGATCACTACTGATGGCTTTGTTGGCTACGACATACTTATCCGTGAAGGTGATGAGCTTTCTGCGTTCTATGGTTACAAGCGTGCAGGCATCTATGATGGAGTTCCATCTAACTGGGATCCTCAAACCATGAATATTCCCGGCATTATTGGTGAAAAGGTTACCTATAAAGACCGCCAGGTTATCGGCCACGGCTTGCCCCGCTGGATGGGCTCGTTCATCAACACGTTCAACTACAGAGGCTTTGATCTGACTGTTGATTTACAGTACACATGGGGAGTGGAAGTGATGCAGGAATTTTTCCACTCAACAGAAGGGCGTTTCCTGACAAGCGGTATTGACCGTCTTTACCAGGAAGCATGGCATCCCACGCTCAACCCTGACGGCAAAGCACAGGCTATACGCCTGGCAAATTTCGGTATGGGTAGCAATGCCAATGCAGATGATACATGGGTTGCAGATGGCTCTTACCTGCGCGGTAATCTGTTCCAGCTGGGTTACACTTTTACGCCAAACGCTATCAGGAAAGCCGGCCTTTCATCATTCCGTTTATATGCTAATGTGAACAATGCATTCCTGATAACTTCATCCGAATACCTGGGATATGACCCGGACAACTCATCACGCCTGGGCGACAACAAGTGGGGAGCGAACCGTCAGTTCTTCACCTACCCGCGCCCTAGAACATTTACGTTCGGAGTTAATGTAACATTTTAATTCATGGTAATAAAAAATATACACATGAAAGCAAATAAAATATATATAGCAATTCTTTGTATGATCTCCTTTTCTTTACTTATGGGCTCATGCAACAAATTTTTGGAAGAAAACCCGCTGGATACGAAGATCGCCGGGCAATTCTGGAAAACCCCGGCTGATGCGCAATCGGCAGTAAACGGGCTTTATTTTGGCGGTGTCCCCTACCTGAACAATATAGATGTAGATGGGGGCTGGACTCCCAAGGCTACCATGTGGGGCGGTATCATGTCCGGGTTATTTGTAGATAAACGTAAGGACAGAACATTTACAAACGCATCTGAAAACTGTACTTTCAATATAGAGTCGTTCAACTCCACCGCCGCTAAATTGTGGAGCGAGTACTATATCGGTATTTCACGTGCTAATTTCGTTATCGCCAATATCCCCACAATGACCAGTGTGCTGGACCAGGCCACGATCGATAATTATGTATCACAGGGAAAGTTCTTCCGTGCCCTGGCTTATTTTTCGCTGGTTAAGGATTTCGGCGATGTGCCGCTCATAGATGCGCCTTTTACGTCTACAGAAGGTATTTATAAAGAACGCACTGCCTCGGCAAATATCTATAAGTTTATTGAGCAGGACCTGCTTAGCATTGCTGATGGAAGCACGCTGCCCGAAAAATCCTTCTATGCCAACGGCTGCTATGTTACCAAACCCATGGCACAATCCCTGCTGGCGCAGGTGTACCTGCAATGGGCGGGCGCGCCGCTCAACGGCGGGGCGGAATACTACAGTAAGGCGGCTGATATGGCTAAAAAGGTGATAACAGGCGGTAAACATGCCCTGATTCATCCCAATGGTACCACTGCTGATCTTAACTCTGCATTTAATATCATTAAAACAAACGAAACAGCAGCCAATACCGAAATCATCTATGCCAAAGAGTACAATATGACAAGCTATAATGTAGGAAATTCTTACGCATGCCGCTCCATAGGCGCCGATGCTTTCCAGTGGAAAGACGCTAACAACAATAGTGTATTTAAGCCTGGGGGAGATGTATTGTATAATGCCTACCTGCCTTGTAACATGCTGCTTAACAGCTACGCCCCGGCCGACATCCGCAACAAGGAAAAACAATTCTTCTTCCGTAATTATACTGATGCTACCGGCCTTACACATACGCTGAACAATGCCGGGAACTGGGCCTGGTTTGATGAAGGATCGCTGAAAAACGGGCGTGATGGCGATTACAATATGCCTATGATCCGTTATGCCGAGATACTGCTGATCGCAGCTGAAGGCCTGGCAAGGTCGGGACAGGAAGGGGATGCCAGAGGTTACCTGAACCAGGTGCGCAAACGCGCCGGACTGCCTGACGAAACCGCCTCAGGCGACGCTTTATTACAGGCTATATTGACCGAGCGCTTCCATGAACTTCCATTAGAGTTTAAAATATGGGACGACATCCGGCGCACACGTCTTTATCCTGAAGCAGACGGCGCACAATCAGGCAAGCTGAAATGGGTGCCATTTTCTACAGCAACGATCCAGAACAAGCCGGAGGGTGTTACCAAAGCCGGGGCTATTCCTGAACATGCTTTGCTATGGCCCATTCCGCTGGGTGAGATGCAGGCCAATCCGGCTATACTCAATCAAAATACAGGATGGAACTAAACATATGCTTATAAACTTCTTCTTATGATAACGAAAAAAGGAGCATGCTTTTCTGCAGCTCCTTTTTTTATTGAAATCGCCTGTTATACGTATGCCCTGTCATAAGCGCCTGCAGAGCAAACATGTCTTACATTCAAGCCTAAAGCCATTCATACGGTCAAATAATCTCCCTTTCAGGATTTAAGCAGGGTGCTATACATTTTATAATCATTGCACTGTTTAGGGATTTACTAATAACCAGGCAACAAGCCTGAAGGACTGAAAGAATTATAAAACCAAGGGCAGGCAAGCTGAAACTCCGAAAGGAGTGCACTGAGGCGTTTATCCTGTAAGGTACTTTACTAATATCAAGTACAAAACCGTTCATCACTAACTTAGCACAAATATTAGGTTTGTTTTTAGACTAAAAGTTTTATATAGTTGAACAAAAGATAAACCTGCACCGGCAGCCGCTTTAGCTCTAATCACAACAGCCAAGACAGAACCGCTATCTTATTCACTGAATGATTGTAAACTATTATCTTTTTCGCTTTTTTGATGCTTCTGCCCTTTCATTAAAATCGAGGCACAGCTTCAGCCAAAATTCAAAATCCTTTTTACTCTTATATCCGTGAGGCGCTACATAGCAGTACCCTTTATATTCCTTTCCTTTCATTTTCATCGGCAGAAATCCGTTTCGTTCAGATAGCGCTTCTGTTAATTCGGGGGCAAAACGGCACATCAGCAAACCGTCTCCAACATTGATGCACATCTTACCATTAATCATAAACGCGAGCCCGCCAAACATCGCTTTTTCTTCTATTGCGATACCCGGAACATTATTCAGATATTCCCTTACCCGATCCGAAAGATTATTGTCGTAAGCCATTGCAGTAACATTTGATCAGCAATTTAATTGAATAAATATACCTGGTCAAATATTAAATTTGCTGTTATTATTTTATGCGGTTAGCTTTACCGCACCAGGTACCGCGACATGAAATTCAGTGATACTTTTCTTTTAGCTTTTCGTACCGTTAAAGGTAATACATTGCGCACTGCGCTTACCGTAGCTATTATCTCATTTGGGATTATGGCCCTGATAGGCATTATTACCGCCATAAAAGCCATGAACCAGAAATTTACCGAGAGCTTCTCCAGTATGGGGGCCAATGCTTTCACTATACGATTTAAAGAGAGAAATATACGGATAGGCGGTGGCGGTAACAGAGATCTTACAGTAACCCAAAAAGGGAAGAAAGAAAAAAAATCAAATCTGGGCAAGCTGATCACAAAAAATGAGGCAGAATATTTTGCCAGTCATTATTTTTTTCCGGGAGCCATTAGCAGTATATCAGTGTATGGCAGCAGCAGCGCTGTTGTTTCTTTTTCCGATAAAAAAACCAGCCCGAATGTGACCCTGTTCGGAGGCGATGAAAAATACCTCGACCTCAACGGCTATACCCTGTCGGAAGGGCGGAATCTTACGCTGCAGGAAGTAAGAAATGGCCAGAACGTTTGTATATTGGGATACGACGTAGCCAAAAAGTTTTTTAATGAATCGGTTGGCAAAGCAGTGGGTAAAACCATTCGCATTAATAACCTGCCCTACCTGGTACTGGGTGTTTTAGAAAGCCGTGGCTCTACCTTTGGCTTTAGCCGGGACAATATGGCTATTATCAGCTATCGCAATCTTGCTAAAAACTTTTCGGGAGATAACTCATCTTATGTGCTGGCTGTAAAAGTAAACGATATCAGCAATATGAACGAAGCTATGGGAGAAGCTGAAGCATTGTTCAGGGGCATAAGAAAAAATAGCATTACCGAAGAAAGTAACTTCGTTTTAGATAAAAGTGACAGTATTGTAGAGCGCGCCATGAACAGCCTGGGCTTCCTTACCATCTCCGCTACTGTAATTGGCCTCATTACACTGATCGGGGCCGCAATTGGCCTCATGAATATCATGCTGGTAAGCGTGGCAGAGCGCACCAAAGAAGTAGGCCTCATTAAGGCTATTGGTGGCAAAAGCGCAGTGGTAAAAAGACAGTTTTTGCTGGAAGCCGTAATTATCAGCGTATTGGGAGCATTATTTGGGATTATTTTAGGGATATTGGTAGGCAATAGCTTCGCAATAGTGCTTGGCACCGGCTTTGTAGTGCCCTGGGGATGGGTAATATACGGCATACTAATTTGCAGCGGCGTTGGCCTGCTGGCAGGCTTGTATCCCGCCATAAAAGCCGGTAAGCTTAATCCTATCGAGGCATTACGTTATGAATAAGGCGGCAATGCAGCTTATCTGCCCATATTCCTTCCACGGCACATTATATACCTATGTACATTACAATTCTTATATTTGTGTTTCATCTAAACATATTCAATAATAAATATGGCTGAAGAGATAGAAGATTTTGATGCCGACCTGGCCGGAGAAGAAGGTAAAGATCAGAAAACAGGCTGGTTCAGAAGGATCAAAAAAGGCATACTAACGAAGACTTCAGAGAAAAAAGAAACGCAGGAAGGCCTTTGGACCAAGTGCCCCGAATGCAACTACATTTCCACTTTTATAGAATTGAAGGAGCAGTTATATGTATGCCCTAAATGTGGATACCATCACCGGCTGAACAGTAGCCAGTATTTTGAAGTGCTTTTTGATAATAACGAGTACGAGGAACTCTTCACCAATATAAAAAGTAAAGATCTTTTAGGTTTCACCGATCTGAAACCTTACAAAAAAAGACTCGAAGACATCTGGAGCAACAGCAATCTCAGCGATTCCATACGGGTAGCTGTTGGTAAGGTAGATGGTGAAGAAATGGTTATTGCATCTATGGACTTTGAATTTATCGGTGGTTCGCTGGGGAGCGTAATGGGTGAAAAATTTGCACGTGCGGTTGATTATTGCATTAAACACAAATTACCATATATGGTAATTAACAAAAGCGGTGGTGCGCGTATGATGGAGAGCGCGTTCTCCCTTATGCAAATGGCAAAAACCAGTGGCAAGCTTTCTCAGCTAAGTGATGCAAAGCAGCCTTATATATCGCTACTCACCGATCCTACTTTTGGAGGAGTATCAGCGTCCTTTGCTATGCTGGGCGACCTTAATATAGCCGAGCCAGGGGCCCTTATTGGTTTTGCCGGCCCGCGCGTTATTAAAGAAACGATTAAAAAAGACCTCCCTGAAGGATTTCAGCGCAGCGAATTTTTATTAGAGCATGGCTTCCTGGATTTTATTGTAAACCGTAAAGATCTGAAACATAAATTAGGTACAGTTATACGCCTGTTCAGGAACTGATTAATAAAATTGATTCTGCTGCTGTATACAGGGCAGCAGTATTATATTGCACCCTTCAACTGCTGAACACAACAACACAACGAGATATTCTTTGCAGCATCGCATCAGATTTTTAAACTTTCAATTTTTAAGCCTATCAACAATTCTGTCTCCATAAAAAACCGTTCGGCCTTTCATGAGTATTTTATTGACGATACTTATGTAGCCGGTATGGTATTGCTGGGAACAGAAGTAAAGTCTTTGCGTGAAGGCCGGGCCAGCTTTAACGATAGCTATTGCATCATTCACAAAAATGAGATGTGGGTCAAAAGCCTGCATATATCTCCTTACTCTCACGGAACAGTAAACAACCACGATGCGGACAGGGATAAAAAGTTACTGCTTCAAAAAAGAGAAATAAGAAAAATACAGGCAAAGCTTAAAGAAAAAGGCTATACGCTGGTACCGCTCAAGATCTTCATGACCGCTCAAAACTTCATCAAAATAGAGATCGGTTTAGGTAAGGGAAAAAAATTATACGATAAACGCGAGAGCATCAAACAAAAAGATGTGGAGCGTGAAATGAAAAGATATCTGAAATAAGATATATATTATTATGGCTGCCGGAAGCAACTCCATACAATTCTTTCTAAAAAAAATAACTTCTTTTTCTCCTAAAACATACTGGCGGGAGATACTGGCCCTTGTAACGCTCCTGTTATGTTATCTTTTCTTCAGAAGCGAAAGAAAGGAAATTGTGGGTCTATTGCCACATTTGAAGGAGGCGCAGCCTGAATGGGCCGTGATAGGCATTGTGGTAACAGTTATATATATCTTCTTTCAAAGTATGATGTATGTGTACAGCTTTAAGACCATTGGCTCCCGGCTATACCTTGCAGATGCCGCAGAGCTCTTTTTAAAGCGTAATTTTCTGAGCGTATTTTTGCCGGCAGGTAGTATCAGCTCTTTAGCTTATACACCTTCCCAGTTAAGAAAGCGCAATCTTAGTAAGGCACATATTCACCAGGCAGGAGGTATTTATGCGTTTGTAGGTATGCTTACCGTGTTTATTATTGGCATACCGGTTATTCTGCATTCCATATCGCATATCCACCAATTGCATAATGCATGGGCCGGCCTGCTTGTCATATTTATAATACTGGCATTTGTTGCTGTTATTTATTACTCCATAAAAAACAAAGGCTTTGCTTACCGGCTTATAGTCAGGTATTTTCCATCGTCCATACATTTCATCGAAGAGTTCCGCTCTTCGCAGTTTAGCAAAACCAACTATTTTGTTACCATACTTTATTCCCTGGGAATTGAGCTTACAGGTGTAGCGCATGTGTATATTGCTATGATGGCGATGGGCTGCCAACCCTCTGTGGAAGCGGCTTTTATGGCATATACCATATCTGTTTTGCTAATGATCATCTCCCCGTTTTTACGGGGCCTTGGCGCTGTGGAGTTTTCGATGATCTATATCCTGCATATTTACGGTTACAACAAAGCAGAAGGATTAGGCATCACTATCCTTTACCGCATATTCGAATTCTGGTTACCTTTATTAGGAGGCATATTTGCCTTTGCGTGGCGTGGCAAGCAATTATTTATAAGGCTGATACCGGCTTTAGCCATTTTCGGATTAGGTATAATTAATATTCTCTCTGTGCTTACCCCTCCCATTGCCGAACGGATAAAGCTTATGAGAAAGCACCTGCCGCTCGAAGTAATACAGGAAAGCAAGCTGCTGGTACTGTTTGTAGGGGTTGGGCTAATTATTACAACCGCATACTTAATAAGAGGCTATAGAAATGCGTTTTATACAGCGATATTATTTTGTATACTATCACTTGTTGGTAATATTATCAAAGCATGGGATTATGAAGAAGCCACCATATCTTTCATTGTGCTGATATTATTATTTATTGGCCGAAAAGAATACCGGATTCAATCCAGTATTAAATGGATGCGCATTGGCCTTATCACTGTTTTTACAGTGTTGGGGATGGTTTGCCTGCTGGGCATCATCAGTTTCTATTTTATTTCCAAAAGGCATTTTGGTGTAGACTTCGACTGGCAGGGGTCTGTTATACACACACTCAAAAGTTTCTTTCTTTTGTATGATGATTCATTAGATCCCAAAACCCATTTCGCGAAAGACTTTTTGGGTATCTGCCGTATAACCGGTATGCTATCATGGGGTTTTTTATTATTTGCCCTTTTAAAGCCCAGGCCTATAAAGCCTTTGGCAGGAGATAAGGAACGTAACAAAGCCGCTTCCTTACTAAAAAATTACAGCAGCTATGCAAATGATTATTTTAAGATCTATTACGACAAACTTTTTTTCTTTTCTTCAATAAACGAGGGTTTTATTTCTTACAAAATAGCTTCGGGCTTTGCGATTTGTTTAGATGAGCCCGTGTGCGCTCCTGACGATAAACTTGAAGTTTTACGGGAATTCGAAATATTCTGCAAACAGCAGGGTTTAAAAACCATTTATTACCGCGTTGATGAAAACAGCCTGCCATGGTTCAATGCCATGGGCAAACAAAAAATTTTTATAGGCCAGGAAGCTATTTTAGAAGTTCCGAAATTTGTACTTACCGGCAGGGACAAAAGCTCTTTACGTAATGGACTGAACAGTCTTAAAAAGAAGAACTATGTTACCACTATTATAACTGCCCCGCAAAATGATGCATTCGTTAACGAGCTGAAAGCTTTGTCAGATGAATGGCTGGAAGAGTTTGACAAGGAAGAAATGGTATTTTCGCAGGGAATGTTTATAGCTGAAGAAATAAAACAGCAGGACATTATTGTTACCCAGGACGAATACGGGAAAACAAAAGCCTTCCTGAATATCATTCCCAATTTTGCACCCGACGAATGCACTTACGACCTGATAAGAAAAACAACCGATGCACCAGGCGGTTGTATGGACGCACTGATTGTAAAACTTATCGAACACGCAAAAGAAAAGAATATACAATTTCTCAACCTTGGGCTCGTTCCTTTAACAGGCAATGACCACCCGCAATCTCCGGCAGAACAGGTAATGCGTTTTGCATCAGAAAAACTAAAACGGTTCAGGAACTATCATACCTTGCGGAACTTTAAAGAAAAGTATGCGAGTGTATGGGCTAATAAATATATAGTATATGGTAAAGATTTTGATCTGCTCCAGCTACCTGTTATTTTAAATAAAATAATGAAGCCCTGAACCAGAAACCGACTAAATAATCTCACCGGTATGAAGTTACTACTTATATCAATCCTGTTACTGGTCATCACCAAGAGCGTTCCTGCACAGGACAATACTATAAAAATATACCCTGGCGCTGATCATCAAAAGCCGCTGATATGCTATTTTTCTGGTGATGGCGGCTTCAATGCTTTCAGCAATACCATTTGCGACGATCTTTCTAAAAACGGGTACCTGGTTATTGCCCTTAATTCAAAATCCTATTTCTGGAAAAAGAAAACACCGCAGCAAACCGCGGCATTTATTGAACCTTATATACAAAAATATCTGAAAGAGCAAAAACAACCCTCTGTTGTACTGATGGGCTATTCGTTTGGTGCTGATGTAATGCCTTTTGTATATAACAGCCTGCCCAAAACAGTTCAAAAAGTAACCAACAAAATACTGTTGCTGGCGCCCTCTCCCACCACCGATTTTGAAGTACATATGCTTGATATGGCTGGTGGCGTTGGTGTTTACAATATGGATGTTGCCTCGGAGATCAACAAAATACAAGATGCTGAAGTATATCTTATCAATAGTACTAAAAGTGATTTCCCTGTAAATAAAGTAAAGATCAAAAATGCTTATACAACCGTTATAAAAGGGAATTTTCATTTTGACAAAGACCCTAAAGCTGTATTATCATCAGTATACAGGTCGTTAAATTAGTAGTGTTCATAAATTTTCAACGGGTATGAAGTTAATCTTTACTTTTTGCTTTGCCTCTTTCTGTTTGTCATTTTTAAATGCACAGTTTACAGATAGCACAACAAAGTTCGTAAAGGTATCATCCGGAGGTTCTGCCAACAAAACAAAAGATGGCTCCAGCTACCTATTCAATAACAACGGGCAATTTAACGTAAAGAAAAAAAGAACTGTACTGAATGCTTCTGCAGCATGGCTTTATGGCATGTCGCCCGAAAAGCTGACCAATAACGATTTTACTTTGTCAAGCAATGTAAACCTGTACAGGCATTTTACAGACTTCTACTACTGGGCTCTGGTAAATTATACCACCAGCTACTCCCTCAATATCAAAAGCCAGGGACAGGCTGGTATTGGCATCGCCTATAATTTTTTGAACAAACCCAACATCTGGCTGAACATCAGCAATGGAATGATAGGAGAGCTAAGCAGGATTATCGAAAACGATACTGCTGTCATTAATTATCAAACCATCCGCAATTCTTTACGCATACAATTTATGTTAAAAATGGGCGACCGATTTACTTTTAGAACCGGTAATTACTTTCAGCCTTCGCTAGAGTATATCAGCGATCATATTATTTCAAGCGATACCGAGCTCACTTACCAGCTCTGGAAAGGCCTGAGCCTCCATACAAGACTTTTGTATAATAAAATCAGCAGAACCGAAAAAGAAAACCTGATCCTTACTTACGGATTGGGATACCAGAAATATTTTTAGACAATGGCTACAGCTCAAACTCCAGGATCTCGTTTTGCGCGAGCAGTAGGTTTTCAAACTCCAGCAACCTGCTATTTTTAAGTGTAATATCAAAGAAGATATAGATCTTATTATCTTTAACTTTAATTCTCCTTTCTTCAATTTTATCCAGGAATGGCTTCATTTTGTAAACCAGAGGCTGGCGCACATCTGACCTTTCCTTTTCAATGCAAATCGTTAGAATACGGCTTATTTTGAAATCAGGAAAAAGGCTGTTGATAATACTTCCGAAATGAATAAGGATAATGGATATGCCCAAAAACAGAAGCGCCAGGTAAACCAGCCCGAAACCTATGGACATGCCTACTGCACTGGACAGCCAGATAACGCTTGCCGTGGTGAGCCCACTCACATTCACCCCGTCTTTGAAAATAACACCAGCACCCAAAAAACCTATGCCACTTACAATATACGAAGCAATACGTGTGGCCTCGTTATTAGGCTGACCGATATTGTACGAAATAATAGCAAATAATGCTGACCCCAGGGTTATAAGAGAAATGGTTTTGAGTCCTGCAGCCTTGTTTTTCAGCTCTCTCTCAAGCCCCAATACGATACCTGCGGCGAGCGCCATGATCGCTTTGTAGATATCGTCTATATCCCAGTAATCAAACATCCTATAAAGATACTAATGTTGTACCAATAGAAAATTGTTGTATGCCCCCTAATGATAGAAGCGTCTTTACACCCAATATGCACTGTTCCATCAATCAAGGGTCATTTTTCTAAAACAGCTCCTGCTGAGGCGATGCGCTTTCTTTGGTTTCCAGCCATTCCATCGAGATGCTTTTATTATAATCGGTAAGCTTGGCCCCTACTGCTTTCCAGCCCATCACATCGGTTACTTTAGCCAGCTTGAATTTAGCGCTGCGCACCTGGTCACCCCGGCCACTATGCACCTGTAAAACCGGTTCTGCAGCAGTTGTAACACATTCCAGGTAATTACCATCACCTTCTTTTATAAATAAAAATTTATTCCGGAGTGTGGTGGTTTCTATTTTAAAGCGTTTTACATTATACTGCAATTTATCCATATCGGCATAAACCGCGGTAATGATGCTTTCGGGATCGTAACGTTCGATCAGCAACACTTTTTCGGGATCAAACTTTTGGGTCATTTCCTGGTCTGTTAACTCGTAATAACCATCACTATATATTACCAGTAACTGATCGGCAGGATCAAACATTCCGAGGTATAGCCCTTTCTCTTCCGTATTCAGGCGACCGAACTTATCGTCAAACCAAAGCTTTTTACCGCTTAAAGTAGCCCGACCTGCTTCCTTAAACTTAACTGACTTTATCGGATACTTGGTAACCTGGTTGCCCATACTGCTGCGGCCTTTAATAGCCAGCTCTTCAAAATAAAAGTCCAGCTCCTTAATACGCGCTGTACTGTTGGGGCTCAGCACAATTTTCACTACTTCAGCTTCGCCGTTAGGATTCACGGTAAAATAATGCACTTTGCTCTTCTCATCGCCTTTGGTAAGATCATAAACACGCTCTCTTGTAATGCCTGTTACATTAAATCTTTTCGCATAGCTCACACCGCTCTTACCATCTGCATAAATCATGTTGTAAGTAGTGCGTTCATCATTCTTCTGGAATACTGCAGCATGTATGATATCTTTTCCAACGAAGGTTTTATCAGCGATTTTGATCACTTTCATAATACCCCGCTTGGTAAAAACAATAATATCATCCAGGTCTGAACATTCAAACAACAGCTCGTCTTTCTTTAAACTCGTTCCAATAAATCCTCCTGATCTGTCCACATACAATTTAGTATTGGCGATAGTTACATGCTTGGCTTCAATAATCTCAAACTGTTTGATCTCTGTTTTCCTTTCACGTCCTTTTCCAAACTTCTTCAGCAGGTTCTCAAAATATGCCACGGCATACGCTACCAGGTTATCCAGGTCGTATTGTACCTGTTTGATATCTGCTTCCAGCCCCCTGATCTGTTCGATCAGCTCATCAATATCTAACCGGTAAATGCGGCGTACGGGTTTTTCTGTCAGCTTCAGGATGTCTTCACGCGTCACCTCCCGTTTCAGCTTTTTCTTGAACGGATCAAACGCTTTATCGATCGCTGCAATTACCTTTTCCCAGGTCTCATGCTTCTTTTCAAGCTCTTTATATATTTTTTCCTCAAAAAATATTTTTTCCAAAGAGGTATAATGCCATTTTTCGTTCAGTTCGCCCAGCTTTATCTCTAATTCCTTTTGCAATAAATCTTTTGTATGATCTGCTGAAATTCTTAACAGTTCATGCACGGTTAAGAATTTGGGCTTCATACCTACGATCACACAGGCATTAGGCGATATAGAAGTTTCGCAGGCTGTAAATTTATATAACGCATCAATCGTAATATCAGGAGATATGCCAGGCGCCAGGTCTACCTGCACTTCCACATCAGCTGCTGTATTGTCCGTAACCTTTTTGATTTTGATCTTACCCTGGTCGTTGGCCTTTACAATGGATTCAATCAACTGATCTGTGGTAACGCCATAAGGCACACTTTTAATCAGCAAAGTTTTCTTATCTGCCTCCTCAATATGTGCGCGCACTTTAACCTTTCCTCCTCTTTTCCCCTGGTTATAGTCCGCCACATCGATCATGCCGCCTGTCTGGAAATCGGGGAACAGTTCAAATTTCTTCCCTTTTAAATATTTTACAGAAGCGTCTATCAGCTCGCAAAAATTATGAGGTAATATTTTGGTTGAAAGTCCCACTGCAATACCCTCGGCGCCCTGTGCAAGCAACAGCGGGAATTTCATAGGCAGGGTGATCGGCTCATTTTTACGGCCATCATAGCTCAGTTGCCACTCTGTGGTTTTATTATTAAAGGCCACCTCTAATGCAAATTTGCTCAGCCGCGCTTCGATATAACGGGGAGCTGCAGCATCATCGCCGGTACGCACATCTCCCCAGTTGCCCTGTGTTTCGATCAGCAGATCTTTTTGCCCCAGGTTTACCAAAGCATCGCCAATGCTGGCATCACCGTGAGGGTGGTATTGCATACTTTGCCCGATGATGTTGGCCACTTTATTAAAACGGCCATCATCCATTTCCTTCATCGCATGTAAAATGCGGCGCTGTACCGGCTTTAATCCATCTTCAATAGCCGGAACCGCACGCTCCAGGATCACATATGAGGCATAGTCCAGGAACCATGTTTTAAACTGGCCCTGTATACCGGTTCCGTCATTATGCTCTATATTATCTACAATTTCTTCTTTCATTTTTATTCCGTTCGATTAACATATCACCGCTATGCGGCTATCTCTCTATTCCGAATTATTTTTTCCTATTATTCCCAGATGCGTAAATTCAAAACCTTTTTCATACTTTAACCCATAACCAAATATCCTGTCCAGAGATGAATGTCCAAACAATACTATTCCCACCTGTTGCAGCAGTTCGTTATCCCAATAAATTCCTGACACGAACACAATTATTGCTACGCCTTTGTGGTGAAACAGGTTATAAAAAAAGGCACCGGCTTTATTACTTATCATATAACCCACCATACTGATATCGGGCCCTAACAGTAATAGCAAGTACCAGAACCAGGAAGCATTGCTGTTCCACAGCAGGAAGATGCTTAATAAAACCATCACTGTTTCTTCCAGTTTTAGCAAAATTTTCATTACGATGTAGTTTCTGCACCAGCGGATGCTTCTGCTGTTGGCTTTAAAGCGCCGGCAAGCTTAATATCGAAAGATTTCCATTCCTTATTGACATCCCCTTCAGCAATAATCTTTCCCTCCCCGATCAGGGTTTTAATACGTCCCATTAAAAATACATCTCCTGTTTTTACCTTCATCCTGTGAAGCGTATTTTGTAATACCCGCGTGGCTTTTTGCCAATCGCCCGTGATATTTTTTAATATTTCAGCATCATAAAAATCAGCATCTTTACTGGTTATCTTTTTGCCCCCTTCTAAAATACGCACTGCTGCATTCTCATGCATCAGCCTGCTCCACTCATCAGGGTCTACCTCGAACTCACTTAAAGTAACAGGTCTTGCCAGTTTTTTTGCTTTCAGGAATTCAGATGGCTGGATCTCGCTCAGCCATGACGGATAGAATATCTGCCCTTTTTCATTAATAAAAGGCAGGTTGTTCATGTATAACACCATTACCCTTCCCTGAAATTCGCGCAGCTGTGGCATCAGCCAGTAATATCCGTAGACATCATGCTGGTTCTGCCCCATCCATATCCAGGCCGCTTCTTCCCCGTTTTCCCGTAACTGTTTTATCAGATGATGGACGGTTAACTTATCATCAACCAGATCTGCTTGTTCTTTATAAGGGGAGTTCTCCAGCAGTTGCTTCCACCAATCACGACGCTGCTGATAGCCTTCTGTTTCATAAATATGTTCAATGGGGCCTACTGCATAATCGTCTTTCACCAGGATGACCTCTCCCGAAAGGGTGTCATCCAGCTCCTGGACCTTTTGCATCAACCCTACTTCTGCTTCATTAAAAACTATATGTATCATTTGTAATTATAATAATTAACAATCAGCAATTAATTATATCTGCAACTCACTCTTTAATGAGTTAGTAATGGCTGTTCATATGTTATAATGCTTTACAACCATTAATCAAAACATTAGTAACAATCTTGTCCGAAATTTCAACATCACTAAATAACCTTAACCAATATCACTAATTACTAATCACTTCTTCCAGCTCCTCCTCTTTATCAATCTCTACCACCAGATTATTAATAATAAACTCCTGTCGTTCCATGGTATTTTTGCCCATATAGTATTCCAGTAATTGCTGAATATGATCTCCATGCTCCACTCTCATCAACGCCTTTCGCATATCAGACCCGATAAATTGTGCAAACTCATCCGGGCTTATTTCGCCCAAACCTTTAAAGCGCGTTACTTCGGGCTTTCCGGATAGTTTTTTGATGGCAGCCCTCTTCTCTGCTTCACTATAACAGTAAATAGTCTCTTTTTTATCGCGCACGCGGAACAGGGGTGTTTCCAGCACATATACTTTTTCCTGCTTTACCAGGTCAGGAAAAAACTGCAGGAAGAAGGTCATGATGAGCAAACGGATATGCATACCGTCCACATCCGCATCGGTTGCAATTACAATATTATTAAAACGCAGCCCTTCCATCCCTTCTTCTATATTCAGGGCATGCTGTAACAGGTTAAATTCTTCGTTTTCATACACTACTTTTTTTGTAAGCCCAAAACTATTCAATGGCTTACCACGCAGGCTAAATACGGCCTGTGTTTCCACGTTCCGGGCTTTGGTAATCGATCCGCTGGCGCTATCGCCTTCGGTAATAAAGATAGTAGTTTCGGCCTGTTTAGCTATAAACTCTTCTTTGTTTTTAGAAGGAGGTTCTTCGTTCAAATGAAAGCGGCAATCGCGCAGCTTTTTATTATGCAGGTTGGCTTTTTTAGCTCTTTCATTCGCCAGCTTTTTAATTCCCGCCAGGTCTTTTCTTTCACGTTCGCTTTGTTCAATCCGCTTCTTTAAAGCATCGGCAACAGCAGGATTCTTATGCAGGTAATTATCCAGCTCCCGCGAAAGAAAATCGCCTACAAACTGGCGCATGCTGGGGCCGTTTATGTCTACGTTCTGGGAGCCCAGCTTGGTCTTTGTCTGGCTTTCAAACACCGGCTCTACCACCCGTACACTAACGGCCGCAACAATGCCGGTTCTTATATCGGAAGTATCATAATCTTTCTTATAAAAATCCCGGACAGTTTTTACAAATGCTTCCCTGAATGCCTGCTGGTGCGTACCTCCCTGGGTAGTATGCTGCCCGTTCACAAAGCTATACAGCTCTTCACCATAGTCATTCCCATGCGTTATGGCTACCTCGATATCATTACCTTTTAAGTGAATAATAGGGTAGCGGATCTCATCCGGATTGGTCTTCCGCTCCAGCAGGTCCAGCAGGCCATTCCGGCTGATATAGGTTTTACCGTTGAAAATAATCTTTAGCCCTGCATTTAAAAAGCAATAGTTCCATATCAGGTTTTCCAAAAATTCATGATGAAACTTAAAGTTTTTAAAAATCGTGTCATCAGGAATAAACGTAACCGTGGTACCATTTGCTTCAGAAGTCTTTCCTTCCTTATGTTCCGTTACCAGGATACCACGTTCAAACTCTGCAACTTTTTCCCGCTGGTCACGTACCGAAGTCACTTTAAAATAGTTACTCAACGCATTCACCGCCTTGGTACCCACGCCATTTAACCCAACCGACTTCTGAAACGCCCTGCTGTCGTACTTTGCACCGGTATTGATCTTACTTACTACATCCACTACTTTGCCCAGCGGAATACCACGGCCATAATCGCGCACGGTAACTGTTTTTCCATCAATAGCAAGCTCTACGGTTTTTCCATAACCCATGGTATATTCATCAATACAGTTGTCCATCACTTCTTTCACCAGCACATAAATACCATCATCGGAGCTGCTGCCATCGCCCAGCTTACCAATATACATACCCGGCCTCAGGCGGATATGCTCTTTCCAATCAAGACTTTTAATACTGTCCTCGTCATAATTACTTCCGGGTGTAATAACTTTTTCCTTTGCCATGTATCCAATCCTTTTTCTATATATTATTCGGGGATACCAATTTTTAATTCCTGCATCTCCTTTATCGAAACACGCAAATATAATAAAACTCATCTCCTGTAAGCATTTGAGATTTATGCACAATTGTGAAGAAAGTAAAAAGAATAAATTTTATCCCTATCATGTTGATTTTAACCCAATGAGATCAACATAACAGCATTGTATTCTTCCGAAGTATCAATTAAGCAAATCCTGTGCTTTATAAAGCTTTCTTCAAAATACTTCTGCTATCAACACGCATATTTTTAGAAAAAATAAAAGTCTTTCACATTCAATAAGCGCCCACTGTTAAATTGCCTCCCATCAACCAGCCTCATTCAATGTTATTCATCAAAATGCTTATCTTCATAAAAGATAGTTGTTTAGCTAACTAAATCGGAACAATACAAACCCGGTCAGGCTGTTGAGTAGTATTTCGCAGACATTAAGAGTGCGGGTTGATAAATAAATGTAGCATGAAGCGTATCATTAAAAGAGTGGCTGTTTTAGGTAGCGGGGTGATGGGGTCCCGCATTGCCTGTCATTTTGCAGGTGCGGGAGTACCGGTATTGCTTTTAGATATAGCTGCCCCCAGCCCTTCGGAAGGGAAGCAAAAAACTTATGAGAAGAATAGAGTGGTAAACAATGCGCTGCAGGCCGCTTTGAAAAGCCATCCTTCCCCTGTTTATACGTCGGATGTGGTCAAAAAAATCACTACCGGCAATTTTGATGACCATATGAAAGATATTGCCGGTTGCGACTGGGTCATTGAAGTGGTAACAGAACGTTTAGATATTAAAAAGCAGGTATTTGATAAAGTAGAACAGTTCCGAAAACCAGGAACGCTGGTTACTACCAACACCTCGGGCATACCCATTCATTTGATGACTGAAGGCAGAAGCGATGATTTTAATAAGCATTTTTGCGGAACCCACTTCTTTAATCCGCCCCGGTACCTGCGCTTGCTGGAAATTATTCCCGCACCCCAAACCGACCCACAGGTAGTTCAGTTTTTAATGGAGTACGGCGATGTGATACTGGGAAAAACCACGGTGCTTTGTAAAGATACCCCTGCGTTTATTGGTAACCGTATCGGGGTGTATAGCATCATGTCTGTTTTTTCTTTAATGGATCAGTTAGAGCTTACTATTGATGATGTAGAGGCATTGACCGGCCCGGTCATCGGCAGGCCCAGGTCTGCTACTTTCAGAACAGCGGATGTAGTAGGAATCGATACCCTGGTAAAAGTAGCCAATGGGGTGTATGATAATTGCCCGGCCGACGAAGCCAAAGCTGTTTTTAAAATACCCGGCTGGCTGGATAGAATGATTAACAACCGATGGCTGGGAGATAAAACAGGTCAGGGTTTCTTTAAGAAAATTTCTGCCGCCTCTATAGGAGAAGCCCCAGAAATATTAACCCTAAACTTAAAAACCTTTGAATACGAGCCCCGCGTAAAACCAAAATTTGCTTCGGTTGATGCAGCAAAGCCGGTAGAGGACCGCTCCGCAAGAATTAAACTGCTGATGCAATCGCAGGATAAAGCAGGCGCCTTTTTCAGGCATTTTCATTATGGGCTATTCTCTTATGTCAGCCATCGCATCCCTGAAATAAGCGAGGAGTTGTATCGTTTAGATGATGCGATGAAAGCCGGCTTCGGGTGGGAAACTGGCGCTTTTGAGACCTGGGATATATTGGGAGTAGTTAACACCGTAGAAGCCATGAAGGAAGATGGATACAGCGTAGCGCCCTGGGTAGAAGAAATGATAACCGCAGGAAATCAAAGTTTTTATCATCCGGATAACGGTAAAAAGCTATTTTATGATATAGCATCAAAAAGCTACCTGCCGGTTCCGGGAGATAACGCTTTTATCATACTTAAAAATTACAGCCACAGGCTGGTTTGGAAAAACAGCTGCTGCAGGTTGTATGATACAGGCGATGATGTGCTGGCGCTGCAATGGGATACCAAGATGGGCACTATTGGCGGGGATGTGCTAAGCGGCATACAAACTTCTATTGAAAAAGCAGAGAAGGATTTTAAAGGGTTGGTAATTGCCAATGACGGAGCTAATTTTTCTGCTGGCGCAAACATCGGAATGATCTTTATGCTGGCGGTAGAGCAGGAGTATGACGAGCTGGACTTAGCGATCCGTACTTTTCAGAATACCATGATGCGCGTGCGTTACTCCGGTATACCAGTAGTAGTAGCACCACATAGGCTGGTATTAGGTGGCGGCTGCGAATTGACCCTGCATGCTGACAAAATTTGCGCTGCTGCAGAAACCTATACAGGGCTTGTTGAACTTGGAGTAGGCGTAATACCGGGTGGTGGCGGCACGAAAGAATTTATTTTGCGTGCCAATGATGAAGTGCAGCTGGGAGAACCGGAAAATATCCCTTTACAAAACCGCTTTTTAACCATTGCCACTGCAAAGGTGGCTACCTCAGCTTATGAAGCATTTAGCATGGGCATTTACAGGACAGGGCTTGATGAAGTAATAATGAACCCGGACAGGCGTATTGCAGAAGCCAAACGCAGCGTGATCGATATATACAACAGCGGTTATGTAATGCCTGTGCCACGCAGCGATATTAAAGTGCCCGGACGCAGCGTTCTGGGCGCTTTGTTCGCAGGTATACATGCCAGGGAGCAAGGAGGCTATGCTACAGCACATGATGCCAAAGTAGCCCGCAAGCTTGCTTATGTAATGTGCGGCGGAGATCTTAGCGAACCTACGCGTGTAAGCGAGCAATACCTGCTGGACCTCGAACGCGAAGCTTTTCTTTCTCTATGTGGTGAAAGGAAAACGCTGGAAAGATTACAAAGCGTGATTAAAACAGGAAAACCCGTAAGAAATTAGGAATTGGTTCATAACTCATAACCGACCTAAAGCTGATGGGATAAAAACAACCCAAAGCCTGCAAGCAAAAATATTAATTACCTGTACCGTCTGATAGGAGAAAGAGAACAAAAATTACCAGGCTTTATAGCAATGCTACAGCTATTCCTGTTCCTGCTTGAGTGCCCATTGCAGGTTGGCTGCCGCGTTTGGTTGCTGAGGATTTAATTCCAGAGCCTTTGTACAGGCTTCTTTTGCCTTATCCCACTCTTTCAGCATATTATAAGCCGCACAAATATTATTGTAAGCATCAGCATAATCCGGTTGTAAGGCCAGGGCATTTTTACAGGCAGCAATACAATCTTCATACAGCCCTGCATTATACATTACAAGACTTAAATTCAGATAGTCTTCTGCTGTTTTCAATCCTATCGGGCTCACAGATACAGCCTGCTCTTTTTTATCGGCGGCTTTCAGAAAAGCAATGGCGCTGGAATCCCCGGGGCTAATATCAAGTGTATGAGCAGCGGTTTTCTTCAGATCGTCCCAAAGCGCTAAACCCTGGTAGGCTGCCATAGCAGCATTAAGCGCCATCATGTTCTTTTCATTTAAAGCAAGTGCTTTTTCTGCTATTAATTTAGTCTCAGCCCATTTTCCCTTGCTGGCCAGGTAACGCGCATAATAAGTGTAGGAGTTATAATCATTAGGCGCCCAGCTTATTGCTTTTTCAAAATTTTCAACAGCCTCCCTGTCCCGTTTCAAACCTGCATTTGCAATACCCATATTAATAGCAAGAAAACTATAATTATTAAGTAAAGTCTCTGCTTTTTCAAAAATCTGCAGAGCAGAAAGATAATCACCCCTGCTCATTAATGCCAGACCGTAATTCATCCACCCCCTCCCGTTTTCAGGACTTTTCTCTGTAACGTCTTTCCACAACGATTCCTCGGTATGCCAAACCTTATTGCGTTGGTATACGCCATAAGCATGCAAGCAAAGTACCATCCATGCTGCTGTAATCAATCCTTTTTTATACCATCCTCCCGCTAAAACCGCTCTTTCGTTCTTCACTATCAACAGGCCAATGGTATATACCACCGCCAGCGATAGGCCTGTAAAAGCGAAATACATCCTGTGGTCGTTCATCACCTCGGCAAAGGGCAGTAAGGATGTGGGCAATAAAGAAGCGGCAAACCATATCAGGCCCAAAGCCACAGGCCGGGTTTCTGCGTTTTTAGATGTTTTAATGATAGTAATCAGTAATAAAACCACAAAAGATATTCCGGCAATGATACGCCAGTCTGATATCCGGGTTATTACAGAAAGGTCTGTATCTGCGCTTAAATGCAGCGGAAGAAAGAATGCTGTAAAATACCGGAGCCATACGTAAGTTTGCGTAAGCCAGTAATAAACCACAGGATTGGTTAAACCGGCATCTTTGGTTTCTGTATTTACACGTGTTAATGTGTAAAACTGAACCACGGCAACAGCAATAAGTAATGGCATCAATACCCCTATTACCCTGATCACCCTATTCAGGTTTTTGGGTTTAACTATTTGTGCGATGGACAGGTTTTTCTCGAAAAACAGGATATAGAAAAACAAAATAATCAGCAGTACCGGTACTGTTTCTTTGGCCAATACTCCTGTTACTGCTGCCAGGATATAAAACCCCCATTTTCTCTTTTGAGGGAATTGTACATACAGGAAAAGCGAGAGCACAATAAAAAAGGTGGAAAGCACATCCGACCTGGAAATAATATAATTAACCGTTTCAGCAACAGCCGTGTGCAGGCTGAAGAGCGCCGCGGCCGCCAATGCAATAAGATCTGCCCATCGATGTTTTAGGACGTTGCCGGTAATTTTCCGGTAAACAAAAAACAGCAGGATACATAATCCAATATGCCATAAGAAAGTAGATAACTGGAAAAAAAAGGGATACAGTCCTCCGCCCAACCAGTAATCGATAGCAAGTGTGGTGGTAACCAGAGGACGTAAATGATGATGTTGCGGGTTAGCGCTGAACATCGTGGGGTCAGAAAAAAAATCCGGAATATTTTTTATATGTCTGATAGCCATATTTTCCTGGATGGTATGGCTGTCATCAAAATGAAAAGTGTTATTAAAATGATTGGCGTACGCCAGTACCAGGAGGAGCAGGCAGGTTATGATTTCTGTACGCAAATGTTTTATTGAGGCCATACTGTATTATATTTCGGATAAATCGGATATTGTACCTGAAGCAAAATAGAAAGAAAGCATTTTACTGCTCAGCAATTTCTGTTTTCTCTGCATTATCTTTTTCTATAGACTCTTTCATTATAGCAATTTCCTGAGTGAGACGGGTAATATGCTTTTGGAGCCTGGAATTAGCCAGTGAAAGATGCAGCAGGTAAATCAAAACGATAAAAATCAAAACAGAAAAAACCAGATTCGGCGCCATATAAACGCCTAACGAGTGGGCAATTACTTCTATTCCATTGTCCCAAATAGAAAAAACAAGCAAAAGGCCGGCACATACCCACCATATGATAGCATATTCCTCCCTTAATCTTCCCCTGATGATAAGCCGGGAGGTATAAATAAGAAATAAGAAATTAATTACGATGGCTATAATTTGTATCCGTGTCATGCTTGTTTCAGATTTTTCTGATATACGAAAGAAACATACTCAATGTTACTTTTACCATATAATATACAGATGAAAATTTACCAATGGAAGATACTCCCCCCTGGCGCTCCCGCATTATTACCGGCACTTCTTTAATCTGTAACCCCGCCCTGGAAAAAAAGACCAGGGCTTCAGGTTCGGGATAATCATCCGGGTAGTATACTGCTGCCAGGGCAATAGCCTTTTTACCCAAAAGCCTGAATCCAGAAGTGCTGTCATATATGTTTTTACCGCTCAGCAGCCGGTTCAGCCAATGAAAATAACGTATCCCCAATCTTCTCCAAAAGGATGTTTGAAACCCTTCGCCATTTAAAAATCTTGAACCAATCACCACATCGGCATCTGTATTCACAACAGCCTGCAGCAATATATTCACCTGTGAGGGAGGATGCTGGCCATCTCCGTCCATTTGCAGGACATAATCAAACCCATTCCTTTCGGCATATTTAATACCGGCCTGTACGGCACCACCAATACCCAGATTGTTGATCAGGCTCAACACCTTTACGCCACACTGCCTGGCAACACGTTCGGTATGATCTCTTGAGCAATCATTCACAACCAATGGCACCAGTTCAAACCCCGGCAAAGGAGTAACCAACCTCAGCTCATCCAGCAACCTTGGCAAAGCAGCTTCCTCGTTATAGGAAGGAATAACAATTAAGAGCCTTTTGCACATAAACGTAAACAAAAATAAGCCAATGAGTATTAAAAATGCTTTGGAAGGCTTAACATTTTTGAAAACCGCAATACGTAATTGCAGATCATACCGTTACTGTAACACATTAAAAGTCTGCCCTTTACAGTTCCTCTTCCACGGGTCTGTACGGCTACCTGCCAGCGCGTGTATAACGCTGACTCTACGCCCTGTACACGTCATCCATCACGAGTCTCCGCTATGATAAATTTTAGCCGGATAATCAATAAGTATATAACACAAAAGTGGGCTGTAATGTACAGCCCACTTTTTAAAGCATCAGTTTATTAAAAACTTTCTGCTATTATTTTAATGTTTCAGCAAATTGTGCTAAAGCATCAGGATTGTTAACATTGATGCCTTTTGCAGCAGCAGCCTTAACAACATCACCAGGGATAGCAAATACCTGTAACTGTACTAACGGTAAGCCAGCAAAGTCAGCAGCAGGACGTCCATCTGCATATTTGGTCATGTTAATAGAACCTAAACCAGTAATAGGCCTGTTAGATGTTAAAGAACCAGGAGCTTTGTAATAGATATCAGCAATAGTGTTATCGCTCCAGTAAGGTCTTGTCATATCTGTATAGTTGTAATTCCAGCCTGTAGCTAAAGTTCCTGCAGGGCTATTCAGACTCCGTCCTACAACATCGTAGTAACCGGTTCCGGTAATACCTACATTAGGATCTGTTCCGGTGTAAGCTACATTGTTCAAAGTAATAGGGCCAAATTTGAAGGCTGTAGGAGTGCTTGCAGAGTTTGTACCAGAGTTGATAGTCCAGTAGAACTTCATTTGACCGCTTCTGAACTGAGAAGCTGTTGGAGTAGCTGCAGTAACAACGTTGTTAGCGTACGGAGTGAATGTAAATCCTGTGTTACCTAAGTAAGTACCACCAACAGGGTGATTGTTAGTAGTAAACGGATTACCATTATAACCACCAACAGGGAAAGTAGTTGTATAGGCAGGTACATTACTAGTAGTGTATGCAGCGCTCGGACCATATGTTGCGCCACCTACAGTGTATTGATGCAGGTAAGTAGAAGTTAAATCTATCCAGCCAACTACACCGGTAGTTTCATAGTAAGGAGCTTTAGTACCAGGGTTTACATACCTGTATTTCAGGTACACTTTACCATCTTGCTTGTAAGATTCGATCTTGTTTCCTAAACCAGGAATTGTGTTCAGGTTGATGTTTGTTTCTGCTGTATAATTAGCTCTGTAACCATCTGCATCAGTACCGGTTTGAATATTAACATTCTTGGTACGATAGAAAGTCAGGTTCTGACCTAATGCTACTGTAGCAGGAACTGCTTTAGCATAAGTTAAATAACCAAATGCGGCACCATTATCAGCTGTTAAGCGATCGATGTCTTCTGCAGTCAAAGTAAATTCTGCAGTAGGATTGGTAAAGTTCTGAGTATAACGGAACTTAGCACCTACACGGAATATTGAAGCTGCATTACCACCTGTATTCAGCGGAGAAGGACCCCATGTACCAGGTAAGCCATTTTGAGGAATTACATCATAGATACCAGAACCAGGAACGGACTGGAAGATCATTTCCCTGTTATCGCCCCAACCAGGATACTGGTTGATACGGATCATATCATTTTCCAGCACTTTGTAAGAAGAGAAAATTTCAGGATTTCCCCAGCTAGATACCGCTACTTCAGATACTAATTTAGAATTGGGAACCAAAGTTACACTTTCCAAACCAGCAGTGATGTAGAAGGTTTTAGCTGCATAAGCAGAACCCAGAGGCATTTGGTTAGTACCCCAGCTGCCTGAAGTTTTAGGACCGTAGAAAATAGAGGTATTGGTATCAAAGTAAAAATCACCATCAGCACCAACGCCTGCTGCGGGAGCACCTGTACCACTAATGATCTTTGTGCCTGGCGTTCCAGCCACGCCTGTATCTCCTTTAGGACCAGTTACACCAGCAGCGCCGGTTGCGCCAGCTAAAACAACACCAGTTCCCCATCCTGAAGAGGTTTTAGGACCGTAAAGTGTTTTAGTGTCGGTAGCGAAGAAGAAATCTCCCTCATTACCTCCTGTAGGAGTACCTGTGCCTGAAAGAATTTTTGTGCCGTCTTTACCAGCTGTACCGGCAGTACCAGCGGTACCAGGTGCACCGGTATCGCCTTTAGGGCCTGTAGGACCCGCAGGACCAGCATCACCTGTGTCCCCTTTTTTACAAGATTCTACTCCCACGATCAGTGAGGCTAGAAAGAGAACGGATAAGAAGGATCGTCTCATAGTAATTAAGTTTTTTAATTGATTAATTATGTTTTTGTTAAAAAATGATGCCTACTCTAACTTGTCAAAATCTGCTTTTCGGCTTACGCAGGAATATATTTTGGGCAAGATTAGCATTTTATTTGACTTTAATTAACAAAAATGAAATAAAGTGCTTTTTAAAGGACGAAACATTATAAAATAACATTTTGTCCTTTTTCTTTTACCTTATTTGACACAATTTTATATAAACGGCTCATCGCTATTTTACTTAACGACTTGGAGATCTCGTGGCCGTTATCCAGCCTCAGCCGGCACTCCTTATTGTATTTGTCGCCCCCCAGGTATACTATTTTAGACAGGTTTATGATGGAGCTTTTATCAATGCGCATCAATTCTTTAACGAGCAGCCGCTGGTCAATGCTGCTGATACTTTCATTTACGGTACGATGGCTGCCGTCTTTTACAGTAATGGTACAAATGTTGCGGTTCGATTCAATAAAAAGAATATCCTGCTGGTTCAGGTAAAGTAACGAGCGGTTGGCTTTTAAAGTAATAAAGTGGCCGTCCGTTCTCCCGTTATTATCACTGTCTATTAAACTGGTTACACGCTGAATGGCCCTGGCCAGGTTATCGGTATTTAAAGGTTTCATTACCAGGCCCGAAATACCCATCTCTACAATACGCTGAATACCCTCCAGGTGATTGGCCGCCGCTAATATAATCAGCTTGGGCCGGATGATATTCTGGTAGAAAAGTTTTTCCATCACATCCAGGTCATAACTATAGATCACTTTCAGATCAGCAATTAAAATATCAGGTTTATGTAAAAAAAAGGCCCCCACCGATTCTTCTACAGACGGGAAAAAGGGCAAAAAGTCCAGTTGCTTATCGCTTGCGCTCTCTGTTTTATACTTAACAAGATCCCAGGCAGCCCTGTTTTCTTCAATGATCTGAATTTTGGTTCCCATAGTTCTTTCGTTTGGCATAAGCGTTTAGTCAATCTTCTGCCAGCCTGCTCTTTAAAGGAAGAAAGCAATCCGGCATAATAAATTGTTAATATTAAACAAATATAGTACTAACCCGCCACTTACAGGACAAAACGTAAAATATCAGGGACTTAAAGCAGGAAGTGTGAGGGTCTTTAAGTATCCGGCCTTACACTAAGTTCCTGAGCATATCTTCCGTCATCATGTCCAGATCAAATACTGGTTTCCAGTTCCAATCCTTTCTGGCTACGGTATCGTCTATGCTTTGCGGCCAGCTATTGGCTATAGCCTGCCGGTAATCCGGCTGGTATTCGACCGTAAAATCCGGTATATGCTTTTGTATAGCGGCTGCAATTTCTTTTGGGGCAAAACTAAGGGCTGCAACGTTATAAGAAGTACGCACCGATATCTGATCCCGGGGCGCTTCCATCAGCTCTATGGTTGCCCTTATGGCATCCGGCATATACATCATAGGAAGATAGGTATCTGCAGCTAAAAAGCTGATATATTTTTTTTCCTCCAGCGCTTCCTTAAACATTTCTACTGCATAATCGGTAGTGCCTCCGCCGGGAGCGGATTTATAGGATATTAAACCGGGGTAGCGCATACTTCTCACATCTATCCCATATTTAAGATGGTAGTAATTGCACCAGAACTCGCCGGCATATTTGCTGATACCATATACTGTAGAAGGCTCAATAATGGTTTGCTGGGGGCAGTTCTGTTTAGGTGAGGTAGGCCCAAATACCGCTATTGAGGAAGGCCAGTACACTTTATGCAGATTTTCTTCGCGGGCAATATCCAAAACATTGAGTAGCCCCTGCATGTTTAAATGCCAGGCAAGGCCGGGGTTCTTCTCTCCCGTAGCAGAAAGTATGGCAGCCAGCAAATATACCTGTGTTATATTTTGCCGTATAACCTGCACATGCAGCATTTCCTTATTCATTACATCAATGCTGACATAAGGTCCGCTGCCTTTAAGCAATTCATTTTCCTCTCTCAGGTCAGATGCTATTACATGATTATTACCATATATCTTTCTCAGTGCCAGGGTAAGCTCTACTCCAATCTGTCCCGAAGAGCCTATAACTAGTATTTTGTCTTTTGCCATATAAAGATTTGTTTTACAAACATATCGAAAATATCAGGCGCGGGCCCCAACCTGTGCAATCGTTTTCACATTTAGGCATTACCACCTGTTCAATAAGCAATGTCGTGGTGAGGCAAAAATAACAGGAAAATTGAGTTATTTGCAATGACAAATAAGTACCGTCATTCCGGTTGGATCCTGCCCAAGCAGGTGGAAGGAGAAATTTCCTGGGGTTTAGAAGGTTTCTACCTACGGTCGAACAGCGACAATTAACCATATAATTTACAATCTATGATGATACTTGTCAGCACCTATAAAAACGTTTTTAAGTTCTTTGAAATGGCAAGTTTATAGAATCCTTGTAGAAACAGATACCTCATTTCTTTCTTTTCTACTTTTTTGTTTGCCTAAAAAAGTGGAGCAACCCTGCCTTGCCGGCAGGCAGGAAAGGGCAGCCGGAAATTGCCGCGGGCTATTGGTATTAGCTCATAGGCTATATGGAATAAGGGAATAAGAATTAGGAAGTAGTAAGCAGGAACATTTACTTTTGGCCTCTGACTCCGGGCGCCCCGACTTTCCTGACTTCGCGACTTTTCAATACATTTGCCCATGCAAACATTTTTAAAAACGCTATTCAGTAAACAGTCTTACGATACAAACAACTTCTTTCTTTTAGCAGGGCCCTGTGTGATCGAAAGCGAAGCTTTAGTGATGGAAGTAGCCGGCAGGGTTTCTGAAGTTTGCCGCAAGCTGAAGATTCCTTATGTATTCAAGTCTTCTTATAGAAAAGCGAACCGTACAAGCGCTCATTCTTTTACAGGTATTGGTGATGAAGCGGCGCTGAAACTATTGAAAAAGGTGGGTGAAGCTTTCTCGGTACCCACAGTTACAGATATTCACCTCCCTGAAGAAGCAGCTATGGCTGCGTTATATGCCGATATACTTCAAATACCGGCATTCCTGTGCCGACAAACAGACCTGCTGGAAGCTGCTGCTAAGACAGGAAAAATCGTAAACGTAAAAAAAGGCCAATTCCTTAGCGGCCCCGCCATGAAATTCGCTGTTGAAAAGATCAGCAGATCCGGTAATGATAAGGTGATGCTTACTGAAAGAGGAAATAGTTTTGGTTATACTGACCTGGTGGTAGATTACAGGAATATTCCCTGGATGCAGGAACATGGCGTGCCTGTAGTAATGGACTGTACCCACAGCCTGCAACAGCCCAACCAAAGCACAGGAGTTACAGGGGGTAATCCGCGGTTGATCGGTACTATTGCTAAAGCCGCTGTTGCTACAGGAGCCGATGGCTTGTTTATTGAAACCCATCCCGAGCCTGCGGTTGCAAAAAGTGATGGCGCTAATATGTTATCACTGGATCTTTTAGAAGGTTTGTTAACCGAACTTATAGCCATCCGCCAGATAATTGCGCCGCATAAAAATGTGTAACATGCACCTTGAGTGGATTTGTGCATCTAAAATGCCGGTGACTTTTAATTGAGTGCTTCTTAAAGATAAAACATGCGCCGGCATTAAGTTTTAAGAGATTTTAACAGCCGAAAAATGAGCTTTTTCCGATTAAAATTCTCAACGTCCAGAATTTTCTGGAAAACCTTTTCCGGTATCTTATTCAGGGCTGATCATACCAGCAGTATCTTTTAGCTCCAAAAAGGGCCTATTACAGATGTAAAATCGGCATAAAATCTATCCTTTGAAGCCAGGGCGTACTCAGCCCATAAAAAAAGCAGCTTTAAAAAGCTGCTTTAAAAACTTAATTATTTACTACTCTAAGCTTCTTCTCCTTCATTGAGAAAGAACAAGATACAAACTTTTTTTGAATAAAAAAATAATTATTCATTTTTTGTACAAAAAGCCGGATTCACGTGCTAAAACAGCGATAATAGGACGCGTGATCACTCAAATAAATGAATACTCAACCATCTCATCCTGTTTATAAGCACCTCACTGTTCTGTTGAACCATCTCCCATTTATAGCGCTCTTATCCAAATATTTCTAAAACTTACTGCATCTCCATGATCCTGTAATATTAAAGGAGCCTGGTCGCTATGCATTTCGTTAGTAGCAATGCCTATATATTGGGTAGCGCCCCATATAGATACATTATTTTGCACCAGCACACCGTTATGGAGCACCGTGATTCTTGCCTGGGATTTCAGCGTGCTGTCCTTATTGAATTGGGGCGCTGTAAAAATAATATCATAAGTCTGCCATTCGCCCGGCTTTCGCGAAGCATTTACCAAAGGCGGCAATTGCTTATAAATGCTTCCAGCCTGCCCGTTGCTGTAAGTGCGGTTATTATAACTGTCCAGCACCTGCAGTTCATATCGGCCCATCAAAAAAATGCCGCTGTTGCCTCTTCCCTGTCCCTCTCCTTTTACTATTGCAGGCGTCCGCCACTCAATATGCAACTGGCAGTCGCCAAAAGATTTACGGGTTTTAATTTCCCCGGCACCTTTAGCGACCGTCATTACATCGCCTTCTAATTTCCATTTAGCAGGAGTTCCGTCTTTTGCCTGCCATTCATCCAGACCTTTTCCGTTGAAAAGAACAATCGCATCGGCGGGAGCCGCCGCTGCTGTTATACCGGGAGTAACCACACGAGGTTCAGGTTGCCAGATTTCTGTTAAACGCGGATCTTTATCCTGAGCTGCTGCAGACAGGCTGATCCATATCACCGGTAAAACCGCAATTTTTCTCATAAAAGTTTATGTTTTATTTTATTAATAAATCTTACAAAATAGAAAATTCCCGGTATTCCTGTAACGGTAATTCTATTACTTCGATCCCCTTCACTTCCGCTGCAGGAGGTCCCTGCCGGCACCATCCGGTAAATGCGGCTAAATGCGCTTCACTTCCTGTAGCGATAATTTCTACCTCATTGCCGGTATCCAGATTTCTAACAGTGCCGGTAATACCCGCTTCTTTTGCTTTTTTTCTTGCAGATTGCCTGAAAAAAACGCCCTGCACTTTTCCCTTCACTATAATTTTCTTAGTCAACAACTGTTTGAAAATTTATCATTTCCACAATTTGCTGAAGATACCACTTATCGGTTTCATCGAAATGATCATAATGCTCACTGTCAGCATCCAGCACTGCCATTACTACTGCGTTTTCGATAACCGGCACTACAATTTCCGACCGTGAAGCGCTGCTGCAGGCAATATGACCAGGAAATTGCTCCACATCAGGAACGATAAATGTTTCGGCTTTTTCCCAGGCGCCACCACAAACTCCACGACCCTTTTTAATTCTGGTACAGGCTACCGGCCCCTGGAAAGGTCCCAATACCAATTCACTACCTTTTACTATATAAAACCCTACCCACCACCAGCTAAACTGTTCTTTTAATGCGGCCGCAACATTGGCCATATTGGCCACGAGGTCATGCTCCCCCTGTAACAGGCCTTGTAATTGTGGTAACAGCGACTCGTATTGCTCCGCCTTCGTTCCTTTTATAATGGATAGATCTTCTGACATCTACAAACGTTTAACTCGAACCAATGGGATCCTCTTTACGCCGTTATCGGTAACAATCCATCTATTCTGTTCAATAAATCAATACTCAATGCATTCCGTAAAATGATCATTGAGTATTGCATATAGCATATTTATTTATTGCTGTTCTTGCTATCTCAGATCCACCACTTCTACTCCCGGGTATTTGGATTTATTAAAAGTAAAATCAGCATCAGCCATTGCCGTATTTGTTTTAAAATTACTGATATTATAAACATACCTGTTACCCGATTTTTCTATTACCGTGGCACTCACAATATTTTTCGTTGCCTTATCAATTGCCAGGTAAACCCTTGCCAGCGGCTTTGACTTATCAATCGGCTGTAATACCACTTTATTTACTTCCCGTCCGCCCACTTTATCATCTTTTTCCATTGCATACATAAAATCTTTGTTATAAAAATCTGTAAATAATTTTTGTGGCGTTATGGTACCTTCCGAAGCAGTGGAACTATTAACGGTTACTTCTTTGGCAGCGGGATCATAATTCCAGGTAGTAGTGCCATCGCTCATAATTTTATTACCGCCCAGATTGATTACATAACTGTTCCCTTTCATTTGAACCGTTCCTGCTTTTTTTGACAATACCTTGCTTGCAGCATTCCTGATCTCATAAGCAAAACCTGCGCTAACGGTTTTATAAGACTTAAACTTTGCGCTTACCTCATCCAGCAGGGCTTTAGCCCGGGGGTCTCTTTGCTGGGCGAATGTAAATGCAGCTATTAATAATCCAATTCCTGTAAATAACAACTTCTTCATTTTTAATATTTATAACGGTTAATTTTCTTAATAAGACGCCAATTTTCATGCCGCGGTGCGGTGGTTAACATTAATTAACAATTCAACCACTCCCGAAGACTGTCTCAAAGGTGTATCAGCCTGAACTTCTCGAATGCTAATACTTGAGGTATCGATCTTTCGTCAAGCTCAATATGATCCTCCAATTGACTTCTGAGACAGCTACCTGTTACCCCAGCATATCCAGGTGCTGCTGCAGGTCGGCGTCGGTTTTTATTAAAACCTCCCGGGCTTTGCTGCCCTGGTTAGGACCTACTATTCCTGCCTGTTCCAACTGGTCCATCAACCGTCCGGCACGGTTATAGCCCAGCTTCATACGGCGCTGAAGCAACGAAGTGGAACCTATCTGATTGGCTACAATTAAGCGAGCCGCTTCTTCAAAAAGGGAGTCTCTGTCGCCCAGGTCCAGATCACCGCTTTCGAGCTCTTTTTCATCTACATACTCGGGAAGCAGGAACGGCTGCGGGTAACCTTCCTGAAAACCGATGAATTCAACAATTTTATCTACTTCCGGTGTATCTACAAAAGCACATTGCAGCCTCGCGATCTCTCCGTTTAGGCTTATCAGCATATCGCCTTTCCCAATCAGCTGTTCGGCCCCGCCGGCATCCAATATGGTACGGCTGTCAATTTTGCTGCTTACTTTAAAGGCTACCCGTGCGGGGAAGTTGGCCTTAATGGTACCGGTAATAATATTTACAGACGGTCTTTGCGTAGCAATAATTAAGTGAATACCCACTGCACGTGCCAGCTGTGCCAGTCGCGCTATTGGCATTTCCACTTCCTTACCGGCGGTCATAATAAGATCTGCGAACTCATCTACCACCAATACTATAAATGGTAAAAACTGATGCCCTTTCTCCGGATTCAGCTTGCGTGATGTAAACTTGGCATTGTATTCCTTAATGTTTCGGCATCCCGCTTCCTTCAGCAGATCGTAGCGGTTATCCATTTCAATACAAAGTGCATTGAGCGTATTGATTACCTTTTTGGTATCGGTAATGATCGCTTCTTCTTCGTTAGGTAATTTAGCGAGGAAGTGGCGCTCGATATGACTATATATACTCAACTCCACCTTTTTCGGATCGACCAGTACCAGCTTTAATTGTGAGGGATGCTTTTTATACAAGAGCGAAACCAGAATGGCATTAATACCAACTGATTTACCCTGGCCGGTGGCTCCTGCCATAAGCAGGTGAGGCATGGTGGCCAGATCAACAATAAATAATTCATTATCGATCTTCTTACCTAATGCAATAGGTAAAGAATGCGTACTGTTCTGGAATTTGTCTGAAGACAGGAGGGTCTTCATGCTTACAATACTTTTCCTGGCATTAGGTACTTCAATTCCAATTGTACCACGGCCCGGAATAGGTGCAATAATACGGATACCTAATGCAGAAAGACTCAATGCGATATCATCTTCAAGATTTTTGATACGGGAGATGCGTACTCCGGCTGCAGGTACAATTTCATATAAGGTAACGGTTGGCCCGATGGTAGCGCTGATGCGCTGGATTTCTATGTCGTAGTTACGGAGCGTGGTAATAATCTGGTTTTTATTATCTTCCAGTTCCTGCGGGTCCTGCTCTATTTTTTCTGAGCCATAAGAGGCCAGCAAATCCAATGTAGGTTTTTGATAATCACGCAGATCCAATGTAGGCTCATAGGCGGCCCTGGCACCTTCTGCCGATGTGGTTATTTTTGCTTCTTCCTCGGTTTTGGGCAATGGAGCATCGTTGATCTCCAGCTTTAGCCCCTCGTCCGCAGCCGGCCTGGCCGTGCTTTTCGGTTTTTCGGCTTCTCTCTTAGATACCGGCTCCTCGGTCTTAAAGGTTATCCTTGCTTCCGGCTTTAAAACAGTAATACCCTCAAAGCCATCCGCTTCTTCTTTAGAAAGTACGGCTTTTTCCTTTTCGATTAAACTAATGTTATGTTTAGGCTCACCTGCATCTTCCTCAACAATAAGCTTTGCCCCATCCTTGGGAACTGTTACAGGATCAGATTCACCGGTTTCTTGCTTTACAAAATCATGATGCGATAAAGGCAGCTCTTCTTTTGGTATATCGGGGTTTTCTGCCACAGGCGCCCCAGGGGATTTTACCAGCTTTTTAGGGAAACTGAATACCGGGTTAAACTGCCAGATGAGATAAGCTACCACTACCAGCAATAAAATGGCTGATGCCCCTACAAAACCCAGCGAGGCCAGTAACCAGTCGCTGATCACATTGCCAACGCCTCCGCCCCAGCTAAATTCTTCTTTTCTCAAAATAAACGCCAGTATGGTAGATACTGCAAGCATCCCCAGCGTGACATACTTTAAATTACGCCAGATGGAGAATACACGCCTGCGCCATAACAGGTTAACACCTACCACAAAGAAGAAGGTGCATATGAGCACGGAAGCTACTCCAAATAATTGATAAATAAAAAGATGGGAAACGAGTGCGCCGGTTTTACCCAACAGGTTTTCAGCAGTAGTATCAAAATCCTGTAATATCTCGGGGCCCCTCGATACCTGCACAAAATCCTGCCTCCAGGTAAAAAAGTAAGAGATAAACGCGATAATCAGGAAGACAGAGATCAGCAGGGAAGAAAGGCCCAGTATTTTCCAGGTCCGTTCGTCTTTGGCCAATTGCTTTATCCTGATCTTTTCCTCCTTTTCTGTTTTAAAACCGGTTCCGGTGTCTTTTGCCTTAGCTATGGGTCTATTGTTCTTCGATTTGCTCTTATTCGCCATAGGGACAAAGATACTTTAATGGTTTAAAAGTTGAAAGGTTTAAAAGTTGATGAGGGAGGTTACCGGTTCCCGATTTCATGTCTCAGGCTCAGCAAGGTTTACTATACCCAACCGTTTTTCAACTTATCATCCTGTAAGCGCATAAGTTCACCGCTTCAGCAGTCCTACTACCAAAGCTATCCAGCCGGCTACAAAAAATAAACCACCAATGGGCGTAATAATACCCACACCCCCCAAACCTACTTTACCAGATGCTTTCAGGGCTGTAAGCGCATACAAAGAACCGGAAAAAAGCAGTATGCCTATCAAAAAACAAATACCTGCCCAGTTCATGGCTTTTACGGGAAATTTTTCGAACAGAATGCCTACCATCAGCAAGGCAAACGCATGATACATCTGGTATTGCACGCCGGTTTGAAAAGTAGGCACTGAATCGGGCGCTACCGATTTTAACCCGTGCGCGCCAAACGCACCTAATATCACTCCAAGCCCTGATAATATACCGCCTGATAATAAATACAGCTTATTCATATTAATATATTCAAATGATTATTGCGCACTGGCCGCCATCTCTTTCAGGATCAGTTTTGTAAATTCTTCCAGCTTCAGGCCCGAATCGTCTATTCGCACCTTTGCCCGTTCATAATATATGCGGCGGTCTGCATTTTTTTTAACAATGTAGGCTTTCAATTGTTCATCATCAAGATTTTTTAAAAGCGGTCGTTTATCCTTATGCTGCCTCAGCCTGCCCAGCAAAATTTCAAAAGGCGTGTCTATCCATACCGTTATACCCTTCCCGTTCATGTAATCTATGTTATTAAAAAAGCAGGGGGCGCCACCACCGCAGGACAAAATCATAGATTCATGACTCTCGCTCAGCAAATGCAGCACTTCGCGTTCTTTCATCCTGAAATGCTCTTCTCCCTCCTGCTCGAAAATACGGCCAATCGTTTTTCCCGCGTCCTGCTCTATCACTTCATCGAGATCAAAAAACGGAATATGCATTCTTTTACTGAGCTGCCTGCCCCAATGCGTTTTGCCCACGCCCATAAAACCTATTAAGTAAATACGCATTTTTATTTCGATTTATTATTTTTTGTTTTATCATCTGAAGCCCAATACTCATCTGTATTGCATCAAACCTTTGTTTGCAGTACATCGCCGGGTTTTTCGATTTCTACAATGGTCAACCCAGGGCGGTGAGACCAGCTATTTAAACGCATTCAATCCCGTAATGTCCTGGCCTGTAATCAACAAATGTATGTCATGTGTGCCTTCGTAAGTAATCACACTTTCGAGGTTCATCATGTGGCGCATCACGGGATATTCGCCGGTAATACCCATACCACCTAATACCTGCCTTGCCTCCCTGCAAATACTGGTTGCGATTGCACAGTTATTCCGCTTAGCCATACTTACCTGCTGGGGTGTCGCTTTTCCATCATTCATCAAAACTCCTAATCTCCAGTTCAGCAATTGTGCCTTGGTAATTTCCGTTACCATTTCTGCGAGCTTCTTTTGCTGCAGCTGAAAAGCAGCGATAGGCTTACCAAACTGCTGCCGTTGTTTAGCATAGCGCAGGGCGGTATCATAACAATCCATTGCAGCGCCTGTAACGCCCCAGGCAATACCATATCTTGCTTTGGTTAAACAGCTTAGCGGTCCTTTCATTCCTTTTACCGCGGGTAAAATATTTTCTTTCGGCACTTTTACATTATCAAATACCAGCTCACCGGTAGCCGATGCACGCAGGCTCCATTTACTATGGGTTGCAGGTGTTGTAAAACCATCCATTCCACGCTCTACAATTAAACCCTGCACTTGAGCCAGCTCGTTCTTTGCCCAAACTACAGCTACCTGCGCGTAAGGCGCATTACTGATCCACATTTTGGAACCATTTAAAACAACATGATCGCCTGCATCTTTAATATTTGTAAGCATACCTGCAGGATCGCTGCCATGATCGGGCTCTGTTAAGCCAAAACATCCCAGCCACTCACCGCTTGCCAGCTTAGGCAAATACTTTTGCTTCTGCGCTTCACTGCCATAGGCATCAATGGGAAACATAACCAGCGAGCCCTGTACCGATGCGGTAGAGCGCACGCCGCTATCTCCCCTTTCCAGTTCCTGCATCATCAGCCCGTAACTTATATAATCCAGGCCTCCTCCTCCGTACTGCTGCGGGATTGTTGGCCCGAAGCACCCCAGTTCACCCAACTGTTTTACTATTTGCTGCGGAAATGCTGCACGCTGCGCATAGCTTTCAATAACCGGAGTAATCTCTTTTTTTACATAAGCCCTCACCGCATCACGTATCATCAGCTGCTCTTCTGTAAATAGCTCATCTACATTAAAGTAATCAGGGCTCTCAAACAGATCTTTTTTTACCGACATAAGGGGGGAATTTAATAATTAGAAATTAATAATACCGTCCGTCTTTACATCACTCCTTTATTCTGTAGCATATATTTTATTACCGGTTCTTTTCCCCTGAAATGCCGGTATAGCTCCGCAAGCTCCTGGGTGTTGCCTTTCGACAATATCATATCCCTGAAATGCTGCCCGTTCTTCCTGGTAAGCCCTCCGTTTTCTTTGAACCATTCAAACGCATCATGGTTGATCATATCAGCCCAGCTGTAAGCATAATAACCTGCAGAATAACCATTTGACCAGATATGCAGGAAGTACGATGACCGGTACCGGGGCGGAGCATAAGATATAGCTACTCCTGTCTTTTGCAAAGCTGATTTTTCAAATGCGTCCACGTCTTTAACCACACTGTCCTGTGCCGAAAGCGAATGCCATTGCATATCAAGATTGGCAGCGGCCAGCAGCTCTGTAAAGGCATAGCCCTGGTTAAACGTTCCGGCAGCCTTAATCTTATCAATTAATGTTTGGGGAATGATCTCGCCGGTTTGATAGTGCTTTGCATAATTTTTCAGTACCGTTGTATCTAATGCCCAATGTTCGTTGAACTGCGAAGGCATCTCTACAAAATCTCTTGCTACATTAGTTCCCGATAGTAATGGATATTGCTGATCCGCAAACAATCCATGTAAAGCATGTCCAAATTCATGGAACATAGTAGTTACATCATCAAAACTGATGAATGAAGGCTGCCCCAGGGCCGGTTTAGGGAAATTGCAAACATTATAAATTACCGGTTTTTTATCCAGCAGCTTAGACTGTTTTACCATATTGCTCATCCAGGCCCCTCCCCGCTTGTTATCCCGCTTATACATATCCGCATAAAACAAGGCCATTGGCGCCCCGTCTTGATCAAAAACTTCAAACACCCGTACATCTTCATGATATACAGGAATGTCCTTGCGCTCTTTAAAAGTAATACCGTACAACTTCTCTGCAGCGAAGAATACTCCATTTTCCAATACACTGTCTAATACGAAATAAGGCTTTACTTCACTTTCATCCAGATCGTATTTCTGCTTGCGCACCTGCTCTGCGTAAAAATCCCAGTCCCAGGGCTGCAGTTCAAAACTATCTTTTTGCGCTGCCATTAAGACTTTTATATCGTTTGCCTCCACAGCTACTTTTTTAACGGCAACCGGGGTAAGCTGGCCTAAAAAATTTTCTACTGCCATGGGCGTTTTTGCCATTTGGTTCTGCAATTTCCAGGCAGCATAGTTAGGAAAGCTGAGCAGATTAGCCTTTTGAGTTCTTATTTCAGCAAGCCGCAAAATATGGGTACGGGTATCATTACTATCGCCTTTTTCGGCCCGGGTCCATGAATGCTCAAACAACTGCTGCCTGGTGGCCCGGTTTTTTAATGACATCAAAGCCGGCTGCTGGGTGGTATTGATAATAGCCAGCTGGAATTTTCCCTCCTTGCCGTTTTTCCTTGCCGTTTCCGCAGCGGCTTCCAGCGCTCCTTCGGACAGACCGGCGAGCACCTCTTTATTGTCAGCTATTAGGGCTGCATTTTTTGCGGCACCCAACAACTGGTTAGAAAATTTAGTGGTGAGCGCGGCCTCTTCTTCATTTAGCTTTTTCAATGCGGCTTTTCCAGAATCAGGCAGATTTGCTCCCGCCATTACAAATTTTTGATGATACACTTCTACCAAGCGTTTTGACTCGGCATCGAGCTGTAAGGCGGGCAGCTGCTGGTACAGCTCATCTACCTTTTTGAATAATTTTTCGTTGAGATAAATGCCATCGCTATGGGCCGCCAGCACCGGTGCCATTTTTTCTTCGATCCTTTGGAGCCTGTCGCTGGTATTAGCACCCGTTAAAACATAAAACGCTGCACTGACGCGATTGAGCATAGATCCGCTTTTTTCAAGCGCTACCAATACGTTCTCAAATGTGGCCGGGGTGGTATCATTCGCAATTTTATCTATTTCATTTACATGCAGCTTCATTGCTTCCTCAAAAGCAGGTTCAAAATCGGCCTCCTTTATTTTATCAAAAGGAATCGTATGATAGGGCAGGCCGCTTTCATTTGCGAAAGGATTAGACAGGCTATCATAACTCTCTTTAGAGGTACTTCCATCTGCGCCTGCATTACACGACGCAATAACAGATGACATAAGTATTACAAAAGGCATATACTTCATGTATTATATTTTAGATATAGATAATAATCCGTCAACAAATGTAATACGGATAATCTATATCGGGTAAGAGGCTCTAAAAAAATCAGGAAACAGGTATCGGTTGTAAGTTACCAGCTCACCGGTTGCAGTAATCTGAAACCGACCATACAGGTATTTCCATAACCAGCACGTCCGGTTGCCTTATATCCTGAAAATTATATATATTGTCCGGACTATTTACTATACCCGGTTGTCTAAGAAAAAATAACAATGAGATTAACTCCTTTATTCAGAAAGTTTTTTGAAAGCGAAAAGGCTGGCGGACTTATTCTTATTGTCTGCACTATTGTTTCTATAATACTCTCCAACTCATCTCTTGCAGAAAGCTATCATGCTATATGGCAGAAAAAAATTGGAGAAGGCAGCATAGAGCATTGGATCAACGATGGGTTGATGACTATTTTTTTCCTGCTCATTGGCCTGGAGCTTGAAAGAGAAATTTATAAAGGCGAGCTGTCGAATATAAAAAATGCCATGTTGCCCATATTCGGAGCTGTAGGCGGAATGATTGTTCCTGCGGGATTGTACCTTTTGCTCAATGCCGGCACAGCTACCCAGTCGGGCGCAGGCATACCTATGGCTACAGACATTGCTTTTGCATTAGGGGTGCTCTCACTATTGGGGAAGCGGGTTCCCGTTTCTTTAAAAGTATTCTTAACAGCGCTGGCTGTTATTGACGACCTGGGCGCCATTTTAGTAATTGCATTTTTTTACGCTAAAGGAGTACTATGGACCAACCTTATTATTGCGCTCGGCATATGGGGAGTGCTGCTTGGGTTCAATCGCCTTAAAATAAGGAACCTGATACCCTACATAGCAGGCGGCATTGCTATGTGGTGGTTTATGTTGCATAGCGGCGTACATGCTACCATAACAGGCGTCTTGCTGGCCTTTGCCATACCTTTCGGAAACGGGGACAAAAAATCAACCTCCTATATACTCCAGCATTTTTTACATAAGCCGGTAGCTTTTCTCATACTCCCGATTTTTGCACTGGCCAATACTGCCGTTGTCATAAGCGGTGATATGAGCAGCCTTATTAAGGAAAAATATACTGCCGGAATTGCTTTGGGATTAATAATAGGAAAGCCGATCGGGATTTTGTTATTAACATTTATTGCCGTTAAAATAAAAATATGCAGGCTTCCCGGCGATATTAACTGGAAGCTCATTGCAGGTACAGGCTTTTTAGGCGGTATAGGATTTACCATGTCCATTTTTATAGCGCTGCTGGCATTTGATCAGCCGGAAACAATTAATAATACCCGGCTTTCCATATTGCTCTCCTCTTTAATAGCAGGCACGCTGGGCTTTTTTCTGCTGAAATTATTTTTGGGGAATAAGCAAACAGCCGGGAGCTGAAAACTTCCGGTTGTTAAAAAAATAATACTTGCACTCTAATTGTTCAGGCTCATAGAAAAAGGATAGTCGGATAACAATATGCCTCTTTTCACGTTGGGTTGTGCTCCCAGGCCAAAATTAATGGAGCCGCCCTTCAGCAATTCAAAATGATCGAAATAATTTTTTGTACTTACTTTACCATTGATGTTTACAGACTGTACATACCTGTTGGCGCTGCTATTCTGAGGCGCATTGATTACTAATTTTTTTCCATTTTCAAAATGAACTTCAGCTTTCTTAAATAAAGGAGTTCCGATAACATATTGGGTACTTGCCGGGGTAACCGGGTAAAAGCCCAATGCTGAAAATACATACCAGGCAGAAGTTTGCCCGTTGTCTTCATCCCCGCAATATCCATCGGCAGATGAATTATACAACCTATTCATTACCTCGCGCACCCAGTACTGCGATTTCCACGGCTGGCCGGCATAGTTATATAAATAGGTCATGTGCTGTATAGGCTGGTTGCCGTGCGCGTACTGCCCCATGCCCATTATCTGCATTTCGCGCATTTCATGAATGATGGATCTGTAATAATTATTGTCCCCGAAATCCGGCGGCATTATAAAAACAGAGTCTAACATGGTAACAAACATTTTATTGCCTCCCATTAACTGCTTCAGCCCTTCAATATCCTGGAACACGCTCCAGGAATAATGCCAGCTGTTCCCTTCAGTAAACGCTCCGCCCCAGGAATACGGATTAAAAGGAGCAGTAAAACTGCCGTCTTCATTTTTAGGGCGCATCAATAAAGTTTGCGGATCGAACAGCTTCTTATAGTTCATCGCTCTTTTCTTATACACATCTGTTTCTACGGCCGGCTTGCCCAATGCTTTTCCAAAAGCATAGATCGCATAATCGTCGTATGCATACTCTAATGAGCGGGCTACATTTTCATTAATTTTTACATCATTGGGTACATATCCCAGCCGGTTGTAGTATTCCACGCCCCGCCTTCCTGTGGCATTAGGGCCTTCATTATTAGCGCCATGTACCAGTGCCTGCCACAGTGTTTCTACATCGTAGCCTCGTAAGCCTTTTAAATAAGCTTCCGATACCACCGATGCTGAATTATTACCCACCATAATGCCCCGATAGCCGGGAGAAGACCATTCCGGCAGCCAGCCGCCTTCTTTAAAATCGCTGATAAGTCCCTGTTGCATCTCTTTTGCAATAGAGGGATATACAAAATGAAGAAAAGGATATAAAGCGCGGAAAGTATCCCAAAAACCGGTACCGGCAAATTTGTATCCCGGCTCGGTTTTGCCGGTATAAGGGCTGTAATGCACTGTTTTACCATTTGCATCTTTCTCATACATCCTTAAAGGAAAGAAAACCATGCGGTACAGGCAGGAGTAAAAAGTACGCATCTGCTCATCCGTGCCTCCTGATACTTTTACACGGCCCAATACATCCTCCCATATTTTTCTTCCTTCATTCTTTACTGCATCGAAACTTTTATTACCGATCTCCGAGTTTAAATTTAAAGCAGCCTGCTCAAAGCTGATAAATGATGATGCTACTTTTGCATTTACCACATCGCCTCTTTTCAAACCTTTAAACCCGATCACGGCTCCTGCGTGTTTGCTTTTCACTTCTTCATTAGCGGTAAATTCATTTTCGTTCCAGGTGGCTTTATAGTCAAAACTCCTGTCAAACTGTATCACAAAATAATTTTTAAAATTTTCGGACACACTGCCGCTGTTGCGTGTACTGTAACCAATGATCTTATTTTCCGAAGGAATGATTTTTATATAAGATCCCCTGTCAATAGCATCTATAACTACGTAAGCGCTGTCCGTTTTAGGAAAAGTGAAACGGAAGCGGGCGGCACGCTCGGTAGGCGTTATTTCTGTTGTTACATCAGCATCTGCGAGGTACACTTTATAGTAGTGCGGCTGCGCCACTTCTGTTTTGTGCGAAAACCAGCTGGCACGTTCTTCTTCCTTAAACCGCATCTTCCCGGTTACGGGCATTATCGCAAAATACCCGTAATCATTCATCCACGGAGAGGGCTGATGCGTTTGCTTAAAGCCAACTATCTTATCCTCACTGTATTTGTAGGCCCAGCCATCGCCCATTTTACCGGTTTGCGGAGTCCATAAATTCATACCCCAGGGCAACCCGATAGCAGGATAAGTATTGCCATTGGATAATTCAAATTTTGACAGGGTACCCATCAGCGGGTTTACATAATCAAGTGGTTGCTGCGCGTTGGCCGAAAGGCTCCCCAACACAAGGCAAAAAGCGAAGATTTTTTTAACTGCGTTCATTACTAATTCATGTTTTAATAAATACATTTTTTATTGTGCAGGTATATAATATATAGCAGCGAAATTGCGACACTCCGTTTTATCTGTACCATATAGCTCAGCCCATATCAGCGATACCCTGTTATTGGTCAGACGGAGAACGTCAGACCGGGTTAATAGCATCAACTACTCATCAATACATTTTAAATAGAGGGCGATGCTAAATAATCACTCCAAAGTTCATCAATAGTTTTCCCTGTCAATTGCGTCCATAAGGCATCGGCATAAAGGGCTTTATTTAGCTGTTGATATAATTCGCGAACAAACCCTTTTTTTACTTTACTATCCACCCACGTAAGAAACCGGCCTGTTGTACGATAGCCATAAAAATATTTTTCGTAAGGCAACGGCGCATTAAAAAACCAGTTAGCTGCTTTATTATTAATCCCATATTTAAACCTTGCATAATCTGAAATACCCGTTTCTAACCAAAACGGAACCTGGTAATTATCGTAACCCTGCAACACATTCATTAAATGATGGGTAAGAACGTCAATGTCTTCAGGTCTTCCTTCTAACCACTTAGGATGGAGCCGGATAGTTGAGCCTGAATTGTTCCCCACTACGCCCAATAATGAATCAATTGTCAAAGTAACTTCTCTTTTTGCAGTTGGATTAAATTCTTTTACCAAAGCCGGATACACTTTAAAATATGTTTCAACAAGTTTTTGTTTTATCTCCGGGTTAAACTTTCCTGCAAAGTTTTGAAAATTGAACGTGTACCCTTCATATTTGTACTGGTTTAACGATGGGTCATACTTAAATTCCTGTGATGCCCCCTTCAAATAAATTAGTAAGAGGATACTGACAATTCCAATAATTCTCTTCATGGTTTTTAATTTAATCGAATTAAGATATTCTGCTATTGGTCAGACGGAGACCGTCAGACCAGGTTATACAAGCAAGTGCGGCTTTTCTTTAAACGTTCTCCACAACAGCTCTCCAAATAAAGTATTGCTCCATGCGAACCATTCACGTGTAAATTTTTTAGGATCATCTTTATGGAACGATTCGTGCATGAAGCCCGTTCCGCCATGCGTTTTTTGCAATATTTGAATACACTGCCTGATCTCCGCATCATTATCCGATGTAAGCGCCTTCATGGTAAGGCTCATGGGCCAAATCATATCCAGGCCTATATGTGGCCCGCCAATACCCTCGCCTGCCGAGCCTTTGAAGAAAAAGGGGTTTTCTTTCGACCATACAAATTTCCTGGTATTGGCATATACCGGATCGTTTGAGGTTACAGCACCGAGGTAAGGCAGTCCTAAAAGGCTGGGCACATTGGCATCGTCCATCAATACAGCGCTGCCATAACCGTTCACTTCAAAAGCATACAGCTTGCCAAACTGCGGATGCGTGGCTACTCCGTGTTTTTTTAATGCGCTTTCAACTTCTGCAGCCAAAGCGGCAAGCTCAGCAGCCAGCTTTGCATCTTTAGCTATTTTAGAAACCATCTCTGCCGCCTGTTTAAGACTTACCACCGCAAAAAAATTAGAGGGTATAAGATAGGCAAAAATAGTAGCGTCATCGCTGGGGCGGAACATGGAGCAAATAAGCCCGTTGGGTTTTACAGGATACCCGTAGCCAGCCATAGGCACGCCATCTGTGGCCCACGCCGTTTCCCTTTGAAAACTATAAGGGCCCTTTCCTTCTTTACGTTGTTGCTCTTTAAAGGTTTTTAAGGTTAAAGCGATGGCTTCTTTCCAAGAGGCATCGAACGGAGCCGTATCGCCGGTTTGCTTCCAAAAATGATATGCCAGCCTTACAGGATAACAAAGCGAATCTATCTCCCATTTACGCTCGTGTATACCGGGCTTCATATCTGTTTTATCGCTTTCTTTCCATTTGCTGATTTTGGCATCATCATTATAAAAGGCATTGGCATAAGGATCTTTCAGAATAAAATGCGTTTGTTTATTAATAACCCCGGCGATAAGCTTATGCAGGGCTTTATCTTCCCGTGTGAACTGAAGATAGGGGAATACCTGAGCCGAGCTGTCACGAAGCCACATGGCATCAATATCTCCCGTAATCACATAGGTGTCGGGCTTCCCGTTGTTTTCAGTATAAAACACAGTAGTGTCTAACGTATTAGGAAAACAATTATTGAACAGCCAGCCCAGCTCTTTGTTTTTCACTTTTGATTGAAAAGTTTTAATTGCGTTCTCAATAGCGGCGCTTTTAAAATGCCTTTCAGCCTCAGGCCAGCGTACCACAGGAAAATCCTGTGCTGGCTGCGCAAAAGAAAATTTATTAAACGCTAACCCCGCGCTTAAGACTCCTGTGTTTTGAAGAAATGTTTTACGATCCATAAAATAAATTTATATAAATACCTGTTTTATTTACCCGGTGCATCCGTAAAAATCAAAAGATCTTTACCCTGCTGCAACTGTTTATGCTGAATAACGTAGCTATCTATTTTTTGGCCGTCATACATTATTTTTTGTATGCGCTCACCATTCCCTTTTTTCAGGATATTGAATTTTATGCCGTTCAGGTCAAATACTACTTTATCAAATAAAGGTACGGTAATAAGATATTCCGGGTCTGCGGGTGAATAAGTATATAACCCTATTGCATTGAGCACATACCAGGCCGACATTTCGCCCGCATCATCCATACCTGCATAAGCCAGCCGCTCAGGGCCCATCCTGTAATATTTATCCAGTATTAAATTTAATATACGCTGCGCTTTTTCCTGCTTGCCTGTAAAATAATACAGATAGGGCGAGCTATGACCCGGCTGATTTCCATGACAATACTGGCCGATAAAGGTAGTAAGATTATGTGCCTCGTAACCTTTCCAGGGGATAGTAAACAAAGAGTCCAGCTTTTTTTCAAAAGTTTTTTTATCAGGGTACAGGGCAATAAAACCCTGGGGATCGTGTGGCGCAAAAAAAGTGGACTGCCACCCATTGGCCTCGCGGTACATATACTCGAAATAAGGCTGCTCGGGATCAAAAGGCGTGATCCATTCTCCGTTAGCCAAACGCCCCCGCATTAATTGCGTGGAGGGATCAAAAAGATGCTTATAACTATCCGCTCTTTTCATCAGCTTTTTATAGTTTTCCTCATCATTCAATGCTTTTGCCAATAATGCTGTGGCATAATCATCATACGAATATTCCTGTGTTTTGGTAACTGCTGCTTTGGCTACGGTTACCAGTTCAGGATTTTGAACATCCATTTCCGATATCCAGCCCCGTTTCATATATTCTTCAAGGTGCGGCCGGCCTCCTTTACCGTCCACAAAAGCATTGTTCAGCAACAGTCTGTAGGCTTTCTGAACATCAAAACCTCTTATGCCTCTCAGGTAGCTTCCTGCAACAAATACAGAAGCGTGATCTCCGTGAAAGAAGGTAGGCATGTACCCTTTTATCTCACCGCGATCGGTTATGGACCGGATCACATCAGTGGCTACATCAGGAGCGATCATACCCAGCAGTACCAGCTTATTCCTGTAGTCGTCCCAGAAAGACGGATCGCTGTAATACCTGAAGCCTTTATTTACTACTTCTCCTTTTACGTTCCTGAAGGCTCCGTTCACATCGCTTAACAGCACAGGCCACAGAAAGGAACGATACAAGGTAGAGTAGAATGTTTCCTTTTGATCAGCCGTTCCACCGGTAACCTTTATTTTAGATAACAGCGTCTCCCAGGTATTTTCAGCACCTGCCTTTACCTGGTCAAAGCTTTTAGAGATCATTTCTGATTCGAGATTCATCTTCGCATGCTCAATGCTCACATAGGAAAAACCGAATTTTATTTCCAGCGGATCACTTACATTTTTATTATCAGCATAGTTGACAATAGTTACTTCTGTGTCTTCGTCTTTAAGCGGTTCTATATTCTTTATCCTGTGATTGGCCACAGCATAAAAGAAAAAAGAAGCCCCGGTTTTTTGATATCCTGCGAAACTGTTTTCTCCTTTTTGTTCTATTTTCCAGTCATGCACTTTTTCATTGGAACGCGAGAGATCAGCAAGCAGTTTTTTATCCTGTCCCTTCCTGTATGAGTATTTGTGATAGGCGCACCGCAAGGTAGTAGTTACTTCTGCATTGATCCCGTACTTTTCCAGGTACACCTGGTAGTAACCGGGGCTGGCTGATTCATTGGCATGGGTAAAACGGGAATAATAAGTTTTTGGATCCACATCACCACTAACGGCAATGAAAGGGGCATAACAAAGATTCCAGTGGCCTTTGCTGGTATGTGCAAAGGCGTAAATGACTGTATCCTCGTATTGATAGCCCGAGCCGCTGCGCCACATGGTTACGGGCGTGGCCTGCACCATAGCATTGGGTAAAGAAGCTCCCGGAAATGTTTCTCCGCCCCATGCCCTGTGCGTTGGCTTATAGCCCAGGTCTGCGCTATCCCATAAGGTAGTGGTTCCTATAAACGGGTTTACAAAACCTGTTAAACGCGGTTTCTTTTTCTGTGCCAGGCTTGTTGATGCTACCATTAACAGGCATACTAACCAAAAAATATGTACCGGCCTGGTACCTGTTTCATTTTTTATAAAACAATAAGATTCATCCCCGCCTGGAAGTAGGCGGCCATTGCTTCTGTTACATGCTGAAAAAGAGAGTATTGGCAAAATCGTTTTTGCCCTAAAGATAAAAAATTTATTCAATAAGCAAAAATTATCTGTCTTATGTTTCAGCGATCTTTGTATTTTCGCTGGTCAATGAACGAAAGCCGTAGAAAATATTTGCTGCATGCGATTGCCGAATATAACGATCAGTCTGCCTTTGACGAGCTTTTTACCTTTTACTTCCCGGCGCTGGTTTCATTTGCAAATAACATTGTTAAAGATGTGCAACTGGCAGAGGAAGTGGTGGAAGATGTTTTTGTGAAGCTATGGAACAACAGAAAAACGATGGTATCTATCAGAAGTTTTTCACATTATATATATACAGCCACCAAATACACTGCCATCAGCGCTTTAAAAAATCAGCGTACCATTCTCTACGACGACTTTTCAGAAGACCTCCGGTTAACCTATATCAGCCCCGAAACCATTTTTATCAGCAATGAAAATATTGCAGGGATAGCATTGGCTATCAATGAACTGCCGTCAAAATGCAGGCTGGTATTCAGGCTGATAAAGGAAGAAGGGCTGAAATACGAGGAAGTAGCACAATTACTCCAGATCTCTGTTAAAACAGTTGAAAGGCAAATGTCTATTGCCACTAAAAAGCTGGTTATTGCATTGCAGGGCATGCTTCCGGAGCTGCGGGACCATCTCAAACAAAAAAAAGCTTAAATTTTTTTTACTCCTTTTGAGGGTTTTGTCATTTCTAACCCGACTATATATATAGAACCGGTTAAAATGGACAAAAACAGGCTTATTGAGCTACTTACAAAAAAAGAGTCGGGAATCATAACACTTCCTGAAACCCGTGAGCTTAATGAGTATTTAATCAATAACACAGATGATAAAATCATCGCCGATGCATTAACTACTGTGCTGGCGGGGTCTTTTATTGTTGAACAGGCTTACCAGCCAGATGAAATTCAGCGCCACGTTAAAAACCTTCATGATAAGATTAATACGGACCTCCATACGCTGCTTTCTGCCAGGAAGCCCGGCAAAAGCAGGCTTATTATAATGATAAGCACCATTGCGGCTTCACTGATATTAGGAATTGCCGGTTATTATTTTATTTATTCGGGCAGGCAGTCCCATACAGTGGCAAAAAATGTACTGTCAACAAAAAAAGGCTCTAAATCAACATTAGAACTGCCCGACGGTACTAAAGTATGGCTAAACGCTGATACCAGGCTCACCTACGATAAAAATTACGGTGAAAAAACAAGAGCGGTGGAGCTTACAGGAGAGGCGTATTTTGATGTGGTTAAAGATGCAGACCACCCGTTTATTGTTCGTACAAAATTTATGGATGTAAAAGTATTAGGCACGGCATTTAATGTAAGGGCGTATGATAATGAAGTAAATACCCAGGCTACTCTCATCAGGGGGAAGGTAGAAGTATATCTCAGAAATAAGACCAATGAAAAAATAATCTTAAAGCCCAATGAGAAAATCATTGTTAAGAATAATGAATTTCATAATAACAACGCTCCTGTTCCCACATCCAGGAACGCGCCTGAAATGTCTGTAATAAACATACAATTAAACAACACAGCTGATTCAACGGCAAATGAAATACAATGGACGAAAAACAGATTAATTTTTGACCAAACAGATTTCAGTGAAGTCATCCGGGAGCTTGAGCGATGGTATGGCGTAAAAATAATGGTAAAAGACTCCTCTGTTTTAGAAAGAAGGCTAAGCGGCATATTCGAAAACGAAAGCCTGCCGGAAGTGCTTGAATCCTTTAAACTGGCAGCCGGATTTAACTACCGGATCTCTGACAATATCCTAACGATATATAAATAATATTTTTTAACTATAAACCCTTTAGGCAATATGAGTAAATAGACTAATTAAAAAAATGGCGAAAAATGCTCGCAACATTTTTCGCCTGAAATAAACAGACAGAGACATTGCACCGCTGCAATATTCTATCACATTTTTAAATCATAACGAAAATATGAAAAAAACAGATTGCCTTGCCGTCTGCCGGAGAAGGTATAGGATCATTAAATTTCTGCTGCTGATGAAACTATCATTGTTTATCGTGCTCTTCACCGCATTTCAGGCATTAGCCTATTCTGGCGCTTCACAGGAGCGGATCAGTCTCCATTTAAAAAGCACACCGCTTTCTGCTGCACTAAAAAAAATAGAATCAACCTACAATTACCGGTTTGTTTATACTGAAGGGGTAGCGCTTACAAACGAGAAAGTGAACCTGAATGTCACCAATGCCACCATAGACAACGTAATGTACCAGTTACTGGTAAATACCGCGTTTACATATAAAAAAATGAGCAAAGACCTGCTGGTTATTATTCCCGCTGACAAAAACAAGCTGCAGCTAACAGTGCAGGGCAAAATTGTAGATTCAGCAGGAAACGCTTTGTCTGGGGTAAGTATTTTGGAAAAGGGTACCAGTAACGGAACCACTTCTGATACTGACGGGCGTTTTTCTCTTAAACTCAACAGCAATACAGCCGTTCTTGTAGTTTCAAGAGTAGGATATGAAACACGGGAAATACTGGTAACAGGCGAAGAGCTAGGCCCCATTGTATTAACAGTAACGGAAGAAAAGCTGGATGAAGTAATAGTGATCGGTTATGGCACCACCACACGTAAACAAATTATAGGCGCCGTGGACCAGGTATCTTCAAAAAATATCGAGAACCGGCCTGTAGGCAACCTTACCCAGGCATTACAGGGCGCTGCGCCAAGCCTCATGATACAGCAAAAAAGTATGGATCCGAATGACAATTCGATGAATGTCAATATACGCGGCGTCAACACATTTACCAATGCCAGCCCGTTGGTGGTAATTGACGGGATGATCTCCGATATCAGTAATATGAATAAGCTGAACCCGAATGATGTTGATAATATCTCTGTGCTTAAAGATGCCGGTACCGCTGCGATTTACGGTTCCCGCTCCGCAAGTGGCGTTATCCTTGTTACCACCAAAAAAGGAGCTAAAAATTCAAAACCGCAGATAAAGCTGGGCGCTTCTTACGGCGTACAGCAGGCAGATATTCTATATGAACCGGTAGAAGGATGGCAAAATGCTACCTTATTAAATGTGGCTTTGGCAAATGGCGGGCAGGCGCCTGCTTATACACCCGGACAGATCCAGGATCTGAAGGATCATGGAGATGCTGAATGGATGATGGACTATATTTTTAAAGATGCGCCCCAGCAGGCGTATGATGTTAATATCTCAGGCGGGTCTGCCAACAGCACTTATATGATATCCGGCGGTTATTTTGACCAGGGAAGCAACTTTATAGGCCCGGGATACGGAATTAAAAGGTATAACCTGCGTACAAAATTAACTACAGAATATAAAAGGTTTAAGGCAGATATATTTTTAGGTTACGTAAGAACTGATATTAAAGGAGACGAAGCCAACCAGGGCTTTAAAATTGCTGATGCCAGCCGCACCCCTAAGTATTACTATAACGTTCCTAAAACAGCAGACGGAAGATACCTGATCAGTTCAGTAGGTACCAACGTTGCCGCACAACTGGAACAGGCGGGGTACAACAGGCACAACAACGACTGGATCAATATAGGAACCACGCTGGAATTTAAAATCACCAACGACCTTAAAGCAAGAGCAGTGTTTGGTTCTGATATCAGTTCCAACTGGCGTTTTATCCGCAGGCTGGAATATCCTACCTATAACAGCCCAGAAAGTACCACCCCTGTTATGAACGGCACCAACCGCGAAACGGAAAATTATGCCTTTAAAGGGGTTTTTATCAACTCCCAGGTTTTACTGGATTACAATAAGCATATCGGCAAGCATAACATAAGCGCCATGGGAGGCGTATCGCAGGAAGTGCTGAACAACCGCGGGTTCGACGCGAAAACACGATATACAGATCCCGATCTCGGCATCGTAATTTCTAATGGCGAAGAGGAAAACTTTTATGAAGGCACTACAACAGAGTTGAATGGTACGCTTAAACGCGTTATCCAGTCTGCTTTCGGGCGGGCCAACTATAATTATGACAACAGGTATTCCGCTGAGTTTACATTACGGGCAGACGGGTCAAGCCGTTTTCCGAAAGAGAACCGCTGGGGAACTTTTCCTTCCGCTTCATTAGGATGGACGGTTTCGGAAGAGAACTTTATGAAGGGCTACCAGAATAATATCGGTGATCTGAAGCTGCGCGGCTCTTGGGGTATTCTAGGCAACCAGGAAATAGCAGACTTTCAATATTTCACCACCTATACTGTTTATAATAACCAGGTTGGTTTTTCAAACACTGCGGCTTCCGGTACAGGTTTCCAGGAAGCCAGCCCTAACCTGAAATGGGAAAAGGTAAACAGCAAGAATATAGGGCTGGACCTGTCTTTCTTAAAAAGAGCGCTCAATGTTAGCTTCGATGTGTTTTTAAATAAAACCACAGACATTTTGCTTACCCCTATCACACCAAGCGTGTATGGTACCGTATTAGGTGTGGTAAATATCGGTTCCATGCAGAACCGTGGGTGGGAGCTGAATGTTAATTATCGGCTCGCCACCGGAGAGGTAAACCACAGCATTGCTTTCAATATCGGCAATACACAGAACAGGGCTTTGGACTTAGGCAATCCCGAGATAAGAACTGTGGATAATATCGGTTTTATCAGGCGCAACGGGCTTCCGTTAGGCGCTTATTACGGGCTGAAAACTGACGGTTTATTCCAGAGTTATGAAGAAATAGCCAATGCCGCTGTTCCGGTAGGTACTTCCCCACAACCAGGCGATGTAAAATACGTTGACAGGAACAATGACGGTGTCATTAACAATGATGACCGTTTTTATCTTGGAGACGGCTTCCCTCACTATAACTTCGGTTTCTCTTATAATGCCAATTATAAAGGCTTCGACCTTTCAGTGCTGGTTCAGGGTGTGGGCAGAAGACTGCAATCGCTCAGGGGTGATATTTATACGCCCTTTCATAACGGCGGTTGGTACCCTGTTATCTTTAAGCACCAGTTAGATACATGGTCGGTTACTAATACAGATGCCCGGTTCCCCAGGCTCAATACCAATAGCGGCTCCTCTTATTCCAACAACTGGGGGCAGGCATCAGATATGTATCTCCTCGATGCCAAATATATACGCATTAAAAACATACAGGTAGGGTATACGCTGCCGCAGCAGGTTGTTAAAAAAATAGGGCTGGATAAAGTGCGTATTTATGCAAACGCCCAGAATCCTTTTACTTTCTCCAAAAACTCCTTCATTGATCCGGAATCAACAGAGTTCGATAATATGCTTAAAGCAGGAGGAGGTAACAGCGGGAGAAATTATCCTACGCTTAAATTTTACGGAGCCGGTATCAATGTAGCGTTTTAAAATGTATGAAAAATGAAAAAAATATTATATATTATATTAACCTTTACAGCAATAGTACAGTTTTATTCCTGCCAGAAGCTGGACGTTGCTCCTGTTAATAAATTTACTGAAGCCAATTATTGGGTAAGCACCGATAAGGCAAGGCTGGTTTTAAATATGGCTTATAACCAGATGTACAATGCCGGGATGATGTGGCGGGATGAATTTTTAAGCGATAACCTCGTACATACTTATGGCACCAGCGACCCCTACACTATTCGCAGGGGAGAAGCCACCGCCGCGCTCAATCTTTTTGCCAACGAATGGAGCGATGCGTACGGCGGTATAAAAACCTGCCTGGTATTCCTTGAAAACGTGGACAGGGTGCCGGGTATGGACGAGAATGTAAAAAGCAGGATGATTGATGAAATACGGTTTATTCGCGCTTATATCTATTTCAGGCTGGTTAATTATTATGGCGATGTGCCGTTCTTCACCAGCCAGGTTAGCCTGGATGAAGCCTATAAAGTACACCGTACCGCCAAAAGCGAGGTGCTGGCTTTTATACATTCGGAGTTAGATGAAATTATCCAGAATGGTAACCTGCCTAAAAATGATAACCTAAACGCAGACGAAAAAGGCCGCATTACAACGGGAGCTGCCGTTGCTTTCCAGGCAAGAGCCTATTTATATGAAAACAACTATCCCAAAGTAAAAGAGTACACCGGGCGCCTGATCAGCGAACCGTCAAAATACGGCTCTTATCAGTTGTTTCAGCATACTGTGAAAAATGAAAGCTACTTCCGCCTTTTTACACCGGAAAATGAATATAACAGCGAAATTATACTGGATATCACATACGTACCGGGACTAAAAACCTGGGACAATATGAAGCAGATGGCACCGATTACAAAATACGCGGAAATATCGGCAGATAACCCGACCCAGGAACTGGTAGATGAATACATGACATTAAACGGGCTTCCCGTTAAAGGAACAGGCAAAGACCCCTCCTATAATGAAAATGATCCTTATACCAACCGCGATCCGCGCCTCACGGCAAGCATTGTATATGACAATTACAAGTGGTTAAATCAAAACGGATCAGTAAGCACCATAAGAACAGCAGTGGGTTCCGGCACTGATGATTCTTATAAAGGGCCAACAGAACGCCAAACCAAGACAGGTTATTATGTACGCAAATATTATGACTGGACCATGACCAGCAATAACCAGTCTGGCCTTAACATCGTCATGTTCCGCTATGCCGATGTGCTGCTCATGTATGCCGAAGCCAGCAATGAGCTCGGTAAAATATCACAGGCAGAATGGAATATAACCTTAAGGCCAATACGTGAAAGAGCAGGCTTCGGGACCGCAGTAGCGCTGGATTATCCCGCATCAAAATCGCAGGCAGAGCTAAGGAGCATTATACGAAACGAAAGGCGTGTAGAGCTGGCCTTCGAAGGTTTGCGCTGGTATGATATAAAGCGTTGGCAGATCGGGCACGAAGTACTGAACGGAAGAATACACGGGTTTAAATTTGCCGGAAGCGATCCCAATACAGATGGAGGATATGTTCGGGTAGAACAATACCAGTTTAACAGCAACCGCGATTATTTATGGTCAGTACCATTAAACCAGATGGACCTGAATGCCAATTTAAAGCCTAACAACCCCGGGTATTAATTAAGATCAATTACATGGATAAACGCTCAACATAAAAAATTATGAAATGAGCATAAAAAATATTCTTTATTATATCAAAAGGATAAATATTTTTCTATGCGAGTTCCCTGTCTGCCAACAGGCAGGCATGTGACCATTAAAAACCATAAAAAATAAACACATGAAAAAAATAGTATCTTATATTTTTATAGCTTTTTCATTCATCCTGGTTATAACAGGCTGCAGGAAAAATGAAATGGAGTACAAAGATCCCAGAGTAAGCGCTGTTGATGCGCTGTATGCTCCTTTAGGAAATCAACAATTAACTTTAAGCGCTGACCAGGGCGCCAGCTTATTATTCCAGTGGGCACCCAGCCATGCACAGGATGGGCAACTGGTTTCTTATGAAGTGGTTTTTTACAAGGAATCGAATTTAGAAACCCCTGTATATAGAATTATTTCTGAACAGGGCGGTAAAGAGCTGTACGCAAGTATCTCTCACCTGGATATTAACCGGGCCTGCTCGGCTGCCGGTATCCCAACCGGGGAAACAGGAACTGTTTACTGGACAGTTGTTTCCTGGCGTGGGCTAAGTTCTGCTACGTGTCCGCAAAAAAACAAGCTTACCGTAAAACGGCTGGAAGGGTTTGAAGCCATTCCTGATGAAGTGTATATTACCGGTGAAGCTTCTGAAACAGGTACAGATATTTCAAAGGCGCTTCCCATGAAAAGAACAGAAAATGGTAAGTTCGAAATATATACACAATTGAAGAAAGAAGGGGGGTTTAAATTTACAGACCGGAAAACCGGTGATCCTGTCAGCTATTATATTAACGCATCTAATAAATTAGCTGAAGCTAATAATGATGAATTATCTAAGGTAGATGAAACCGCTGTTTACCGTATCACGCTTGATTTTACAAATAAAGCCGTAACCTCCCTAAAGATCACTAAAATGGGTGTGTTCTTCTGCCCTGAAAACAAGGTCGTTTTAGACCTGGCGTACAAGGGTGCCGGCGTATGGTCCGGAACCGGCGTCATCAATTTCAGACAGGAAAGCTGGGGAAGAGATGAACGCTATAAATTCCAGCTCGAAACTTCTTCCGGAACAAAACAGCTGGGTACAGTGAATGGCACCGACAGCCGGCCCACGGCCAGCAGCCCGGCCTCTTACTATTATGTAAGGCTGCTCGATCAAAATTCACAATGGGATGACAAATGGAAATTTGCCACCGAGGTAGACGGCGCAAGCACTACAGTAACGCTTAGCATGAAGGCTGATGCCGCTTATACACATACCGTAAAAGTGAATTAAACTTTAACTGATAGGGCTGTCCCCAAAGGCTCCTTGATTGTCATATTGCCCCGATAGCTATCGGGATGACGAAATATGGACAATCAGGGGAATAGCCTTCGACAAGTTCAGGCTGACATACTTTTTGGTAAGCTCTATTAAAACAAATAAAAACGCACATGAAAAAGATTGCTATAATTTATAGCCTTGCTCTTCTTGCATTATCTTCCTGTATAAAGTATGATGATGCTTATACGGCGGTAAAAAATGCAAAAGATGATTTTTATGCTGTAAACTGGACAGCTGCTGCGGATAGCAGCACTAATTCATTTTTTAACAGATACTGGAATACCACATCGCATGTGTTTAATAACACATATGATGGTGAAATACAGGGAAACGACTACTGGCCGGAAGCTCATGGTCTGGATGTACTGGTAGATGCCTACCTGAGAACAAACGATAACAGGTTTAAACAGGCTATATATGATTTTTACGAGGGGGTAAGAAAAAAGAACTGGTACAGCAATAACTGGGAGAACGAATATTATGATGATATGGGCTGGCATGGGCTGGCACATATGAGGGCGCTGGAAGCCACGGGCGATCAACGCTATGCACAATCATCCAAAGACCTGTGGCGCTGGATTACTGCAGGCTGGACAGGGTATGACGGCGGTGGTATTAAATGGCGTAAATCATCAGACGATCTGGGAGAAGCAAAAGGCATTCCTGCCAACGGGCCTGCTGCTATTATCGCTGCCCGAAGATACAGGAAATACCCTGATGAAATAAATGGCGGACTCAACAACCTGGAATGGGCTAAAAGGATCTATAACTGGATGAAATATTATCGTACTATTTTGTCGTCTGGCAGGGTATTCGAAAATATTAATAACACCAATAACGATTACTCATACGATGTGGGCACTTATTTAGGCGCCGCCCTGGAGTTATATGATATTACAAAAGACAAAGTCTATTTTGATGATGCTGTAAGAATTACCAACTATCATATCTCGCACAATATAGATAAAGCGTATGGCGTAATGAAGGATTTTGGTGAACAGGCCGGAGGGGGTAAGGGCCACGATGTAAACCTCTTCAAAGGAATATTTGTTCGTTATTTCACCATACTGATACAGCATCCTGATCTGCCTGCCGCCGACCGGGGACGTTACCTTGGATTCTTGAAAAACAACGCTGAATATTTATGGATCAAAGGAACGCAGAAAACACCTGATATAAAATTCAGTTATACCTGGTGGAAGAACCCCGGAGATGCCGAGGTATGGGGCGATCTTCGTGCAGCAATAAGCGGGGCCACCACTATGGAAGCGATGGCATTATTGAAAAAAAACGGGTACCTGGATAAATAGCCGTGTTGAGCAGAAAGCATGTACGCCCAAAATTTACGTAATTAACGTAAGTTTTGGGCGTTTTTGATATTTTGGTAATGGCTGCGTTCACCCCACTGCATTTTCGTTTAGCTTACACCACGAACGCTATTAGAAAAGGGGAATTTTGCCTTAACAAAGATCCCAACCTCGTGCTATAAAAAAATCTTATAAAGACTGGCGGTTGATGAGCTCTGCATCCAACAGCAATGTTTCGTCTTTTTCCCCCTTTACCGGCTCACGCATATATTGGGTAAGGATCTCAATTCCCCGGCGGGCTATTTCCTTAATGGGTTGATGAATGGCAGTAATAGCGGGTTTGTACAATTTAAAAAGATCATGATCATCAAAAGAAAGCACCGCCACACGGTCGGGGATCTTCCATTTTAATTGTTGCAGCACCTTTAATCCATCAATACTCAGGTAGTTCGTGGCAAAAAACAAGGCATCTACATCATCGTTCTTTTTTAAAAAATCCATGATCCCTGTTTCATATGCACCATCCTCTGTTGAGAACGGAAGCTTTAAAATGAAACGCGATTGATACAGACCGCTTTTCTTAATGCTATGCTGAAATACGTTAAGCCGCTCTTTCATCTGCATCTGGTCAAGCGCCGTTATAATGAACCCTATTTTTTTATAGCCTTTCTGGACCAGTAATTCTACTCCCTTCGCAATGCTGTTCTTATTATTCACCAGCACGCAGGGCAGGTTTACGTCAGCAAAATACCGGTCCAGCAGCACTACCGGTTTTTTACTTTTCTTCAGCTTTATCACTTCTTCCTTCATACCACTGGATGGTGTAATAATAAACCCGTCCACCTGTTTATACAGCATTTTAATCAGCTCCGTTCCTTTCTTATCATCGTTCTCGGTGCTGCAATATACCACCCGGTACCCTGCCTTATAAGCCACATCTTCTATAGCTTTGGCAAGCATGGAAAAAAAAGTATTAGATATATCTTCAACAATCAACCCGATTACATGCGTTTTCCCGGTACGAAGGCTTGCAGCAGACTTATTAGGGACATAGCCTGTTTCTTCAATGATCTTTCGGATCTTATCAGCCATCTCTTCGCTAATGCGCATTTCCTTTTCCTTACCATTTATTACAAAGGAAACGGTTGAAGGGACTACGCCAGCTATTTTCGCTATGTCTTTAATAGATAACTGTTTCATCTGCGTGGTAAAGATTGGTTTATATTTTTTAGTTAAATACGTCCGGGTTATGGGAAAGCTAAAAATACAGTACTTTACGAAAATACCTCCCACTTATTATGTCAACTTTTGCAAAATCGTTTTTTTACGACAGGTGAATATAGTACTTTTCTGTTTTCCCATATCAAAAATAGTCTTAATCAGCCGGGTAACTACAGGTAGAATCGGGGAAAACAGCGATGTTCAGGGCAGAAACCGTATGTGCGCTAAAATGGCCCAATGCTCCACCCTTAATATTGGATACAGGATTCCCGGGCGATGCTGATTGTGATGATCCCAGCGAGCCCTGGCTCAGGCTGTACCAGAATAAATAGTTGGGCTGATCAATACATTGCATTTCAACCCGCACCTGGTCGCATTTTTTCAAAGTATATTCATTATTAAATATCAGTAACTCGTCTGTAACCATACGCCCGTTGAACAGGTCGTCTTTGGCAATGAAAATGGTAGTTTCTGCCCGGCCATCTACATACTGAATGAACCTGTAAGCGTTCCCCAATTCGGCCGGATCTTTAAACCGTATGGTAGCAATATTGCGTGTTTGCCCCAGGAAAAGCCTTTGTGTAATATACAGGCTGTCCAGCCGTACTTTTCGGGGCATGGTAGAGGTTGCGGTAAAAACCTTTACTTCGCCTGAGTTAGATGTGCCCGCAGGATGTTCTACCCGCAGATGATAGGTGCGGCCCGGGCGGCCGGTAAATTTTGCACGGTAAATGCCTCGTTCAGAGGCCGGCATTAAAACTACCGGAGTCTTTCCTTCTTCTGTAATGGTTACATGTGCGTTATTGACACCCGACAGGTTAAGACTATCGTAAAAATTACCGGTCATAGACACGCGCACACGGCATACACTGTCATCTGTAAGAATTCCCTCCACCACATATTGTGAAGGCGCATCCTGTATGCCTACATGAATCACTCTTTCGCAGCTCACTGCAATTAATGAAACACCGATCACCAGTAATATGAGCTTTAGTATGGACAACACTTATTTAAACTTAAAATTATAAGAAATGGATGGTACCAATTTAAAAAGAGAGGTTTTTACGGCTTCCGTGCGGGTAGGGTCTTCCTCGCTTTGCCGAAAGGTAATAACATAAGGATTTTCTCTGCCGTAAGCGTTAAAAAGACTGAAGGCCAGCTCTGAGGTAAATTTCTTTTTATCCTTCAGCAGCCAGGTAGCGCCCAGATCAAGACGATGATAGGCCGGCATCCTGTCGGCATTCCTTTTGTTATAGTAAAACACGATCTGATTGTCGATAATATATTTCCCGTTGGGATAGGTAACCGCATCACCGGTATAATAGATCCAGTTGGCTGCAAGGTTCCATTTCCTGTTAAGCTGGTAATTAAACACTATGGCTACATCATGGGTACGATCCTGCCTTGCATTATACCATTGCCCATCATTAATACCATTTATTTTTCTTTCTGTTTTAGACAGGGTATAGCTGATCCATCCGGTGGTTTTGCCGGTCTTCTTTTTCAGGAAAAGCTCCCAGCCATAAGCACGGCCCATGCCAAAAAGAATTTGCGATTCAATAGCATCATTGGTAAATATATCGGCTCCGGTTCTGTAATCGATCTGGTTGTGCATTTTTTTGTAGTAGGTTTCTGTTGAGAACTCATACCGGTTTTCCGCAAAGTTCTTATACCATCCCAACGAAAACAAATCAGCAATTTCAGGTTTTATAATATTGGTACTTGCCAGCCATTTATCAGTTGGTGCACCGGTGGTTGAATTAGACATCAGGTGCAGGTTTTGCACATTGCGTACATAGGATGCTTTGAAAGAGGATGTTTTATCGATGATGAAACTGGCTGCCAGGCGGGGTTCCAGGTTCAGGTAATTTTTTACTATTGCTCCTTTTGCATAAGTTAGGGTATCGGTTACATTTCCATCGGCATCTACCTCGTAAAAATCACCTGCGCCTAATATAGCAAACGAGGTTAAACGGGTGCCATAAGTAACATTCAGCCAGGGAGCCGCTTTCCAGGTATCGGTTACAAACAAGGCATTTTCCCACGAGTACCGATCCTGCAAATAAAAATTATTAAAGCTTGTGCCACCGGAAGAAGTAACATCGCCGGGACGTATTTTATGGTAGATGGAATTAAACCCGAAACGAAGTGCATGCCTGCTTCCCGCATACCATTGAAACTCCTGTTTGAGGTTTAAATCGCGGATCTTTGAATAAATATCCAGATCATTGTTAGGATTATTGATATTGATATTATAATCAAAATCACTGTAAATGAAAGAGGTGTTGGAGAACAGGCGGCTGTTAAAAATATGGTTCCAGCGCACGGTGCCGGTAATATTCCCCCAGTTAATGCCAAACTGCTGATCCAGCTTTAAATAATCCCTTCCAAAATACCCGGATACATAAATATTATCTTTCTGGCCAATTTTATAATTGAGCTTGGCATTGTAGTCATAAAAATAAAGCTTATTGTTGCGGATAGTAGTGTCTTTCGCAAGGGGAACAAAAACATCCGCGTAAGTTCTCCTGCCAGACAACAAAAAAGAAGACCTGTTTTTTTGAATAGGGCCTTCCAGGTTGAGCTTCGCTGATATAAGGCCTATACCGCCACTTAGTTCATATGCCTGGTTATTGCCCTCGTTCATCTTTACATCAAGCACAGATGACAGCCGGCCTCCATATTGTGCCGGCATGCCCCCTTTATAAACAGTAATATCTTTAATGGCATCAGAATTAAAGGTAGAAAAGAAACCCAAGAGGTGCGATGCATTATACACCTGTGCCTCGTCCAGTAAAATAAGGTTCTGATCGGCGCTGCCGCCACGCACATAAAATCCGCTGTTACCGTCTCCCGCCGGCTTTATACCGGGCAGTAACTGGATGGCTTTTAAAATATCCCGTTCTCCCAGCAGCATAGGAATAGTCTTTACTTCCGTTATGCTGAGCCGTTCTACTCCCATTTGTGTACCTGTAATAGTGCGGCCTTTACCGGAGGCCGATATTGTTACATTTTCCAGGTCTTTAATCTCATCGGACAGGGTAATATTTTTTGATATATTCTGATCCAGCCTTATTTTTTCAGCTATGGTTTCAAAGCCAACCGCTGAATATTCTATTACATATTCACCGGCAGGCAATGTGATAGAATAAAAACCATATTCATTGCTACTGATCCCTTCAGTACTGCTGGTAGATCGGATACTGGCATTGATAACGGTTTCTCCGGTACGCTGCGAACGTACCGTTCCGCTCAGGGTAAACTTCTGCTGCGCATAACCAACAGAAAACAGCGTGATCAGTAAAAGTGAAAAAATTAACCGCCTCATTACTTAAACAAAGCGAAAGATAATTGATAAAAGCGAGAAGCGTAAAAGTTTAATATTTTTTTAAGGTGGCCTCTATAAAGAAATGCCGCCACATAGTATCACAAAGCATCAATTTTAAAAATTTTCCGGGTGGAAAAAAAGTAAGGATGCTTTTGAAGCTATTATACTGTTGTATAGATACAACTTTAAAATACGATGTGGAGGGCTAAATAACCGTAAAGCTCCAGGTTCTTACAAATTCGTCCTCCGACCCGATACTATTGATCCCTTCCTTATTGATCAATTGCTGATCCGAAGTTACACTGTCTGCAACACCACACCAGGGCTCTATACAAACAAAGTCAGCATTTTTTGAAGCCCAAATACCCAGGTAAGGAAAGCCGGGAAAATCGAACCGGAACCCTTTCCCCGATCGTTGCGATAATAATTGTACACTATTGCTTTTGAGATGCTTTAATACTATCGCATCTTTCTCGAATAACTGCTTCTGTAACCTGATACTGTTTTGACCCCGGAAAAAAGGAACCGCCTCTTTCTCTAATAAGCCGGCAGATGTTATGGGCCACTTACCGGCAGTTTCAATTTCATTGAACAGGAGTATATAATCTTCATAACTATCGCCTTCAAACAGAGGCACACGAAAGGCAGGGTGTCCTCCAACAGAAAAATACATATTCGCGGAGCCGGTATTTACCACGCGGTACGTTACATGCAGCGATTGGCCCTCTATACTGTAATCTATAAAAAAATGAAAGGGAAAAGGATACCTGCTCAAAGTGTCCGCACTGCTTTCCAGCAAAAAAGAAAGCGTATCAGAAGTTTGCCGGTACAGCCCGAATACCATATCGCGGGCAAATCCGTGCCTTGGCATCTGATAGGCCCTGCCCTCAAAATAACAGGTATCTTCTTTTAATGTACCAACAACAGGAAACAGTACCGGGGAGTACTTGCCCCAAAAAGCAGGATCTCCGCTCCACATATACTCTTGTCCTGTTTTCAGATGCTTTATGCTTTGCAACTCGGCCCCTTTGGCCGCTACCGAAATATTTATATCGCTGTTTCCAATTGTAAAAACCATGCTATAAAAATAAGCTATAGCCGCCGAAGTTGCCCATACTTTATGCGGGTGTTTAACAAATTGCCCTTTTTTACAGCAGCAAGCTGATAAAAAGCTATTGTGAAGCGAGCCTGCCTGACGACCGTCAGGACACACTTCACTCAGACAGCTATGAACGGACAAATACCACCATAAAAACAGGCTGGAACCCAAACGGACCAGCCTGCAAACCAATTAACAACAATCCATTTAAATCATCTTATAAAATAGAATGGGCGATACCCATTTCCAATCCGCGCAATTCTGCCAGTCCTCGTAAACGGCCGATACAGGAGTATCCCGGGTTGGTCTTCTTTTTAAGATCGTCCACCATCTGATGGCCATGATCGGGCCTTACAGGAATGGAAATCTGCCTTTTTTGCTGCAATAATACCAGCTCCTTCATCACCGCATACATATTCGCATCGCCTTCGAGGTGATTGGCTTCGTAAAAGTTGCCTGCTGCATCACGTTGCGTAGATCTTAGATGTATAAAATTCACCCTGTCTCCAAGATTCTTCAACATTTGCGGCAGGTTGTTTTGTGCAATCACGCCAAAAGAACCCGTGCAATAGCACAAACCGTTCGACTGATTGGGTACCGCTTCCGTCAACTTTAGAAAATCACTTTCGGTGCTCATAATACGGGGCAAGCCCAATATGGCATAAGGCGGATCATCCGGATGTATCGCCAGCTTAACACCCACTTCATCTGCAACCGGTGCTATTTCCGACAAAAAATAAATAAGATTGGAACGGAGCTTTTCCGCATCCGTATTGTTATAGCGATCTAATTGCTTTTGAAACGCTTCCAGAGTAAAGCTTTCTTCTGCACCAGGCAGGCCGGCGATCATATTACGCACCAGCTGATCTTTTTCTTCCTGAGCCATTTCTTCCAGGCGTACCTTAGCCTTACTGAGCTCTTCTTCGGTATAATCTCTTTCTGCATCAGGCCTTTTCAGCAAGAACACATCAAAAGCAATAAAAGCAGCACGTTCAAAACGCAATGCTTTAGAACCATCAGGCATCGTGTAGGCCAGATCGGTACGCGTCCAATCCAGCACTGGCATAAAATTATATGTAACAATCATAACACCGCATGCGGCCAGGTTGCGAATGCTTTGCTTATAGTTCTCAATATACTTTTGAAAATCGCCTTCCTGCGTTTTGATATGCTCATGCACCGGTACACTTTCCACTACCGACCAGGTTAATCCTACTGATTCAATTTCGCCTTTTCTTTTTTGAATTTCTTCAACCGTCCATACTTCACCGTTTTTCACATGATGCAATGCGGTAACAATGCCGGTAGCCCCGGCCTGCTTGATATCCCAAAGTGATACCGGATCGTTAGGGCCATACCAACGCCAGGTTTGTTCAAATAGCTTCATTTTAAAGTATCGTTTAATTATTTTAAATAGAAATTTATATGCTTTAAATGCCGGGTGTATTAAATGGAAAAGGCATCAAAACCGCCATCAATCACTAATATAGTTCCGGTTACAAATTTTGAGGCATCGCTAATGAGATAATGCACCGAACCCAACAGTTCATCGGCATCGCCAAAACGATTGAAAGGGGTATGTGCCAGTATGGTTTTAGCACGATCCGTATAAGAGCCGTCTGTATTGGTTAACAAAGTTCTGTTTTGCTCTGTAATAAAAAAGCCCGGAGCTAATGCATTTACCCTAAAATTGGGGCCAAATTTCATAGCCAGTTCTCCTGCCATAAATTTGGTAAAATTAGATACAGCAGCTTTGGCTGAACCATAACCTGCTACCCGTGTTAAAGGGCGCAAAGCTGATTCGGAGGAGATATTAATGATATTACCCGAGCCCGTATCTACCATAGCTTTGGCAAATACCATGGTAGGTATTACGGTTCCGAACAAATTAAGATCTACTACTTTTTTAAAGGCATCAATATCTAAATCAAAAATAGTTTTATCAGGACCAATGGTTGCGCCAGCCATATTGCCGCCGGCAGCATTAATTAGTACATCAATTTTTCCGTAGGCTTCAAGTATAGCAGTACGATTGTGCTCCAGTACTTCTTTTTTTAAAACATCCGTTTCCATAAAAAGCGCCTCACCCCCGTCTGCTATAATCTTATTCACCAGATTATCCCCACGTTCCTTATCACGATCCAGCACCACAATCCGGGCACCATTTTTTGCCAAATAAGCTGCCATATCTGATCCTAATACGCCGCAGCCTCCGGTAATAACTACTACTTTACCTTTAATACTAAATAGCTCCTGTTCCATAATTTGCTTTTATTTATTACAAGTTTTTATACTCCGCTTCTTACGGTACCAGCCCTGATCTTTTTCCGGTAAACACGCCTTAGTTAATCGTCTACCATCATTGGGCAAGGTTTATTTCATTGTTTTTTTTGCAAAACCATATGCAATATAAAACTTCAAAGCCACCCTGCTACTGTGAGCCGGCGCCCGTTATTTTCGTTTCAGATATGCCTAATACGCTCCGCTTATATCTATAACTAAGACCTTAGCTGCTTTACAGTGGCCATTACTCCATCTATCTGCGCCAGAGCATACATACGTCCATGAAAAGAATAGCCGGGATTGTAGCCTTTATCCGCATCATCCAGCATCAGGCGCCCATGATCCACGCGCATGGGTAGCGAGGGGTTCACTTCTTCAAAAACGCTCACTACTTCTATCAGCCGCCCCCTGCCTTCGAGATGGGAAGCCTCCATAAAGTTTCCCCCTTCCAGAATATCTGTGCTACGCAGATGCACAAAGTGCGTACGACCGGCAAATTTCCTTGCCATTGAAGGTACATCATTGGTCAAACCCGAGCTTAAAGAACCGGCGCAAAATGTTAACCCGTTGTGTGGATTGTCTACTGCCTGTAATATCCAGCTAATATCTTCTTCATTGGTTACAATACGCGGTAAACCCAGCATCTGGTAGGGCGGATCATCAGGGTGCACGCACATATTGATACCATACTGCTCACACACCGGCATAATGCGGGTAAGGAAATACTTCATGTTTGCACGCAAACCATTTTTATCAATACCATCGTACAAACTCAGCAGCCGCTTAAAAATAGCTACCGGGTCCTGATCGCCCTCCCTGATATTACCATTAATGAAGCCCTGGGTTTTTACAATAATAGTATCAATCAACTGGTTCTTCTCTTTTTCAGTAATCACCTTATCCAGCTCTTTTACTTTTTCCAACTCAATTTCGGTATAATCGAGCACTGCATTATTTCTTTTCAGAATATAGATATCGAAATAAGCAAATTTTGTTTTATCGAAAAACAATGTTGAGGTTCCATCAGGTAATTTATAGTCCAGCTCTGTGCGTATCCAGTCTATGACCGGCATGAAGTTGTAGCAGATGGTACGAATACCGGCCCTCCCCAGGTTTTCAAGACTTACGATATAATTGTCGATCAGCCGGTCTCTTTCTGCACCGCCATATTTAATCGCCTCACTTACGGGCAGGCTTTCTGCTACTGACCAGCGCAGGCCGGCATCTTCAATAAACTTTTTATGATCCAGTATGGCTTCCGATGTCCATACTTCGCCGTTAGGAATATGATGCAAAGCGGTTACAATACCCTCCACTCCTATCTGCCGCAGCATGGGCAAAGTGATCTTATCTTTTTTGCCAAACCATCGCCAGGTTTTTTCCATATTAAACAATTTTTATTAATCAAACACCACTAAAGGCGCTGAAGCCACCATCAACAGGAAGCACAACACCTGTAATAAAACTGGCCGCATCACTACACAAAAACCGGACAGCACCGTTCAATTCAGCGATATCACCAAAACGACCCATTGGGGTTTTAGCCAGCACTTTTTTACTTCTTTCAGTTAAGGAACCGTCTGGATTGATAAGCACGGCGCGGTTCTGATCTCCAATAAAGAAACCCGGAGCTAAAGCATTTACCCGCACTTTGTCGCCAAATTTCAATGCCACTTCCGAAGCCAGCCATTGTGTAAAATTGCTTACAGCAGTTTTAGCTGCCGAATAACCCGGAACCCGGGTAATAGCAGAATACGCAGCCATGGAAGATATATTGATAATAGAACCGCTTTTTTGTTCAGCCATTACTTTACCAAAAACCATAGAAGGATAAACCGTACCGTTTAAATTTAAGTGGGTTACTTTTTCCCACTCCGGTACAGGCATATCAAAAAATGATTTGTCGGGGGCCAGTGTTCCGCCCGGAGTATTACCCCCCGCAATATTCAACAGAATATCGATGTGGCCCCATTTTGCCAACGCTTCTCCGGCTACGTTTTCCAGGCTTTCAATATCCAGCACATTTCCAACCACACCCATCGCCTCACCGCCCAGCTCCGTTAATTCTTTTACTATATTATCAATATTTTCCTGGCGGATATCGATTGCCACGATTTTGGCACCGGCCTGAACAAAACTTTTTGCTATGCTGCCACCGAGCACTCCACCTGCTCCTGTTATTACCGCAACCTTACCCTGAATACTAAATATATCACTCATAAAACAAGCATTTATTTTAACTAATTTAAACAATGCACAAATTTAGTTCAAAGCCCAACAAATATATTTTCCTAATTTTGCATATACTTATTCAATATTTGCAAGATTTATTTTTATGAGAACCATCATAAATGAACATCTTACTATTTCCAAAATATCACCACTTAAGGCCCGGCATTTTGACTACAAGTACTTTACCTATCCGTGGCATTTCCACCCCGAATATGAAATTATTTATATAAAAAAGGGCGCCGGAACAAGGTTTATCGGAAACAATATTGACAAGTACAATGACGGCGATAGTATGCTGATGGGATCCAACCTACCCCACTATATGAAGAGTGATGATATATACTCCTCTGAAGATAATAATCTAAGGGTAAATGGAAGCATTATTCAGTTTGAGAAAGATTTTATGTATTATTCGGTCAATCATTATCCCCATCTCAGGAAAATAAAGAAACTGCTTGAAAAGGCCCAGCATGGTATCTACTTTCCGGCCGGAAGTTCAGCAAAAATGAAAGAGTTGCTGGAGAGCATCCCTAAGAAAAAAGGGCTGGAACAGTTCATGTCTTTTCTCCAGCTTTTACAGGCAATGGCAGAAAATCAATTCAAACGAATCATATCTCATTCCAATTTTGCTGAAAAAGCAGCAAGCGATAGTTCGAGAATTGACATGGTATTGTCTTATTTAAATAGCCACTATACACAACCAATCAGCCTGAAAGAGGTTGCGTCATTTGCTGCTATGAATAATTCTGCATTCTGCCGTTTTTTTAAAACCAAAACGGGCAAATCCTTCAAATCCTACTTAATGGATATGCGCATAGATTATGCCTGTAAATTATTGCTGCTGGATGAGAAGAATATTTACCAGATAAGCACGGAGTGCGGGTTTGACACGATCTCGCATTTTAATAAAACATTCAAAAACAAATTAGGATATCCACCATCGGAGTACCGGAAAACAATGATGTAAGCATGTAAGTATTGTGCTTAATAGCTGCAGCTATAATCACCATTATTTCACTGCAGTGATTAACTTATTAATCCAATGTAATACTTACAATACTAAGTTTAGGTAATTTTACGATCAAATCATTTTTTTCAATTTTTACCTCTTTAAAAGCAACAGGAACCACTTTTGTTTTATTCTCAAAAGTGTTGATATCTGTAAAGCTTTTGGAAGTAAGGATGCGTCCGTTAACCGTTTTATATTTTTTACCGTTCAAAGAGGCCCTTACTGTAATGTCTTTACCGGCATCAATATTTACGAAAGTGATATGCACTTTTCCGTTGGAGTCAAGCGAAGCAGAAGCATTCACTGCGGGTATTTTACTGTTGCCGTTTACATAATCAGGAGTAGTAAAGGCAAAAGGGATCAGCCTGGCATCCATATGATTCATAAACAACTCAAACACATAATAAGTAGGTGTAAGCAGCATTTCTTTACCCTTCGTTAAAACAATAGATTGCAGCACATTTACAGTCTGTGCCAGGTTAGCCATCTTTACACGATCTGCATGATTATTAAAGATATTCAATGTGGTGCCTGCTATCAAAGCATCCCGCATGCTGTTCTGCTGATATAAAAATCCCGGGTTGGTACCTGGTTCTACATCCGTCCAGATTCCCCATTCATCTACTACCAAAGCCACCTTTTTTTCTTTATCGTATTTGTCCATAATGGCCGAATGTTTTTGTACCAGCTCTTCCATGTGCAGGCAATTCTTCATAGTATTGAAATATTCTTTTTCATCAAACTGTGTAGCAGAGCCTTTACTTCCATTCCAGTCGCCTGTAGGTAAGGTATAATAGTGCAGCGTAACCCCCCACATCTGGTTACGTGGAATATTTTTCATTAATGTTTCCGTCCAGTTATAATCGCCGGCATTGGCCCCGCTGGCAATTTTTTTCAATGGTGCTCCCGGGTAATTTCTTGCATAGGTGGCATACCTTTTATAGAGATCTGCATAATAGGCAGGGGTCATATTTCCTCCGCAGCCCCAGCTTTCATTGCCTACACCCCAATAAGTCACCTTCCAGGGTTTATCACGCCCGTTCTCTTTTCTAAGCTCGGTCATGGTGCTTTGTGCCGGGGAATTTAAGTATTCTACCCACTTGGCCATTTCTTCTACCGTACCGCTTCCTACATTACCCGCAACATATGGTTCTGTATTTAAAAGCTCGCAAAGCTCAAGGAACTCATGCGTTCCAAAACTGTTGTCTTCCGACACGCCACCCCAGTTGGTATTTACCATTCTGGGTCGTTCAGCAGGTTTTCCGATTCCATCACGCCAGTGATACTCATCAGCAAAGCAACCTCCGGGCCAGCGCAGGTTAGGGATCCTGATCTTTTTCAATGCTTCTACCACATCCAGCCTGATACGCCCCTGTTTTTTTACATCAAGGTTCTCATCTACCCAAAAACCGTCATAAATACAACGGCCTAGATGCTCCGCAAAATGTCCGTAAATATGCTTACTGATCACCGCCCTGGCTTCACGGGTGTTAAGAGCAGCAGTAATTTCCTGGGCATTTACCTGGAAATAAAAAGCAGCAGTAAACAACAGCAAAAAAAATTTCTTCATGGCAATAATATTTTAATTGTTTTTTAGACAATTAAAAATAGAAAATAAATTTTACCTGGCAAAAAGTCAGCTACATAATATTTGGAACCAGTGTATATCCTTCTGGCGGGATACCATGTAGAATACATTATAGAATTAATCCACACGATAGGATAACCATTGAAACAGGGTGACATTACTTTTATGGTCAGTACCCGGGTGATTCCCGGGATGAACCTACTTCTGGCTGATGTGCTTTCCGCAAACGGAGGATGAATAACATGGAAGCCTGCCGTTGACCAGCTGACAATTCAGCCAGACAGCTTCCCGGGTTCATAAAATATCAACATAGTTCATCTTCCTATATGACCAGAATCATTTCTGAAAAGTTTTGCTCCCGGTAGCTTTGCGCACGAAATGTTACACAGAAAAACAGAACTCTTATCACCGGCAGGCTCTTTTGATGCCCTGCAGGCTGGTATAGACGCTGGTGCGGATGCTATATATTTTGGGGTGGAGCAGCTGAATATGCGCACCTGCTCTACTCCTCCTTTTTCGATTGAAGATATTGCTGAAGTAGCGGAACGATGTAAAAAACAGGGTGTGAAAAGCTGCATCACGCTTAACACCATAGTATATGAACATGACCTGAGGCTATTAGACAATATACTAAAAGAAGTAAAGCAGCAGGGTATTGATGCGGTGATTGCTTCAGACTTTGCAGTGATTGAGCAATGTAACCGCATGGGCATTGCTTTGCATATTTCCACCCAGGCCAATATCAGCAATATTGAAGCGGTAAAATTTTTCTCAAGATTTTCTGATGTTGTGGTGCTGGCCCGGGAGCTCACACTGAAACAGGTGGAAAATATTTGTAATGAAATTATACGCAAAGACATCCGTGGCGTGTCGGGTGAACTGCTGAAAGTGGAAATTTTCGGGCATGGGGCACTTTGTATGGCGGTTTCGGGTAAATGCTATCTAAGTCTGCATACTCAAAACGCATCGGCTAACCGGGGAGCCTGTGTGCAGAATTGCCGCCGCCCTTATGAAGTAACCGACCTTGAAACCGGCCAGCAGCTTGTGGTTGATAACGAATATATCATGTCTCCCAAAGATCTGTGCACCCTTCCTTTTTTAAACGAAGTGGTAAACAGCGGTATTCATATTCTAAAAATAGAGGGCAGGAGCAAGGGAGCAGATTATGTGTACACCGTTACAAAATGTTACCGTGATGCGCTGAACGATATTGCAAACGGTACTTATTCCGAAGCAAGAACCGCAGGTTATATGGAACAGCTTGCGTCTGTGTACAACCGTGGTTTCTGGGATGGCTATTATCTCGGCAGAAAACTGGGTGAATGGACCAAAATCCCGGGCTCAGCAGCAACAGAGAAAAAGATATATATTGGCAAAGGCACAAAATATTATCCCAGGATCGGCATTGGGGAGTTTACAGTGGAAACGGGCAGCATTAAAAGCGGAGATACCATTATGATAAGCGGATCTAATATCGGTTTTATAAAAGAAACCATGCAATCCCTGACGGTGAACGGTGAGCCAGCCGGTATAGCCCGCAAAGGAGATAAGATCACTTTGCCAGTAACGGCAAAAATAACGCCCCGCGATAAATTATATAAAATCGTGCGTGCAGAAAATGAGTAAGCTGATCCATTACCGGGACAAATGTATAGGCTGCGGCATTTGTTATGAAATGCAGCAGGACCTCTGGCGCATGTCGAAGCGCGACGGTAAAGCCACGCTTATTAAAGCGGAGAAGAAGAACAAAACTTTTGTTTTAGAAATTAAAGAATGGGACAAGGCATTGGCGGCGGAAGTAGCTATAGCCTGTCCTGTAAAAATCATAAAGTTATCATGAGTCCCATACCTTCAGAGATCGTAACGTTTTTAGAAAAACAAACCTGCGCAAGCGTTTGCTGCGTGGATGAACAGGGAAACCCTTATTCATTCAGCTGTTTTTACGCCTTAAACAATAAGGAAGGATTGTTATACTACAAATCTTCCTCTACTACCCAACATTCGAAGATACTTCAGCGAAATACTATTGTTTCCGGAACCATATTGCCGGATAAGCTAAAGAAAATGCTGGTTCAGGGCGTACAGTTTACAGGCAGGCTGATTGCAGCAGGTGAACCTTTAACCCGGAACGCGGGCGCCACATATCACTTTCGGTTTCCTTTTGCGCTTGCCATGCCGGGTGAAGTATGGACCATAGAACTGGAAACCATAAAGATGACCGACAGCGGAAAAGCGTTTGGCAAGAAAACAACCTGGAAAAGAACGGCCGTAGCAGAAACCGCATAACCCGGCGGTTCGGTACACAAAAGTATTTTACAATACACTCATGGTGCTGCAGGTACCGTTTGGTTCGTTGGTCTATCGTCCGGAGGCGATATAGTAAACGTTCAAGGCAGGAATGTATGCCGGGATCGGACGCTTCACACAGCCTTCGCTTAAGCTAATGGTATAATTTGAGCTTAGCCGCATCTTTCTCAAAAAATGTTTCGGGCTTTTTATAAAAGTCGGCAAAATCCTTCGCAGCAGCATGGCCTTTGTAGGGCACATAAAACTCTGTTGACTGATCGTATGGCTTATACCCGGCATTACGCCAGAACAGAACATAAGCGAACTGATGTTTCTTAAACACAGGATACAAAGTCTGTGTGAACCATTTGCTATCCGGGATCTGGCTAAACCCTATCTCCCCTACTGCGGGTATCTTATTCCGCTTTTTGGCTATACCACTTATTATCTCTAATCCACTGTCCAGCATTTTTACAAATCCCGGATCATATTGTGCTTCTCCCCGTTGATAGGTATCGAAAGACAGGATATCTACATAATCATCGCCGGGATAGCGCTCTAAAAATTGCGTATCACTGGTAAATTCTGTACCGGTATTATACCCTATCAATAAATTATGTAAATGCTTTTCATTCCTTAAATAATCTACCGAAAAACGAAACAGTTGCTTAAACTCTTCATTGGTGCTGCTTTTTACGCCCCACCAGAACCATCCCCCGGTATGCTCATGAAAAGGCCGCCATAGTACAGGGAGGGCCTCTCCCTTCGGCCCTTTTAGCTCGTGTAAAAAAACAGCTACTTTATCGAGGTATTCTTTAAACACCAGATGCCTGCTGCCACCCGGCAAAACAGCCGCTACTGAACCGGGAGCAGGGTCCCAGGCATTTTTACCGGTAAAAGGATTATTGACATGCCAGCTAATCGTAATCACAGCGCCACGCTGGTAGGCGCTGATGATATAATCCCGCATTTTATCAAAAGGCACATCATCTAAATTTTTATCTTTCCCTAGCTCCAGGTTTCCCAGCTCCCAGCCATAAATACCCGGATAATCACCTGTTACATCTTTTATATCGCTACGGCCCTGCTCATACTTCCATTTAACTCCATAAGCCAGATCGTCCTGATGCCCAACCAGGTATCCCCTGAGCATCATTTTTTGCAGGTTGCTCAAAAGCCGCCGGGTCTCGGCCGTCGCATATTTGTCTGACGGCGAAACCTGTGCAAGTATTATATTACAGAACACCGAAAGCCAACCTAATAAATATATCTTTTTCATTCGTATATTATTTTAGAAACAGCAGGCGCTGCCATTATTCAAAACCTGACGCAGAAACCGCCGGATAAAAAAGAATATCATCTTCCTATTATTTGCCTCAGGCCGACATTACTTTTTTAGTCAGCCCCGGCCTTAAATATTATATGCCCTCTTACCATACTTCAAAATCCAGGCCCTGCACCTCTTTGGAGTTACCGCCTGCAAATACTTCAAACCTCCCTGGTTCAAAGACCAGATCTCCCTGTTCATTGTAAAATGAAAGTTCTTCTGTACCAATTGTGAACTTCACCTTAGTGGTTTCACCTTTCTTTAATGCTATTTTTTCAAATCCCTTCAGCTCCTTCACCGGCCTTACAATCGAAGCAGTAATATCTCTTATATATAACTGTACCACTTCTTCCCCGTCCCTGTCGCCGGTATTTGTTACCGGTACTTCAACCGTGAGCACTTCTCCTCTTTTAAGTGTTGTATTGTTTATAGCCATCTTACCATACGAGAAGGTAGTATAGCTTAAACCAAATCCAAACGGGAATAAGGGTTCATTAGGAATATCTCGATAACGGCTATACCAATTTCCTGCCCCATCCGTTGCAGTTGGCCGGCCGGTATTAAAATGATTATAGTACACAGGTACCTGGCCTACGGTATAAGGAAAGCTCATTACTGTTTTACCCGAAGGGTTATATGTTCCGCTTATTACACTGGCAATAGCATTACCACTTTCAATACCTAATATCCAGGTATATAATATGGCATCCACATGGGGTAATAATTCTGTAAGAATTAACGGACGGCCTGCTGCTATTACTGCTACTACAGGCTTCCCGGTTTGCTTCAGCGCTTTTATCAGCTCTATCTGATTTTGTGGCACTACAGGATTCGCCAGCGACCGGTCTTCCCCGGCCAGCTTACCGGATATACCTATATTCACAATGGCCACATCCGCATTTGCCACAGCATTTACTGCTTCGTTCATCAAAGCCGCATCGGCTGCGCCATTCAACCGGTAACCCTCGTTATACGAATGCTGTATATTAGCATTTGCCAGCCCTTCACGTAAACTAACCGCCTGCTGCGCATCGCCTTTAGCAATCCAAAAATCATACATATCGTCTTTACTGTCAGCCAGAACACCTATCAGCGCTACTTTAGCGCCCTTACCCACCGGCAATGCTTTATTATCATTTTTTAACAGCACTATAGATTCCTGTGCTGCGGTCAGTGCTTCTTTGCGATTGGCAGCTGTAAGTATGTTATTTTTTTCTCTTTCCTCATCGGCATACTTATACGGATCGTCAAAAAGTCCCAGCCTAAACTTGACGGTTAATATCCTGCTCACGGCTTCATCTAATTCTTTTCCCGAGATCTTTCCTTTTTTTACCAACCCGGGAATATACTTATACATCACTTTCGATTCCATGTCAATCATGCTGCCTGCCTTAAATGCTTTATACGCTACATCCTCCTCATCTGCGGCATAACCCCAGCTAATCATTTCTCCAAAAGAGTTCCAGTCGCTTACCACCATGCCTTTAAAACCCCATTTCTTTTTTAACACTTCTGTAACCAGGTATTTACTGGCGCTAACCGGCACTCCGTCCAGGGTTGTAAAACCATTCATTACAGTGAGTGCACCCGCTTCAACTGCTTTCTTATAAGGCAGCATATATTTGTTCCATAAGGCCGTTCTGGAAACATCGGTTACATTATACTCGCGTCCTGCTTCTGCCAAACCGTAAGCAGCGTAATGCTTAACACAAGCCAGGATATTATGTGCTGATAAATTACCCTGGAAACCTTTTACCCTTGCAGCAGACAACAGGGATCCATACCAGGGGTCTTCGCCGATACCTTCCATTACCCGTCCCCAGCGGGGATCGTTACTTAAATCGCACATAGGCGCAAATGTCCAGTGAATACCGGATGCCGACGCTTCGAGCGCAGCAACGGACGCATTTTTCTCAACCTGTTTTAAATTCCAGCTGCAAGCTTCTGCCAGAGGAATGGGGAAGATCGTTTTATAACCGTGTATTACATCATATGCGAATAGTAAGGGGATACCCAGCCTGCTTTTTTCAACCGCTATCTGTTGAATGGCTTTGGTTTCGGCCACACCATTCACATTTAACATAGAGCCTACCAGCCCTTCCTGTACTGCTTTCATTTTGCCCTGCTGCCCTATATCATTTAAAGCAGGGCCGGTAAAAACACCACCGTTCAGTTGGTTCAACTGGCCAGCTTTTTCTTCTATTGTCATGCGTTTGAGCAGATCCGAAACACGTTGGGCTACCGGCAGTTCTTTGTTTTTATAAGGTACCATAACTGAAGTTTGTGCTATGCAGGAAGTACTGAGCACTGCTGATGCAAGCATCGTTAATCCAATTTTCATTCGTAAATATTTTATTCTTTTTGTTTCTTATTTAACAATTTATTCTTCTGAAAGAAAGTCGCTAATTCCGCGGCAATCTGCGAATGCTCGTTTACAGAAGGATGATAATCGCAACCCGAAATATACCTGCCTTTAAAAACGAAATACGTAATGTTGTTGTCGCCATTTCGCCTTAACTCCAGTTCCACATTCTTTAAACGCTGAGCCATAAAGAATTTCAGCCGTTCATCGGCCATTGGCGATGTCATCAATACAATGGTAGCTTGAGGATAATAAAGCCGTACCTGTCTGGTAAAGGCTACATACTTTTTTTCAAAAGCACCGGCATCCTGTATCCCGTCGTTTTGTCCCAGGCAAATAGCCACCACACGGGGAGTATATCTTTTAAAATCCCACTGAACCGAATCCTTTCCTGTATCTATTTTATCAAATACCTGCGGCATTAAAATGGTCATATTACAGCAACTGTGCATGAGTCCGATACCCGATACCGAACTTAATATCCAATCTGCATGCAGCTTACGTGCGGTTACCGGTCCATAAGCCATATAGGCATTATGCTGATCTTCCCAGCGGCCGGCACCACATTTTACAAGGCTGGTATCGGCAGAAGCGCCACAGGTGATAGAATCGCCTATAAATTCGATCAAACAATTCCCGGAGCTTTTATGAAAAGCTATAGCTGAAGCCTGTACTCCTATCACATCTATATAACCAATAGAGGCTTCTGTATTCTTTGCTACAAGTAGCGTATGCTTTTTCTTTTTTAGAATTGGTATCAACGTGATCGTGTCTCTGTTTGACTGAAGCCTTAACCGAAGCGCGGGCTCATTGTCTAACTGTATCTCTATATAATTATGCTGTACCCCATAACGCAACTCATCAGCTAGTATCAGTCTACAGGTATCGCCTGTAAAAGCAAACTCAAAATAAGCGCCGGGCGACCACAGGCGCCTTACATCGCCCACCTCCTGAAAACGGCCTGTATAGCGAATGGCAGCATGACTGGCAGGGAAAAACATAGCGCCCGCGTACAGGGAAAAGAAGCATACATACAACAGGAAACTTACTATTAAAAGCCGTTCCCAGTATTTTCTTACGAATCGGCACATACAATCTTCAATTTTAAAAATCTTTTAAATATTGCTGCACCATCTTACCGGAGAGCTTAATATCCTCTTCTTTCCAGTTGCCATCCGATGCCGCCGACTTATTCAATACAGAACAGGTTTCATCTTTATCTGAGACTGACCAGGTAACCCAGCTCAGTTTCCGTGTTTTCATCCAACGGATATAGGCCTCCCATTCGTCTTTATCAATAGGCCCATCGCCGGTTGCGAGCATTCCTGCCGATTCTGAAATAAAAACAGGCAACCCTTTGGCAATGGCAGCATCTGTTCTGTCGCGCAATTCCTTTTTATGCGTACCTGCATAAAAGTGCATGGTGTACATCAGGTTACCAAAGCCCTTAACAGGGTCTTCCGCAGCCAGGTGAAGATGCTGATCCCAATGAGGCGTACCTACCAGAATAATATTAGCGCTGTCTATAGCCCGGATAGCTTTTATCACTTCCTCAGCATACGCTTTTACCTGGGGCCAGGTTTCATCATCGGGCTCATTGAATATTTCATAAATGATATTGGGATAATTCTTATACAGCCGGGCGATCTCTTCAAAGAAAAGTGTTGCTTCCGGCAGGTTGATGTTATGACTATGCCAGTCTACGATAACATAAATACCTTCTTTAATAGCCGCATCAATAACGGTTTTGATCAATTTAAAGGAGGCTTCCCTGTTATGGAGGTATCCCTTTTCAGGCTCTACGCCCAATGCCGCTCTTACCACATTAGCATGCCATTTTTCTTTCAATTCCTTTACAGCACCGGCTGTATAAAACCTTGGATGAAAGCAGCTCCATCCAAAGCTCATGCCTTTTAATTGCACCGGGCGGCCCTTTTCATCACTTAGTTGCGTACCTATTACCTGTAGCTTCCCTATCTCTTTTACAGGCTGGGCTGATATAATAGCCGGAACCAGGCTCCCTAACAGGATCATAATATTTACAATTTGTTTCATAGCCTGTTCATTATAATTTCACAATAATTTTCTTGCCTTTATAGGTAACAGGAATACCCGTTCTTTCGTCGAAATCAAAAGCTGATGGCTTTGACCGGTTAATTAGCCTGACATAAAAAGTCCGTTGTTTCAGCATACCGGGAAACCCGCCCTTCCTGTCTTCTATAGTAAGTGTTTTACCGGCCTGATCATACCTGAAAGTAATATAGGCGTACGCTCCCTTTTCGTAGTTATAATTCAAACCCTCATCTTCATACAACGTAAACATAGCATCTTTACCCCCATACACATACAATGTAACAGGATCGGCAGGTTTTTCATCGGTATACTGTAAGACAGGCCCCGCCGGGATCACAGTACCTTCCTTAACAAACACAGGCATCCGCTCATAAGGTGCAGCAACCGTTATATACTGCCCCCCGGTATAGTATCTGCCCGTGTACAGGTCGTACCAGCCCTGCCCTGCGGGCAGGTATAATTTTCTTTGCGTTGCTTTATAAGCATAAACCGGATTAATAAGTAAAGAAGGGCCGAACATATATTGATCGCCTATATTGGTAACCGTGGTATCACAGGCAAAATCAAACACCAGTGCTCTCATGATGGTACCATCTTTATGATAAGCATTGCCAGCCAGTGAATAGATATAAGGCATCAGGTGATAACGCAGCTTGTTGTAATATAGCATACTGCTATAGGCAGGATGCCCTTCAGATGCTATATTATATATTTCCCTGAAAGGAAACTGGCCATGTACCCTGAACAAAGGTGTAAAAGCGCCAAACTGGTACCAGCGTGTATTTAATTCACGCCATTCGTCCAGATCTTTTTCTGCTGGTTTTTCATACCGCCTTTCAACAGAAAAACCACCTATATCCATTGTCCAGTAAGGCAGCCCTGATAAAGAGAAATTAATACCTGCGCTTATCTGCGCCTTCATATCTTCCCAGCGCGTGGCAATGTCGCCGCTCCATATAGCAGCGGCATAACGTTGCGAACCGGCAAAGCCCGAACGCGTTAAGAGAAAGACCCTTTTATCCGGATCTGATCCACGCTGCCCCTCATAAATACCTTTGGCATTTTGCAGCGGGTAAGCATTAAGGAACTGAGCTGCTGTACCTAAAGCGGTGGGCGCCATCTGCTGCTTACGTCTCTCGGGAGATACATTAGAAAGAATATCAGGCTCGCTGGCATCCATCCACCAGGCATCTATACCTCTCTTATACAACTTCTTATTGATCAGGTTCCAAAAACCTTTACGGGCCTCTTCATTAAAAGCATCATAAAAAGTAGAAGTGTACCCCTGCGCGATCCAGTCTTTCTGCCTGTCTGCGATATTTCGTTTGTATAACCATCCCTTAGCATTAAAGCTGTCGTACACGGGTATTCCTTCATAAAACTTGGGCCATACAGAAATCATGATACGCGCATGATTATCGTGCACCTGTTTTATCATTGCATCCGGATCGGGGAAACGCTTCTCATCAAAATCCTGGCTGCCCCATTCTGCTTCACGCCAGTAGCTCCAATCGAGCACGATATTATCTAATGGAATTTTTCTTTTTCTAAACTCGTTTAACACACCTGTAAGCTCGTCCTGGGTTTTATATCTCTCCCGGCTTTGCCAGAAACCCATGGCCCATTTGGGCATCAATACGGCTTTGCCTGTCAATTGCCTGTAACCGCTTATTACATCATCTACATCATCGCCATATACGAAATAATAATCCAGCTGTTTACCCGCTTCACTGTCAAACGTATAACTGTTCTCATGATCTTTACCAACCGGCGGCAGCCATTTTACGGTAAGATAAGATTCACCGCCATCTGGTATCCATTCAATACGGATGGGGTACTTTTTATTCTTTTCAAAATTAAAATTAATAACACCCGAGCCGGGATTCCAGGCCTGACGCCATTTATCGAATAAGAGCTTTCCATCAATCCAGACTTTAGTATAGCCCGCATACGTAAGCCGTATTTTATGTACCCCTTCCAAGCCACTGGCTATACTTCCCTCCCAGCTCACCAGGCCTTTGTCTGCCTTAAAACCAGGAGGCAGGTGCAGTTTACTGTCATTTACATAGGCATAGTTAATCTCAGACTCAGCCTTAACTATATCTTTTGACGGATTATTTTTATCATTGCCATAAGTAGCCGTCAGCCAGCCCTGGTTGCCTTGTTTATCGAATAATATTAAAGAGGATAAAGACTGGAAATTACGGGTATCACCTACTTTGGTAAGCGAGTAGTTATCCCAAAGCAGCCCGTAGTTATTTTTTGATACTAAAAAGGGAACAGCTACTTCGGTATTATTCTGGAACAGCAATACCTGCTGGCCTTTATAATTGTACATATCCTCCTGGTGCTGGCCAAGCCCGTACCAGGCATCATCTGCAGACATATCAAAGGTTTGCCTGATGCTATACAGCGGCTCTCCTTCCCATACCACCGGTTTTAAATGCCTGCCGGTTGCAGCCCGCTCACTCAGCAAAACATGTCCTTTTTTATCAGCATAGCTCACCGTCCCGGTTTTTTTATCAATAGTTACTTTAAGCGCAGCAGTGGTAAGCAGCAGTTTATTATCGTTGGTTTCGGAAAGGCTCCATCCTGCTTGCCGGTGCACCGGCAACACCACCAGGCTTTCGCTCGGGGCAGGCTCCTGACCAGGCAAAGCCGTTACCCTTATTATTTTTTGTGTAATCACCTGAACGCTTAGCACGGCCGCATTCCCTGAAAATGATTTTTCAGGATATAGTATTATGCCATCAACTGTTTTTTTATATTGCTGCTGCGCGGCGGTAACCCAACCACTTATCATTAAAATGAACAAACACAAAATCCTCATCCGAAATAAAATTTTATTTTTAATAGCTCATATCGGGCCGGCCAATATTTCCCTTATTTTTTATCCACTACCATAAACACAGCGCTTCTTGCAGGCACTGATACTTTAATTCCTCCTGATACAGCAGCCGCCGAAGGCGGAATGGACAGGTAATTATCAGGTCCACCGGCAGCACCGGCAGGTCCCTGCCCATTTACATATACTCTCCGGGAGAATTCCCCGTTATCGGATCCCCCTGTAAGTGTGTACCAGTAAAATGTATCCCCTTTCAGAAAATTATGAATCTTAACCTCCACACCCATTGCTGCAGCAGAAGTATTCAGCAACACTACCCCGGTTTCTCCCGAGGTAAAGGAAGAAGCATAGGCCTCAAGTGCCGGGTTAGATGCAGTAACATTTAAAGTTCTGTCGCCAAGTACTTTTTGAAAATAATACATATGATAAAATGCCGGTCTGGGCGTCCATTTAGGTATGCCATCAGGCTCATCGCCCTGGCTAAACCAACCATGATCGTTGCCATCTTCCCAGGCATTGGCCAAATCCCATCGCGAAGCAAATCCAAATTGCTGTTTCAGCATTTCGGATAATACCGACACGGCATGCAAGCCGCTTACATGCGATACCATTTGCCTGGAACCGGTAGCAAATATATTCCACTCGTCCATTGCTACCGGCCTTTCAGCAACACCATAAGTTTTAAATTGCTGTTTTACATACTGCATAATACTTTTCGTAACCGTACTTCCCGATGAAAGTATTTCGGCCGCAGCAGAATTTACATGATAAGGAGTATAGTAACTATGTGTAACGTAAAAATCAGGCACATTTTCAAGCGCGATAAGCGCACCACTGTTCCATGTTTTAAAGGTATTGGTTTCCCAGCTCGCGGGCTCGGCTTCTACCATAACAGCACCTATATATATTTTTTTACCTTTTTCTGTGGCAGCTTTACGCATGGAGTCGGCAAATACTTTAAAATGCTTTCCATACAACTGGCCCGTAAGAAATTCAGGTTGCCCATCTTTATTATCAGCTATATGGATTCTGTAACCTGCCTCCCAACTTCCAAAATTCTCGTTACCTATTTCCCAGTACTGGGTGCGCCCATTATCGTAACGAACCCAGTCTGCTGCAAGGTGGGCCGCTTCGGCTACAGGATCGGGGCCTTTTCCATAACGTGCAAATCCATAATTAACAGTGATCAGCCCCTTGTTACCTGTTTGCTGTAACATACTGTAATAATTATCCACAGAAAGGGTCCAGGCTGCTTCATTTTTTCCATACCAATAACCCGCATCAACAGCGGCACCATTCACATCAAGCAACTTTCCCGGAGCGTTGGCCGGAGGGACACCCGGCGCGGCATTCCAGAAAAACAGGTCGCTGATACTGCCGCCGGGAAAACGTATAAAGCCCGGTTTATTTTGCGAAAGATGGTTCATCAGCTTCGGCTCGGTAACCATTTGTGTCATCCAGGTATTTGCATTATTACCAAGCAGGGTAGCCGGCACCTTACCTATTACATTGCTGCGATCTACCGTAACCGTAACGGTTGTAGTGGAAGGCGGCGCTACCTTGGCAACAACTGAAGGAACAGTAAAACTTTTAGGACCCCAGTGTTCTATAAAGAAACCTACCGTTGCTGCCAAAGGCGGGTCGGCCTGTGGTTTTATCTCCGCTTCTTTATCACCGGGCTGTACAGGTAAAGGCAGCGGGTCAGGATCGGAAGGTCTGCCCTTTTTACAGGCCATGCTTACAACCAGCGACAATAAACACACCACAGCTTTTAAATATACCCTCATTATATCTTTTTTAAAACAGGCTTACGCACCCGCTTTATTATTTCAAGACAGGCGCGGGCGTTATGATAAGGACATTTCCAAAAACCCAGTTTAGGCTCATCCATTTTTGTATAATCCTCTTTTACTCCCCAAAACCATTCTCCATATTTCCTGTCAATAATATGCACCCTGATAAAATTCCATGTGTGCAGCAGGTATTGAACATATAAAGGATCATTCGTAAGCTGGTACGCGTTTAAAAAACCCACCATAGCTTCGGCCTGCACCCACCAGTGCTTTTCTTTATTAACTGATCCTGAAACACCATCCATTTCATAATATAACGCACCATCTTTATCTACCCAACGCAAGGTTGCTTCGCTCATCTTTATCGCCAGCTGCTCAAAACGTTCCAGGTACATTTTGTCGTCCAGCGCAGCAGCACAATGCTGCAGCAGCCAGGCCGCTTCTATATCGTGTCCAAAAGAATAACCACTTACCGCGGGTCCCCACTCTTTGTTAAAGAACAGCTTCAGATGCCAGGTTTGCTTATCAATGATCTTCTGGTCAAAAATATCCAACAGGTCTTTTATTTTTCCAGACAGGTTGCCATCCGGCCAAACTTCGTACAATGCTGCATAGGCTTCTACCACATGTAAATGCGTATTGGTTGTTTTAGGCATATTTTCATCCTTATCTGAAAGCCGGAGATCTTCAACAGGCTGCCAGCTTTCTGTAAACGCCTCTATATATCCTTTGCCTTCCTTATCAGCTGTATGTCGCTCTAAATGTACATACAGCTGCCTCGCCAGTTCGAGGGCTTCTTTATCAGAGGTCAGCTTTACATATTCACTCAGGCCATAAATACAAAAAGCTATACCATAGGTTTGTTTTTTACCATCCAGCTTTTCTCCCCGGGAGGTTACAGACCAGTAAGCACCGCCATATTGCCTGTCTATAAAATGATCTCTTATATACCGATAGGCTCTTCGCGCCAGTTGCACTAACTGCTGATCTTTACGCAAGCCGGCAGCTGCTGAAAATGCCCACAATATCCTGCTGTTAAGCACCAGCCCTTTTGCGGCACCAGGCCGGGGGTTATTGTTATTATCTATCTCTCCCAGAAATCCCCCGTTACGATCATCCACTGCATTACTGATCCAGTAGCGGAGGATATGACCCAGCTCCGCATCCATCTCACGGGCTAAAACCTCACACTTCTCTATCCGTATTTGTTCATCGTCCATTACTATACAATTACCGGTCAAATCCATTTACCACAGGCAACACCTGCCACTCTTCTAATACTGCCTGGTTAGCTTTTATTATATCATGCAATGTTAATACCGTATTATAAGAAGTATAGCCATCTGCAGGTGTATTTATCACATAATCCAGCAGGCGGTCTATTGTAGACACGGCTACATGTACCCGGGTATCAGAGGAAGCATAATAAATAAATACTTTACCATCATTATCTGCAATCCACCCATTGCTGAATGCCACATTAGACACATCGCCTACCCGCTCATCACCTTCGGGAGCCAGGAAGTAGCCCGCAGGCCTGTGTATCACTTTTGAAATATCGCCGAGGTCGGTCATAAACATATACAGCACGTATCTTAATCCTGCAGCAGTATTACGTACGCCATGTGCCAGGTGCAGCCAGCCTTTTCGTGTTTTAAGCGGGGCCGGCCCCAGACCGTTTTTTAATTCTGATATGGTATGATATCGCCGTCTCTCAATTACCTGCTCTTTTTCTATTACGGCATGCTCCATATTATCAGCAAAGCCCAGGCCTATACCCCCGCCGCTGCCGGCATCGATAAAGCCATCCTGCGGCCGGGTATAAAAAGCATATTTACCATCTACAAATTCGGGATGCAATACCACATTCCTTTGCTGGGCCGACGGTGTTACCAGATCGTTCAAACGTTCCCAGCTTTTTAAATCTTTGGTACGCGCTATCCCACACTGGGCTATAGCCGAAGACTGATCAGATTCATGCACAGAAGGATCTTTCCTTTCGGAGCAAAACAAACCATAGATCCATCCGTCCTCATGCTCCACAAGTCTTATGTCATAAATATTCGTATCGGGCACATTGGTTTGGGGAATCAGAACCGGGTAATCCCAGAACCTGAAGCCATCTATGCCATTATCACTTTCTGCAATAGCAAAAAAAGATTTACGGTTCGCTGCTTCTACCCGGGCCATTACAAGGTATTTGTTCTTCCATTTTATAGCCCCAGCATTCAGTACTGCGTTAATACCCATTCTTTCCATTAAGTAAGGATTGTTCTTCCTATTAAGATCGTAACGCCAGAAAACGGGAGTATGGGCTGCTGTTAATACAGGATATTTATAACGCTCGTACACTCCATTGTTTTCTTCAACAGGCTCATTCACCCTGTTGATCAGTTGCTGATAACGATCCTGCAGCGCTGAAAGCCTCGCTTCAAAACTTTGCTCCATATCTTTAAATTTAACTATTTAATACCGCCCTCTTTCCGACCCTGCTTATGTAAACATGCTTATTAACTGCCAGGCTTATCCATACTCAACAAAGGACCTTACCAGTAATTGTTACTGATAAAATAATACGGTAGCCCATTAATCCGGAACAAGACCCAGCTGAGAAAAAACCTGCACGATGCCAACAAACACCAGTAACAGCCCAAAGCAGTACATATTTTTTATAAGACACGCGGTTGGGTACACTCATAAAACCCAATCAGGCAATAGTGCCTATTGCCTGCCGGGCATTACTATTTTAATTTAACCCAATCTCATCAACATATATAGTACCGCCAATACCCTGCATATCCTGAATAGTCAATTGCGTTAAGGATGCATCGGAAGTAAGGCTACCTACAGGAATTGCATAATCCTTCCATTCTCCCGCTGCACCCAACACCAGCGAATAATTGCCACCATTAAATTGGATATTTAGCGTCATACCCGCAGTACCTGCAGTTGGATAGACCGATAGTTTAAACATTGTATAAGGCGCCAAACTAATATTACCATTACCCAGCTGGATAGGAGATCCCCAGCTTCCGGCGTTATATACTACCTTAATGGATTTGGAACCTACCCTTACAGGTGTTGAATTGGCATAATCCCTGGTTCCACCCCAGCCATCGCCAACCCAGCCATTCCAGTTTACCACGGCATCATCATAAAGATGTAAAGCAATAACCGGGGGAGGTGCCGCACCTGTTATTTCGAGAATACCGGAGGACTGTACGGTTAAAACAGAGTTTAATACTTTTAATGTCACCAAGCCATTCGCTATACCCGTAGGTACTTTTACTACTATTTTCGTAGCAGACTGACTGACAAAGCTGGTAACAGGATTGGTAACATTTTCAAATAAAATTGCAGTAACCAGGTCCAGGTTAGTACCGGTTATGGTAAGATCGGCTCCCGGGTCTACCGGATTGGGAGCTAACTGCGTAATGGCAGGTAATATGATATTCAATTCATTTGCCGACTCTGTCTGTACACCCGATGCTGCTTCCAGTTTTACCCGTCCCCTGGTAGTAGCACCCGGCACTTTTACCAAGAGCTCAGTTGCAGACTGGCTGACAAATTCGGTAACTGCAGTAGCCACACCCGGGAAAACAATTTTTTTAACCAGGTCCAGATCTGTTCCTTTAATGGTAACATTATCACCGTGCTTTACCGCAGCCGGTGAAAAAGCAGTAGCCAACGGTAATGTAACTGTAAGGATTTCTGTTGTTTCGAAATCACCCGCTTCAGTGCCGCTATACACAATTAGCAGGGGGCCGGTTTTGGCGTCCGCCGGAACGGTAACTACCAGCTCATCAAATTTTTTGCTTACAAAATTTTCAACCAGTTTATCACCACCAAATGTTACAGAGGTAACCCAGTTGAGAAAGGTACCATGTATTGTAATATTAGCGCCGGGTCTTGCCTCCCCCGTAACGGAAGTTACGGTAGCACCTACACCCATATCGAACATAGACTTGGAAATAATATCACCGCTACTGGTTTTTAATATAACCTTCCCCCGTTCAGCTGCGTGCGGAACCACAAGGGTGATCAAAGTAGCAGTTTGCGCAGTAAATGTCGCTTTATCTACCACTGCGCCAGTACCTGCAAATACTATGGCAGTTACCTTATCGAGATTATGCCCTATAAAACGGATTTCTTCGCCGTGCTTTACGCCGGTTGGCCCAAAACTGAGCAGTACCACTTCACCCGTTGTGACTTCTTCCTTGTCTTTTTTGCACGACTGCAGCCATACAGCGGGCAGCAAAAGCACTAACAGCGCCAATAATGATTTAGCTTTTATAATATTTCTCATATCCCTGATATTGTTACTTTAGTAATATTATTTAGACTCTTTGGGCACTACCCTGAAGCTGTCAAAGCATATATCTGCATCCCAGTTGCCGGCTGCATTACCTACCAACAGACGGCACCAGTAGCCCGAAGCACTAATTACGGGCCTAACAGTATAAGAATCGAATACTTCTGTTAACGGGATCACTACCGTTTGCCATTGCCCTTTGGTATCGAATGGTGCAGGCCATATATAACCACCATTTTGTTCTGCTGTTAATCCCACATTTATTTTCACAGCATTCCCATTATAAGGCTTAATGGTGTTTACTTCAAACTTGAGGTAATAATCCTGTGGTTTTAAAATTGCCTCATCGGGTATGTTCTTGCTATGAACGGGCATAGAGCTTGCCGGGCCTCCGGCTAATTCGGTCCAGCTCCATGCTGTCACCTCTTTAGTTAACCGGATATAATTACCATTGATCAGCGGAGGATCCCCTGCACCTGGATTACTTACCACCAGGCTGCTGTTCCACCAGCCTTCGTAAGGATCGCTGCTGATAAAAAGGTTCCTGTTATCCCTGAACCAGAAATCGGATTGAGTTTCCCCAAAATTGGTTTTTATAGTAACAGGACCTGGCTGCGCGCCTGCAGGAACCCTTACTTTAACGGCCTGGTCTGCTATTTCAACCACTTCGCCCTCAACACCGCCGGTAAATGTTACCGATACCGGGGCATAAAAATAATCTCCGTTGATAGTGGCCACACCCCCTTCATTTACAAATTCACAGAGCATACTGTTTATGGCAGGCTTGCTGATCTGTACTTTAAAATCATGCAGCAGCTCATAACCATTCCTGAATATAATTTTCAGCTTGTTGATTATGTTGCCGGGAACCAGGCTGGGCACTGATGCCAAAATAGATCTTGAAGTAATGTAAGTAGGCGTAATAACCGCTTTCCGGTCGTTGAACCAAACTTCTACCGCATTTTCCAGGTTATCGCCCATGATAGCCACTAACTGCCCCTGGCCTGCCCCGGCCAGCAATGAATCGGAGGCTGCAGGATCGGTGATGCGCACATAGCTTACAGAAGGCATTTTATTTTGATCTTCCTTTTTACAGGAAGCAAATAATGCTGCTGTGCCCATCAGCACAAGAACAGCAACTATTGTAATATATATTTTTTGCATTCTTATTGAATTTCTGCTTTAAAAAATAGGATGTACAGGTTATGGATAATCTACCGGAGGCTTTTGCAAATTAGGGGCCTGGGCCAATTCGGTATTAGGAATGGGCAGGTAGAAATTACCGCTGCCTACATTAGCACTTCTTTCAGAAAACCATGATGTTTTGGTAATGGTCCACTCTGATGGATTGGGCATCACATTCGGCTGCACCAAAAACAATCCCCTGTCCTGCGAATTGATCAGGTTATATGCTTTTGCAGGATTCCAGTACTGAAGCGAAATAATATCATACCAGGCCATTCCTTCCATGGCAAACTCCTTGAACCTTTCAGAAAATACTTCGTCCAGCGTAAGCGGTCCTTTTGCTCCCAGCCCGCTCACCTCATAAGGCGGCAGCCCTGCACGGGTATGAACCGCATTAAAATAATCTATAGCTGTTGCATCGGTAGTAGAACCACTATTACCAATCACTGCTTCTGTATAAACCAGGTACATTTCTGCCAGGCGCTGCATATAGGTGTTCTGTGGATAGTTCTGCTGCGCGGCCAGGCCTTCCAGGGTTTGAGCACCTACCAAATACTTTTTAATACTGGCGGGGTTCTGCCCATCGCTTGATGTAAACGGATGCACGTAGGAGGCTCCGGTCGATTTTACCTTGATCTCGGGATATTCAAAGCCGGGAAACAGGAAAGTAGCTTTCAGCCGCTGATCTAGCGTTCTTCCCTTCATTACATCTTCTGAAACCTTGCTAAAACCTTCGTACTGGCCCAGCAACCACCAGGTAGCGCTGTATCCGCCACCCCATCCGTTCAGGGCCAGATCGGTATTAGGACTGATCTGGTCGATCACGCTATTTCCCAGGCCATAAGTACCGGTTCCTCCTGTAAATACCCATTGCAGCTCAAACAACGATTCGTTATTATTATCATAAGGGTATTTAAACAGGTTGGCATAGTCGGACAATAAACGCTTACCGCTTAGTGTAATTACCCTTTGCGCATAGTACCTGGCACTATCTAAAAACTGCTGGTTTCTCGATCCGCCATTTGACTCTACCCCGGCGCGGGTTAAATAAAATCTTGCCAGCATTCCTTCTGCCGACCATTTGGTGACCCGGCCTTCCTGGGTAGACGTTTCGGGCAGATCTGCTGCCGCAGCTTTCATTTCTCTTGTTATAAACTTCCATACACTGGATATAGTGTTCCGGGTAATAGTAGTGTCGTATAACTTTTCAAAATTATTTTCGATAATCGGAACAGGCCCCCAATTCATTACCAGATAACGATATGCCAGTGCCCGCATATATTTTGCCTCTGCAATAGCCTGCTTTTTTACTGACGGAGAGACGTCGGCCCCGCCATATCTTTCTATATTATACAGGAAGAGGTTGGCCTGCGCTATCACGGTAAAGAAAGCATTCCACGATGCCGTAACATGGCCGTTCTCCCCGGTAGCGGTAAATAGTACATGAGCTCTGAAATCGCCGCCCCATGGATAAAAAACCGTTCCTCCCCTGATATCTCCTAACGAAAAACTGGCCTTATCATTGTAGCTGAACCATACTTTGCTATACAATAAACTGGTGCCTGCCAATACCTGCTCATCGGTTTTATAAAAATTGGCATCGGTTATAGCGCTTAAAGGCGGCCTTTCCAGAAAGCCTTTTTTACAGGCAGCAAATGCCACGGTTACCAGCAGCAATGCTAAAACATTATTGAAACGAAATCTATTATTCATATCAGCAATTTTTAGAAATTAACACTTATAGAGGCATTATACATTCGGGTAAGCGGATAGCGGCCAAAATCAAGGCCAATAGCCTGGTTACCAGAGCTGGCACCTGCACCGGTATATGCACCAATTTCGGGATCATAACCTTTATACTTAGTGAATGTCAGTACGTTCTGAATGCCTACGCCTACTCTTACTCCTTTTAAAATTTTCGTATAGTTGATTATTTTTGAAGGCAGGCTATAAGACAAAGAAATATTCTTTACCCGCAGGTAAGAGCCATCTTCCACAAACCTCGAGGAAACCACGTTCTGGTTATTTTCACTTGCCACACCCGATGTAGTAATACGCGGGATCGTTGTACCAGGGTTTTCTAATACAGGATTGGATTCACTTCCTGTAAGCTTTGCGTAATTGGTCATTTCTGTTAAAAAGTTACGGCTCAGGTTTACGTTGTTGGGATTCAGGCTTAGCTGCCGGATAGCGTTATACACGTCATTTCCATAAACACCGGTAACCAGTATACTCAGCTCGATGCTTTTATAGGAGAACGTGTTAGTAAACCCGCCACTCAACTTAGGCCAGGGATTACCAATATCGGTTTGGTCGTCTACTGTAATAATACCATCACCATTGACATCTTTATATTTTGCATCGCCTACCCAAATCCCATTATTCGAGTTTTCGGTTGGCCGGCGAACACCGTTTCCATCTGCCGGAACAGGGCTATTATTAATTTCTTCTACTGACCGGAAAACACCTTCTGCTATATAGCCACGGAATAACCAGGGCTGGCCGCCTACAGAAGAACGCTGCACCCACGGAAATGTATAACCAAATATCCAATCGGAAGTACGGCTAATAGGTACATTATCCAAAGTTAAAGAAGTGACTACTGTTTTGAAATGAGACAGGTTCAGGTTCGACTCCCATCTGAAATCGTTCTTCTGCACAACAGTGCCATTTAAACTAAGGTTCCAGCCTTTTGTTTGCAGAGAACCTGTATTTACCGGCGGAGGCCCAACAGCTCCAACGGCATCATTAATACCCGTATATTTAGGCAAGGTAGCGTTCATAATAAGGTTATCCGTATTTTTTACGTAATAATCAGCCTCTATAGTAAGCCGGTTCTTCCATAAACCTATATTAATACCTACGTTATTGGTTTTGGTTTCCTCCCACTGTAAATCGGGGTTAGTAAAAGTGCCGGGCAAGAAGCCGGTACCCCAGGTGGTAGCACCCGGCACCATAGGCGCATAAATACCTGAACCGGTACCCTGGTTGCCGGTCAAACCGGTTTCAAGGCGCAGTTTTAATTCATTGATTAAAGAGGATTTGAAGAATTTTTCCTGGCTTACCCGCCACGCAGCAGATAATGAAGGAAAAGTACCCCATCTTTTATTTGAGCCAAAATTAGGAGAGCCATCCCGCCGGAATGTGCCCACTAACAAATAGCGGTTATCATAATTATAGGTGCCCCTACCCAGGTAAGATTCCTGAGCCCAGGGATAGGTACCACCGCCATTTGTGGCAGAGAGCGGGTCACCAGCCTCAAGATCAAACACATCATTGGTAAGGAAGCCTGTTCTTGTTGCGGATATAACTTTATACCAGGACTCCTGTGCTTCATGGCTCACCATTAAATTAATATTATGCTTATTAATTTGTTTGTTATACTCGACCAATTGGTTCCAGTTCCAGTACCAGCTTGAAAAAGTACCCTCGTTTAATGAATTTACAGTTTGCAAATGCCATTGATCAAGCCTGTAAGTAGGGGTATAGTACATAGAAAGCCCGTTTCCGAGACTTCCGTTAAATGAACTTCTTAGTGTTAATCCTTTTAAAGGGGTAACAGCCACATTTAAGCCGCCCAGGAACTGGCGTTTCATATTCTTATTGGTAATAAGATTGGCGATGGCTATGGGATTTACAGGTGCAAACTGCCCCTGCCCGTTAATAGGATCACTGCCACCCCATGTACCATCGAGGTTATTAACCGGTATTTGCGGGGTGAGCCTGAGCGCGTTGGCAATAAGCGGATCGGAAGCACTGTAGTTAGTTGCAGTTAATACTTCATTGGTTTGGTTAAAGCTAAGATTAGTACCTATCGAAAGCCAGGTACGGGGCTTATTATCCAGATTTAGCCTGAAGCCATAACGATCGAACCCCGACCCTTCTGCCACACCATCCTGGTTCATATATTCGCCGGACATATAATAGGTCGTATTATTGTTGCCTCCACTCAGGCTGAGCTGGTGCTTGCCCATATTAGCCACCCTGAACAGCGCTTTTTGCCAGTCAGTACCCGCTCCTAATATAGATGGATCCAAAAAGTTCTCCGGTATATTCTGAGGCGTACCTAAAGTATATTGGTAGTCGTTCACCATCTGCGCGTATTGACGCAGGTTCATCACATCAAGATGCCGGGGCGGCCTTTGCGAATTGTGCTGGTAACTGTAGTTAATTTTAAAATCTCCAGATTTACCCCGCTTGGTAGTAATAATAATAACCCCGTTTGTTGCGCGTGAGCCATATATTGCGGTAGCAGAAGGCCCCTGCAGTATCTGCATATCCTCAATATCAGCCGGGTTAAAGCCCGCCAAAGGGTTGGAAGAGCTCTGATTACCGTAGGATACATCGTCATTCTGTATTTGTATGCCATCTATCACATACAAAGGAGCGGTACGATTGAGAGAGCTGATACCACGGATATTTACCGATAAACCTCCTCCAGGCTGACCGGAGTTCTGAGTTACATACACTCCGGCGGCCCGTCCCTGTAGTGCCTGCTCCAAAGTAGTATTTACTGTTTTCTCTATTGCTTTAGAAGAAACAGATGTTTGGGCAGTGGTAAGATTCGATCTTTGAGCAGTGCCATAACCGATCACTACTACATCACTTAGCGTACTGGTGCTGCCCGAAAGCGTAATTGCCTGCAATACCCCGTCCGTTATCGCTGTCTCTTTAGCAGGAAAACCCACGTACGTGACCACTAAGATATTACTGGCATTGGGCACATTTATTGTAAACAGCCCTTTTTCATCGGTAACAGCATACAATTGAGTGCCTTTTACCTGAACCGTTGCATTGGCTAACGGCACCCCGTTAGCATCATTTACAACTCCCGAAATTTTTCTTGTATCCTGTGCCTGCGCAAAAAGCACAAAAAAAGTACACGCAAGAAGCAACCATGCTCTTGCATTTTTCATTTTAAACATATGGCAATAAGTTTAGTTTAAAGGTACTATTTTGAAGGGCTCTTAACCTAATACTTTATTGTCATAAAATGATACAAATTATACAAAATTTAAACCGATTACAAAAATTATTAATATAATTAATTCATTATCAATATATTATTATACATATTTTATCAAAATTGGCCTAAAATAGTTTTTTTTATTGATACTTTTATTACATTATTCTTATATAATTTTACGTTTATGTTTAAAAATATACTTCGTGAGATTATACCGCTTACACCTTACGATTGCTTTGCTATTAACAGGAGGGTAAAGTCTGAGTTTGATTTTCCTTTGCACAGCCATGATGAAATTGAGCTGAACTTTATCAGTAACGGCAAAGGCACCCGCAGGATGATAGGAAATCATATAGGCGTAATTGACGACCTGGAGCTGGTACTGGTAGGACCTAATTTGCCCCATGTGTGGGAAACCTATCAATGTAAAAGCAGTGAGATTGCCGAAACCACTATTCATTTTCAAAAAGATTTCCTGAACGAAAAATTCTTCAGAAGAAACCAGATGGTTTTCATCCAGAAGATGCTGGAACTATCTCCGAGAGGTATTCTTTTTTCAAAGGAAACCATCCTGGCTATCATGCCCCGCCTCAGCACTTTGGGCCAAAAACAGGGTTTTGATTCGGTGCTCGAACTATTATCGATACTGCACGACCTTTCTATATCGCGCAATATGCAAACTCTTTCTGACGTGGGGCTTTCGCCCGACCATACTTCGAACTATAACAGCCGCCGTATTGAAAAGGTAATGGAATACATTAACCACAACTTCCAAAGAAATATTACACTGAATGAAGCTGCTCAGATCGTGAACATGACCGATATGTCTTTCAGCCGCTTTTTTAAATCAAGAACAGGCATCACTTTTATGGACACCCTGCTGGAATGCAGGATCGGCAATGCTTCGAGGCTCCTGATCGACACTACCCAATCCATCTCGGAGGTTGCCTATAACTGCGGGTTCAATAACATATCCAACTTTAACAGGCTCTTCAAAAAGAGAAAAGGTTGTACACCAAAAAAGTTCAGAGAAGATTATATTTTTTATGGCACCCGGAAGTTTATATAAGCGCTAGTAATAGCTGGCATGAAGCGCTATCAACAGTTACAATTGCATATAACCATCATAAAAGATATTTACCGGTATCCCGCTCCCTTACTTTACATGTTGCATGATACTGGCAATCTACCTCAGCGGCACCAGATTTACTTCGCCATCCAATCCCGAAGGTTGTACATTCCAGGTGGCCGCATTAAAATCTTTATAATTAATATTCACAAAATTGATCTCATGGTAATTGCGCCATAGTTCTCCTTTCTGATCCATGTAGCGGATACGGTTGGCCATCAGGTTGCACACTTCTATACGAATGGTATTGGTACCTTCTTTCAGGTATTCTCCCACCCTGATTTCATAAGGCAGGCTCCATATCAGCCCGGCATTTTTACCGTTAATGATAATGCGGGCAGATTCATATAATTTATCTAGCTGCAATAAATAATCCGTTGCCTTATTTTTTATGCTGAAAGAAGTAGTGTACACCCCGGTACCTGAAAAATGCTGCGTAGCAATATCATTGGTAAAACTTGTCCAGGGCCTGATACCTGCAGTTTGTTTTGCAACTGGTAAAAACGGGCCGCCCTCCTTAAAGCTGATCGTCCATTTATTGCTTGTCAGATTGACCGGCGATCCGGTTGCCACTAAATATCTATATGCAGGCACCACTGCTGTTTTCGCTGAGACTTTGATGATCACTGACTGGCCCGATTTTAACTGCAAACGGATACCTGTTTTACCCCGCTCTTTCTTAAAAGCTAACTGACTGACAGCACCGTTCAGCGGGTCCATCAATAAAACACTGTTCCCGGTTGCCTGCAGGCTGATGGCTTCGTCCACGTCATTGGCGGTATTATTTACGATAAAGTAATAAACAGCATCTGCCAATTTCCGGCGAACAAACTTCAGGCCGTTTAATACCATGCTTTCGGGCAACACATTTAACCGGTTCAGCGCCTCACTCATATTTCCTACAACCACTTTTCCGCTGCCTACCTGCGCCATCTGCAACCCGTTTACTTCTGAAAGCTTTACTCCATGGATCAATGCTTTTAGTGCGGCCCTTTGCTTTTCCACATCATTGAAACCCGGTACATCTTCAGGCAACTGTTCTATCACCACTGTTCCGCCTTCTGCTGCAATCCGCAGCAAATTTTTAAAAGTGTTGACCGGCATTTTTTCGCAGGCAGGCACCAAGAGCACTTTATGCCGGGCGCCACCAGGCACTACGCTCATTACTCCTTCGTTCGCTTTTGCCCCTGCCAGCATCCTGTCAGAAACAAAATCCAGCGAATACCCATTCTGCTGCAGCCCTACCACATTTTTATAAAACGGTGTGGGATGCAGCCACTCATCTACATGATGTACGGAAAGAGGCTTATCCATGCCTTTGGCATTATGCCATACATCGTACACCGGCCAGTAAATGGCCAGTTCATTATCGGGCGCACCGGCCTGCAACACAGACTGGCAGCGGGCGATATAGTTATTCAACCCGCTTAAGTGCGGCCATAAACTATTATTGGGAACAAAGTTAACCGATGCATAAAACAACCAGCCCGGCCATTTAGCATCCGCCGGGCTATAGGTAGTACCATGATAAAAAACATGGTTAATACCTGCCAGGAACACCTGGTCCACCTCAGGTTTGCACTGGCTCCAGGAAGTTTTAAAATGCTCACCCAACCAGGTAAAGGTTTCGCAGCTTGTTAAAGGCTTGCCATAAGCATGTGCAGCCGATGAAGCAAATTTCAGCATATTGGGGTCGGGATCAACATTGCGTATATCAGCGCTGTCTCTTTTCAATCCCCTGATCGCAAAATAGCTACTGCCAAAGGTTTCTGTTTCGGGTATATCAAAGGCTCCGTACAGGTCGAGCAGGTTACCGGGCGAGCCATGCGCCTGGTTGATGGAAAGCGCTTTCCTTTTATGTGTCCAGTTAGTAAACACTGTAGAGAAGTTCTCACGCATCAGGTCGGCCATTGTTTCCCGGTAATCTGATTTTAACCGGGCTACGGCATCACTGCCGGTATCAGAAAAAAGCAGGTTGATATAGTTGCTCAGGTCATATCCTCTCCGTTTCTGAAATTCCTCAAAGAAAGCAGGTGTCCAGTTGGCCCCGTACACTTCATAGCTGTCATTGAAAAAGCCTTTTACACCGTGTGAAGCGTTACCAAAAGCTGTATCAAAAATTGTAAAATAATTGGCTGTTGCATCCTTAGAAAAATGATCAATGGTAAAGCCCTCACCACCAGGTGCCGCACGCTTTACCGCCTGCCTGGTTTTACCGTTGAAAATGGCGTACAGCCTTAAACCCTGTGCAGCTGTATATCTTAAATGGCCCTCTTTGTCTACTTTGCCGGTAAGATCAACGGCATTGCCGTTTTTATCAAATCCGATTACAGTGCTTAATACAGCAAAGTCTTTTTGTTTAGGATCGCTCACCGTTATCTTTTCACCAAGCGCAGCATTTGCATTCAAATCATATTGCTGAACGATGACCTTAGATGCTGCATCTTCTTTGGTTACATGTGTGCCTCCAATGGGCCAACCCGTGCCCACAGAAATATAAACGCCCATATCCAGCGCATTGGATTGTTGAACTGTATAGTCCAGCATTTTCATCCATTCCGGCGAAAGATATCGGATATAGCGGCTTTCAAATCCTTTGGCCCCATAGATAGGCACAATCTCAGTTCCTCCAAAACCAGCTTTAGCGTATTGCTGTAACGATGCGCTGATATTCTTTTCATCTACCGCGCTGCCCATCCACCACCAGCGCGTCCAGGGTTTAGCCTGCTGCGTAATAGCAGGCCATTGCGTTTGAGCAATCAATTGAGCTGATACAAAAACAGCCAGACAAGCGATCCCTATTTTTTTCATGCCAATTATTTTAACTTATCCTAATATATTTTCAATACTACAATACCACGTGCGGGTATGTCAATACTTTTATGCAGCCAAAGATCCCTAAGTTTATTATGCTTCTTTATACCAGCCTTTTCCGGTGTTAAGCTGAATACGATATCCTTACTGCCCCAGTTCATTATAGCGATTGCTTTCTGTACTTTTTTCCTTAGCTGTTTGAACATATCTCTACGTTATCCTCCTTCCAGATCTGCGGAAAACAATGTTGGCATAAGTTGAAAATGGGACCACACAACTCAATAAAACAATAATTAGTATTTTCTTCATACAGACCTGTTCTGTTATACATTTTAGTAACATATGCTTTAAGTTATTGTATATAGCCCTATTAGATTTCATCATTTCTCTTTAGTTTCAGGAGACTTTTTGACTCCGCTCCGCTCAAAGTGACGATTCTTTTTTGTCATTACCTTGTTGATTTGGCACCGTAAATTCTTTAGTTGACAATACACCGCCTTACTTAGTTACCAGTACTCTTTCCACTGTTTTTAACCCCTTAACCGAGGCTCTTACAGTAACTTTTCCTGCTGCCTGCCGAGATCGCAGTATAGCCATTGCAAAACCATTATACAATTTTCGGCTGTTGCCATCAAACAGCTCATCACTGTAATGATCGCCGTTATCTACTGCAATTAATTGAGCAGCACCGCTTATTTCAAAATGCACTTCGGCAGGATCAGCGGTGTACACGCGCCGGTCCCTGTTATCTACCGCATATACCTTTACATACTGCAGGTCTGTACCCCCCGCTTTCCAGTTCGTATTTTCTGTTTCTATTTTTAAAGCCACTGCTCTGCCTGTTGTTTCTAATTGATGGCGGGCTACTTCTTTACCATTGGTACGTGCTATTGCTACCACCTTACCGGCCGCATAAGGTACTCCCGGCCAATAGATCATATTACGTTTTGCAGGATCGGTGGTATTGTTTTTCTGAACACCAACCGATTTCCCGTTCACCAATAGTTCTACCTCTTCTGCATTGGTAAAAGTAAACAGGTTTTGTTTGCTCCCCGCTTTCCTGTTCCAATGAGCGGACAGCGGCAAATGGCCTACAGTAATATCGTTCCATTCTATATTTTCTTTTTCATTGTCCATAATGCCTATATGCACCAAAGGTTCATTGGAGAAGGTGCTTTTGATTAAATAGGCTTGTGGCAAGGGTTCCAGCGAATGATTGAAGAAAGAATAGGCCCAGCCTTTTTTGGGCCAACCGTTGGATTCGCCCCAATATTCGATAGCACCCCAATAAGCCAGTCCTATCATCTTCTCCCTGTCCATTCCGTAAAACGGCGCCAATAATTCGTTGGTGGTGGCTTCGCTCTGGTAAATATTCATATCCGGTGCATGCTTTAAATAATCGGCATAGTTGTACCAGCGATAATTGAAACTGGCCACATCGGTAACCGTAGCCAGCTCAGGCGGAACAATATTCGTATTGAAGCCCTCGTCATTTTTACCTACGCCACCGGCGCGGGCAGGGAACATAGCCACTGTTGTTTTGCGGGTGGAATCATAACGCCTGGCCAGCACATTCATTAAACGGTAAGTAGTTACACCCCAGTCGCCGGTTGGGTAGCCTGCCAGGTCTTCCCGCATCTGCAGCTCATTACCAAACGACCAAAGGATCACCGAAGGATGGTTCCTGTCGCGTTTGATCCATTCAGTTAAATTTTCCGGCCAGATCTCCGTCCATGGCTTACGGCCCACCCAGTAATCCTTATTGCTCCATTTATCGTACAACTCATCCACAATTAAAATACCTTTTTCATCAGCAAGACGTAAAAACGCTTTGGAATATGGATTGTGTGAAGTGCGGATATGATTATAGCCAAAAGCCTTCAGCAGGTCCATTTGCCTGGCCATAGCGGTTTCGTGAGCTGCAGCACCCACGGCACCGAGGTCGTGGTGGTTGGCAATTCCCTTCAGGAAAACTTTTTTACCATTGAGTTTAAAGCCAAACTCTTTGGAAAACTCAATGGTACGGATGCCAAATTTTTCTGTTACCTGATCCATTATTTTTCCATCTAAATGTAAGGTAACTACAGCAGTGTAAAGATTTGGATGGTCGCAGTCCCATAGCTGCGGACCAGGCACATTGATCACGGGCAACAGCACTTCTACTGTTCTAAGTTTATTTCTTTGAGGTGCGGCAATTTTCGAGACAGCAATTGGTTTTCCATCAGGAGCAAAAATTTCCGCATTGATCTCCAGGTTATAGGTTTTATTCCTGATCCCTTCCAGCTCTACCTGTACCTTTACCTCCGCATTTTGTTCATCAATTTTTGATGTAGTGATAAACACCCCATGACGTGCAACGGAGACCTCGTTCTTAACAACCAGGTACACATCGCGAAAAAGCCCGCCGCCGGTGTACCAGCGCGAATTACCTTTTGTGGAGGCCCGAACAGCCAGTATATTGTCTGCATCATATTTGATGAGCTTTGAAATATCTGTCTCAAAACCCAGGTAACCATAATCGGTACCACCTATTTTTACCCCGTTCAGCCATGCATCGCCACTCAACATGATACCTTCAAAATCAAGCAATACTTTTTTACCCCTCCATACAGGATCGGCCTTAAAAATTTTACGGTACCAACCTGTTCCTTCTTCCTTAAAACCTCTTGCCCCACCGGCAGCTTTCACCCAGGGTTGATTGATCTGGAAATCGTGCGGCAAGTCAAGGGGTTTCCAGTCCGAATCATTAAAGCCGGGCTTTTCAGCATTGGGAACATTGCCATGATGAAATTTCCAGCCAAAATTAAACAGCTGGCTGATCCGGATGCCTTCGTGGTTTGCCTGTGCAGAAAGCATACCTGTCAATAACAGACAGGTAATAACAAGCGCTATGGGTTTTCTTAACATGATGCTTATTTTAAAGGTATACCTAGTGTCATATCAATTAAATAATGTCTGTCGCTCTGAGCTTGTCGAAGGGTGGTTCGTCATCCCGATAGCGATCGGGACACCACGACAAAATTTATTTAACTAAACAATATGAGGTTTTAAAGACCTTATAGTAGGTCTACAGTTTCTTATTATTTACAGTAATATTTTTCAGCTGCAGATTTTTGATGAAATCCAGTTCAATATGGGGCTTTTCCGGAACAGTAATGTCCAGGTTTTCCAATGTAAAATCTGAAAGCGCGTATTGCTTTGAAGATTTGATATGGAGAAAATCATTGCATTTTACATTGCAGTTGCGTATAGTGATATGGCTCGCGGAAGATTTCGGCTCCGGTTGCCCTTTCAGATCGAAAAACTGCATCCACGCACCTATTGAGAAAAAACTGCGCGCAGTCCCGTTGATATCTTCTACCAGTACATATTGATGGTTCTGCGGCGTGTCGGGTCTCATTTTCAGCAACAGCACGTGCGATGTATTATTTACAGTGCAACGCCGCATTATCACATTGTAAGTGAAAACCGATTCGCTGCCCAATGTCAGGGACGGGCAATTGACAAAGGTATTGTCTTCGACAATGATATTGCGGTTGGCCCCATTATTAGGATCTTTGTCTGCCGTTGGCCCTTTGCCTCCTTTCAGGCAAACGCCATCATCGTTTACTGATATGTAACAGTTCTTGATTAAAACATTCTGACATACATCCAGGTCAATACCATCGGAACTTGGCGCTCGCACTTCGCTGCCGTTATTGGTACCCGCAAGGATACGCACGCCAAGAATTTTCAGGTTCTCACATTTATAGTAATGAGAGCTCCAAAACGGCGAATTAAGCAGCTGTACGCCCGATACCTGCACATTTTTACTGTTCGATACAAACAGCAGCCGCGGGCGTTGCTCATCCATATTGGTGCATTTGGGATTCCATTGGCGGCGCAGCCAGAAAGCCTTCCAGTAGCGCAGCCCGTTACCATTGATGATCCCTTTGCCCGAAATAGTAAAACCATCCAGGCCATCGGCATTGACCAGCGCGGCAAAATATTTCAGCGACTGTCCTTCTATGCGGGTGGTAATAATTTTAAAATCGGAAATATCATCGCTGCCTTTGAGGGTTGCCCCTTCTTCCAGGTATAAATGCGTTTGAGGTTTAAAAAACAGCGAGCCGCTGAGGAAAACGCCTTTGGGAATAATGACCACCCCGCCACCCTCTCCGGCCGCCTTGTCGATAACCGCCTGGATTTTTTCGGTTTGTACAAGCGTGCTGTCGGCTTTTACACCATGATCAGTAATGGTATATTTTTTTCCCAGTGAATTCAACGTAACAATACCTGTATCGGAGAACCAGGCAGGAATGGGCGTTCCATCGGGAAAAGTTTGTGCATATAAGCTCCCTGTATTTTTGAAAACAGGAAAACCAAACAACAGCACCAAAACGAAAATGATTATATTTTTGTATCGCATATCCTTTTATTTTTAATAAACCCGGTGCCGGCATTACTGCTTATCGAGATAACAAACCTTTTTGCCGTCGTTTTAATATGTTTGCGATACCATACGATACCAGTTGACAGATCCACGATATCCTTTTTAAATGCTTCATCTTCGTTCCAGGCTGCAGGCAAAGTGACTGGTTTCCAGGCTCCTCCCGAACTAACCGAAGGAGAGGCGTATTCCTCTGGCCGCACTTCACCGATATGCAATTCCCAATTGCTGTTGAAATTATATTTGCGCTGAAGCGGTACTGCAATGGCCAGAACGGTATTGCACCCGATAATAAAAAAACAGATAATAACACATATCCATTTGACTGGCAGTATATCCTGACTTGAGACTCGCATATCAAATTGGTTCAATCGTTATATAATAACAGGGTTATCATTGACTACGAAAATAAAATATCCCCACTTTTTATTGTCCTGTTGCATCCTGTGCAGGCATATCAAGGTTGGCACTTCCGGATTATGGATAAAGCCTATTTGCTGCTTTAATAACACGGCTATATTTTGCGACCCCATGCTGATCTACCTGCCTGATACGGATAAATATATCTGCAGCACCATTAACTTTGAACAAAGCACTTTTTACACAGCCGCTAAAAAAGCTGCCGGTACAAGTCCTGACATTACTGCATACAAACGCACTTTTTTCCGGTTACCCGCAAAACTGATCCATAACAGGAATATAAAAGAAATGCCCGAAACCGGTGCTATTGAGAGGTAAAATGGATTCCATTTGTAGAGGCTACCACATCAAAATACCTGTTGTTGCTCTCGAATGATGCTCCACCTTACAAACAGCGTTCCCGATTTTATAATTGCACTAAGCGAACCAATACCTACAGGAAGTGTAGCTTCATATAATAAATATCCCATGCTATTTGTATTCAGCGCTGAAACAGCTCCTGAAAAAGAATATGAGGAAAGTAAAAGCAAATAACGTAAGTAGGCGACATTTTATAAGAACAAATCATTGTTTATATCCATCATGCCGTTCCTGCCTTGTACCATGGGCCTCTTTCGCTTTTTGAAGAGATGCCTTTTATTTCTGCATCATCGAAATAATACAGGTGTAGCTTTGCTATTAATTTCAAAACGTAAATTAAGCCACATCACTATTTATAATTTCACTCCGTTTATCATTACATTATCCAAAGTAAAATTCCTGATATAGTCCTTATTTATTTCCGGATTTTTAGCGGCTTTGATTGTAAGATTTTTAAAAGTAAAATTGTAAAGCATATATTGATCCGATTTCTTTACATTGAATACCGCATCACAATGCAGATCAATATTTCTCATGGTGATATGATGGGCATTAGCAGTACGTATTTCCTGCTCTCCTTTCAGATCGAAGAACTGCGTCCATGGCTGTATAAACAACACATTAGCTGCAAATCCTGAAATATTTTCCACAGTTATGTACTCATAATGTTGCGGGGTATCGGGGCGCATTTTCAGCCAAAGGAGTCTTTGCGCATGTTCGATCTTTACACGGCGTAAAATGATGTTACGGTTGTGAACCGATTCGCTGCCGCAGGTAAGTGCGCTATGACAAAAACCATAAGTACAATCTTCTATAATGATATTATAGTTTCCCCCGTTATTACTGTCTCTGTCTGCAAAAGGCCCCTTACCGCCTTTCAGCGCCACGGCATCGTCATTGACTGACATATAACAGTTCTTAATCAGTACGTTTTTACAAACATCCAGGTCGATAGCATCGGAGCTGGGTGCTTTTACCGGTGCCTGAGGCGCGTAAATATAAAGATCCAGCAATTTCAGGTTTTCACACTTATAGTAATGTGAGGTCCAGAACGGAGAATTGATCAGCCTGATGCCCGACACCTGCACATTCTTACTATGGGAAATATATAATAGTCTCGGGCGCATTTCATCCATGTTGGTACATTTCGGATTAAACTCACGGCGCAGCCAGAAGTGCTTCCAATAAGTTAAGCCATTTCCATTGAGTGTTCCTTTTCCTGAAATAGTAAACCCATCTACTTTATCGGCATTGACAAGGGCTGCAAAATATTTCAGCATTTGCCCTTCCATCCTGGTTTCTATTAATGCAAAGTGGCTGATATCATCGCTGCCTTTAAGGGTTGCACCTTCTTCGAGGTACAGGTGGGTTTTGGGCTTAAAGAAAAGCGAACCGCTCAAAAATGTTCCTTTAGGCACAACGATCACACCACCTCCGTTACCTGCAGCCTTATCTATCACCGCCTGAATTTTTTCTGTTTGAATACGGCTGCTGTCGTTAACCACCCCATGATCGGTGATCCGGTATTTTTTACCGAGCTTGTTGATATCGGTGGGAGTAATTTTTCTAAACCAGTCGGGTATAGGCGTGCCATCTGGAAATATTTCCTGGGCCGATAAATGACCTGCGCCTAATAACAACAATAAAAAAACGAATAATCTCAACTTCATAAATAGTTACTGTTTCATTTAATAAAAATGCTAATGCACGAATAAAGACTTTCGTGGTTTTATTCGTGCATTAGTTCAGGTTCAAATATAATGCAGGCCCCCTGGAATAGCTGAAATACAGCCCTCCTTGGGCCTTTAGTCCAGCTTAAACGGCAGGTACCAGTTATCCCTGTTCATCAGCTTTGCCCGTACTTCTCCGGCTTTGGGATTGCCTGCTTTCAATAATTTTTGATACACCTTATCTGCCAGGAAAGCATTGTCGTTCCGGCGACGGGCAATACGGGTAAGGTCGCTCCACCGCTCTCCCTCAAAAGCCAGCTCTGCGGCGTCCTCTTCAACAATTTTATCTTCCAGCAAAACGGGGTCTACCTCAAAGCCCATCATTACATTACCATAGCCGTCAGCCGTTCCGGGACCGTAGGTGATACCGGGCAATTGCAGGTTAGGCATAGTTGCCCTGGCTCTGATTCCTATATTACGGTACCACATTCCCAGTCCTACCTGGTTCTTGACCCGCGCATCCAGGTAATACGGAGAGTTTTCAGGATAAGCAACCCTGCTTGTTCCAAAGCCCTGGTGGGTGATCATGGATTCCAGCTCAAAAAAGCTGGCAGGTGCCTTTGTTCCGCCACTGGTAAGAGCGCCATAATAATAAGTATTTATAATACCGTCGTTTAAAAGCGCATACGCTACACGGCCCTGTCCATCGCGATTGGCCGCTTCAGCAAACCTCAGGTGCGCCTGCGCCGCCCTGAAGATGTTCCATTGCCCGCCCTTGTTCAGCAGTGACAGTGGCCCTGATGCATTATCAGTCAGCTTGGTGATCACCGGGTCACTTCCTACCATTTCATAAGATAATTTTCCCCTGGGATCCCAGGGAATGCCACTGTTGTTTGTTTGGGCATTCCAGTAATCGATGATCTTCTGAGAAGGCCTTATTTTATAGCTACCGGCTTTTGACGCCAGCTCTACAAAGGGATTCCCCGGAGCAAAAGCATTGCTGTAGGGTATTCCCCAGTTCCATTCAGACCACCAATGCCTGCTGGTATTAGGTAAAGCAAACATGCTTCGCCAACCTTCGGTCACCGAGTTGATAAGCGAAGAGCCCTCCTGTGCCCGGGAGAAACTAACCACCAGATTTGCATTGGCAGCATCTGACCACCCAATCCGGTTTGAATTGCGTCTGAAGTTTTCCCACTCGTTGACGGTGGAATAATAATTTTCATCTTCCGATCCCAGAATCTTTTTATACCAGTAGGCAGCCTGGTAATAATCGCCTTTCCATAAATACAGCTCACCTAACACATGGGGCTTACAAATATATATTTTACGGGTATCTCTAGCATCTACCGTAAAATTGAGGCTGGCCCCCGTAGGATATGCCTGGTACTGGAGATAAGGCAGGTCTTTCGTATCATTGATCAGTTGGGTGATCAGCTGATCGAAGCCCAATTTAGGCTGATTATTGAGTGCCGGGATATCTTTTACCGTTTCAACGGCCTCGGTTATATAGGGCACGGCACCATAATGAATGCCTAGCTGGAGGTACAACCAGGTTCTTAATACCGCTATATCAGAATATCTTTGCGTAAACTCTGCCTGGCTTAATTTGCCCTGGTCGGCCATGATTTTAAAGTTTTTCAACGCATCATTACAGTTAAAAATGATCTTGTAAAAAGGGGTAGGATCTGCATAAGGATTATCTGCGGTTACCTCATGGTTGGATAACTGCCGCAGCCAGGGGTCTGCATTCAGCGTAACATCTACCAGGTCGGCCCTTAGTTCGTTCAGCAGAATATACTTATCTCCCAAACCAGCCACCTGCCCGTAAATGCCCAGCACAACAGCATCCGCATCAGCCAGGGTATTATATACCATAGATTGATCCAGCTTATCTTCCGGTAGCAGCTCAAGCGTTTTTTTGCAGGAAGCAAAGAATAATGCGGCTGCCGGCAAAGCCATTAGTATAAAACGTATATGCGAGTGCACGATTTTCATTACTACAAATTTTTATTATTATAAACCAATACGAACGCCCAGTTGATACGATCTGAAGATGGGTTCCAGCGTTACATCTATCCCTTGTTGAAAAACGTTCGCCGAAACTGCAAACTCAGGATCGTATCCCAGGTATTTGCTAATTGTAAAAAGATTATTGGCAGTACCGTAAACCCGTATATATTTTATGATCTGCCTGTTGATTCCGAAATCATATTCCAGTACCGCCTGTCTTACCCTAAAATAAGATCCGTCTTCTATCCACCTGTCAGAAAAGCGGGCATTTCCCATCGGATCGCCATAACTTACTTTGGGTACATTGGTTTCCTGGCCTTCGGCTCTCCAGCGGTTCAGCATAAGCTCGGTCTGGTTGTAAAAATTTTTACCGGACTCCAACTGTGCCCTGGTATAATTATACACATCATTACCGGCGCTAAAAGTGAACAGTGCCGAGAACTTCCATCGTTTATAGGAAACGGAATGGTTCATGCCTCCAAAAAAATCGGGCAGGGGATTTCCTAATATAAACCGGTCATTGCCATCAATGATCTTATCGCCGTTTCTATCCGCAAACCTGGCGTCCCCGGCCTTAAAAGGAATTTTATTTCCAGTCACATCCAGTATTACCAAACCTGCGGCATCTGCTTCTGCCTGCGTGCTGTATACCCCCTCGAATTTGAACCCGTAAAAAGAATTGGCTACCTGCCCTTTTTGGGTTATGTAAGTGGCGCCGGCATACTCTGTATACACTGTTTCGGGGATATCCGTTATTGTATTATTGTATTTTCCTAAAGAAATACCTGCATCCCATTTAACGCGGCTGTTGACCAAGCGCCCGAATATACTTACGTCAACACCCGTATTTTTCATTGATCCGTTATTGAATAAATAGTGGCTGATGCCGGATAAGGAGTTGCCCTTATTATATACCAGCATATTTTTGGTATGATGCTGATAAAGATCAATGCTAAAGTTCAGCCGTTCCTGGAACAGAGCCACATCTACCCCGCCGTTTAGCTTTTCTACTGTTTCCCATTTCAGGTAAGGATTAGCGGCGCCTTCGCGAACCAAGCCCTGAACACCCAGCAGGTTCTGAGAAATATAGTTTTTGCGGGCATTAAAATTTCCTATATCGTCATTACCTACCAGACCGTAATTCAGTCTTAGTTTCAGCAGGCTTATCACCGGGCTTCCTTTTAAGAAATCTTCATTCGACAAGATCCATCCTGCACCAACAGCCGGGAATACCCCATAAGGATGGCCGGATATCTTAATGCCCTGATCGGCCTCTTTTCCAAACCTGCTGGACCCGTCTACACCCAGGGAAGCATTAATAATATATCTGTTCTGCAACGTCAGGTTGGCCAGGGCATATCCTGTTACATTTACCCATTTCCCGATATGACCGCCATATACCCTTGATTCGGCTGTAGAATTTCCGATACTTACTAATTGATCCGTTGCCGAATTAAAGCCTAACGCATAGTCCTGCTCTGCATCATTTTTCTGGTACCTGAAACCCGCAATAGCTTCTATATCGCTTTCATTACCCAGCCTGCTGTTAAAGCGCAGCCGCAGGTCATTTGAAATCGCATAATAGCGTGCTACCTGCGCCCCGAGGCGGCTGTACACTTCCATATTATTTACAGTATCCTTAGCCACTCCTTTTTTAGGAACAAAAAAATCTTCCTGGGCCTTATCATAAGTAACAGCGGTAAGATTACTGATATTAAAATGCTCATTTAACTTATAATCAAATACCAGCGATCCTAAAAACCGGTACGCTTTTTTATTGTTTAAACCATTATAAATTACCTGCATTGGATTAGAATAACCAAAATAATCGGCATCGGCATAGTTAGGAGAAACAGAGCCATCATTGGTAATATCATTGGGATATAAAAACGGGGCTTTTGTTAATGCCAGGAATACCGGATTGGTTTTGGGAGACAAGCCCTGATCTTTTAACCGCTGCTGCCCGTATCCCATTGAAATATTGGTTTGAGCTGTTAGCCGGTTGCTCAGGCGCATATCGCCATTGAACCGGGCCGTATATTTATCCTGCTGGGTATTATCTATAATTCCCCTTTCATTATTGTAACCGACAGAAAGGGCATATTTAGCAATATTATCGCCGCCTGTTACCCTTAAAAATAAATTTTTATCCATACTGTTCTTAAACACTTCTTTTTGCCAGTTGGTATTATTGTGATAAGTGCCATATTCTGAATAAGAACGGTCGTCATTATTAAACGGCATCGCTGCAATTTCTTCTCCGGAATAGGAAGATGTGGCCAATACATCATTGAGGTAGCTGCGATAAGCATACGCATTTAAAAGCGGCAAATTTTTAGGTGCCTGGTTGTAGCCAGATGACAACTGCAGATCAATTCGGGTGGCGAGCTCTTTTGCATGGTTGGTATTGATCACTATCACACCGTTTGCCGCGCGTGCGCCGTAAATAGAGGTTCCCACCGCGTCTTTTAATACAGTTATATCCTGTATATCTCTTATATCAATATTCTGAAGCGGGTTGTTTTCATGCCCCACCGTTATGGAAGGGCTATGCATTTCGGCATTATATACTACGCCATCGATAATATATAAGGGCTGGTTATTCGCATATAATGAGCTGAAGTTCCTGATCAATACGTTGGCGCCCATCGCTGGCGTTCCGGATTTTCGGATAACAGAGACTCCTGAAAATTTACCCTGTAAATAACTATCTGCTGTTTCTGAATTCTGTTCCCAGGCATCTATATCGAGTTTTTCAACAGCGCCCGTTGTTTTCAGTATACCGTTGTCGCCAAAAACAGTACTTGTTTTTTCGTATAGCGAATGATAATCGGCCGGGTATAATACAACGGATAGCGGCTTATCAGACAGCACCGGTATTGTTTTAGTAGTGTATCCCTCCATGGATACTTCGATCAAAGCATGCTTTCCAGGAACATTCAGCTCAAAATTCCCGATGCTGTCAGTGATCTTTGCTACAGTATTTCTATAAGTAATCCTTGCCCCGGTTACCGGAAGCCCTGAGCGGCTATCCAATACTTTTCCTTTCACGCCGAATGAAAACGCAGTGCCTGAAGCCGCCGCTTCCCGGGCCGGTTCGTTTACCTGGCCATAAGCATTTCCCGCGGCCATCATTATCAGACACAGTAAACTTCCTGCTGTTAAACTACTTTTATTAATCTTACTCATCATTTTGGTTGGGTTATTGTATTTGAGGAACAAAGCGCAGGTATTCTAAAATAACAGGACCTGTTCCGTTTGACACTACCAGCAAACGCAGGTACCCGAATTCGTCCTGGGTAACTTCTCCTAAGTAAACTTCCTTATGATTTAACGGCTGTACTACAAAGGGCATACGCACCGCATTGGCACCTGCCGAATCAGTAACCGGCCTGTTGTACTGATCGAGCTCGTTAACAGATACGGAGGATGGATTAAAGAATTGAACATATTGTGTAAATGTGGCTGTTTGAGGATCGCCGGCCAATCCCATTATAGCCCGCCCATAAACCTTATATTTAACCACGTTCACATTAGCCACCCTGTATTTTACATAAAATGAAGTAACGCCATGTCCATAAATTTCTATATCATTATAGAGGCTATCCAGCAGATCCCGCTTATTCCTGAAATAGATATTCCCTCTTTTATCATTTTGCCTGTATCCCGATGGCTGTGTGCCCAGCACTCTTATTTCCTTGATACGGTCTGTTAATTTATAATCCAGCTTTTTTACACGATACACACTGCCATTGCTTGTTTTGTGCTTTGATATAATATCAGCATCGCTCACACTGAACTTAGTGCCCGCAATGGAAAGCAGCTCTGTTGATGCTGTTCCCAGGCTCACATCTCCCGCAACAGTAAGATCTTTCAGCAACGCCTTTAAGGTATAGTACCGGGTAGTACTGTCGGGTATTGAATTATCATAGTGGGTACGATAATAATAAGCCAGCTTATTATATTCCCCGGTAAAATAGTTATCATCTACCACAAAATAAGTGTACTTGCTGTTTTCAGTAGTCATAGGCCGTCTAACCTCACTGATCCAGTTAGGAAACAAAGTGGTGTCATACATCCGCACGGCATCTGCCTGCAGTGTTCCGGGAAACATTGTATGAACCAGCGTATAAATATTAAGCAGCGGTTTTAACGGCGTACTCACTACGTGATACAGCCCGTTGCCTGCCACAATGTTTTTTCTTTGAGCAGGCACCCCATCAAAGGCGCCATGCGTAAATTCCACATATTTATTACGCAGGTTCTTTGCCCGAACGGTATCCATCGCCTCGTTTACATTATACACTGAATTAATGATATGATAGCCTACAAAGCTTCTTACTACCGAGGTATCATTAAAATCGTACTGGGCTTTTACACTTTCCACTGCATCGTTCGTGGGAACAATAAGCGTATAGTTTTTGGAAGACTTCAGCTCTTCTGCATACCCCGACCTGTCAACCAAAGCGAAGAATGTAGAAAACTCGGCATTTTCTCCTATTACCTCGTATAAGGTTTTTTGAGATTGGGGATCTGCAATACCTATATGGTCATCCCATTTATTGGAACAGGACCAGCATCCCAGACATAAAAAAAACAAACAGCTGATATAAACTCTTGATAAAATATTCATCATCGTACTACATTAAATTAATTATCGTGGCCTGTAAAATAATTCGCCGGGCATCTGGTGAAATCTCGGATAAATTTGCTCCAGATCGTCGGCGGGTATAAAATGGATCATATCAAGATAAACCAGGTTGCTTCCACATTTTACATCGCTAACAGCCTGGAACCTTATCGTATGACGATCGGTTGTTTCTACATTAATAGTTCCGGCCAGCCTGCCCACATTTAAAGCGCCATCGCCTGTTTTAGCCAGGATCCCCCCGGTAACACCATTGGCATTATAATCGCCCTGGGTAGCAAAATACCTTTTATACCCCTGGGCCAGCATGAGGTTATCGGCACTGGGATCGGCCAGGTTCGCAACACCCGAGCCACTTAGTGTTTGACTGAGAAATACAATATTAGGCAGGATTTGCTCATCGGCTTTTCCCGGATTATATATTACCTGTAAGTTAGACCCCTGCCCGTTCTGGGCATAGCAAATCCATACTTTATATTTTCCCTTCACCAGGTAAGGTGTTTTTATATCTACATATTTTACCCTGGCAGCATTGCCTGCACACATTGTTAAACTTAGCAGATCACCGTTCGCATAAGGGCGCTTGGTAGACAGGCCGGAATAGAAAATATACTGGTTGGTTCCAATAGTAGAAACATCCAGTTTTTCAAAGCCAATAGAATTCGCTATAGGCTGCCCGTTTGACACCAGGGACTTTGAACCGTTGCGATAACTTGCTCCCAGTGCCTGCAAAAGTTCTGGAGAAGTAGCTATATCAAAATATACAGGAACCTGCATTCTTACTTTGATCCTGAAGCTGCTCAGGCTTTCGTGCAATACCCCGTTCACTGCCGTCACATCACTTGCCCGTCTGTTGAGCTCAGCCCCCGGCTCATATACGCCATTAAATACATCATCGTTCAGCAGCACTTTAGTGCCTACCAGCTTTGTATTGATGATCTCTTTAGGCGCCAGCGTATAAATAGAAGAAAGAGAGGCGATGTCTTCCAGGTAATTGCCCCCGTTGCTGATGTGATAGGCTACATACAGCCATAAGCTATCCGAATGGCTTTTAGGATTACCTGTTTGCGAATATTTTTCTTTAAGCTGGCTGTAGCTGGTAATTCCTGCAACCTTCAATACAGAGTCTGATTCTGCTATAACCGTCTGGAAACGTTTTGCAGCCGGTATTTCGGTACCGCGCTTATAATAGAGGGTATCATAAAAACCGGTTTCCTTAAGCGCCTGTGTAAAAATAGCATACCGGGGGTTGCTTTCAATTAATTCGGCCAGGCTTAACGAAGGTGGTGTTAACGCTGCATTAATGGAGTGAACAATACCATTGCCGCAAGCTATATTGGCCTGTGTAATCACAGCAGCTTTATTGACCCGGAAATTGCCGTTCAGGACGTCGGTATACAGGTACTCGCCAAAAAGTGTGGGCGTTTTTATTTTCCCGTCCGTAAACCTTAATGAGCCAACAGTGTCGCGTACAATATGATATTTTACAAAGTTGAGCAATTCTGCATCCTGGAAATCGCTTAAAGAAGTTTTCCCGCTTTCGCTCATCCATTTCTTCATCGCATCGTTGGTTGGCGCAAATAAAGTATAGGTACCATAGGCGCCTAAAAAACCAGAGGCTTTAGCTCTTTCCAGCGCTTCCAGCAGCAATGAGTAGGTGTCTGTATTTTTCTGCAGGTACCCTGTAATGTTCACCTCATCGGTTGTGGTTTGCCTGTAAACAGGTTTTTGACAGGAAAATAAACAGCAAAATACCAGCAATATGAAAATGCCAAAATGAAATACTTGGGCAGTAGTCTTTTTCATAATAAACTATTTTAAGTAAAAGGGATTTTGTTTTAGCAAAGGATCTTTAAACAGCTCTGTTTCCAGTATAGGCAGGTAATGGCTGTCCTTATCACGTATTTTATTAATAGCCGATTGCTGCACAGTAACATCAGCTGTTTTTGCAACCAATTCGGCCAGCACTTCTATATTGGCATAATTTTGCTTTTTAGCCAGCCTCAGCAAATCGAACCATCGCTTGCCTTCAAATGCCAGCTCCCGCGCCCGCTCTTCTATAATGTATTTGGTAATACCATCCACATCTGTTTCGGCTACATCCCGGTACGTTGCCTGCAATGCGCCGCGCAGGGTTCTCAGCTCATTGAGTATTTCGAGCGCTGTTGCGCCGCGTCCCTGCTCATTAGCGGCCTCTGCCTTTATCAGCATAACATCTGAAATCCGGTATACCTGGAAATTGTAATAGCTGGGAATTTCTATTCCGAATTTAAAAATACTGCCTGTTGATCCGAATAAGTACCCTTCTCCCCTGCTATCTGTGGCATCGAGGTCGCCCTCAGTGTTTGGCGTAAAAATATCTGCATTTATCAGCAGGTTATCTGCTGCATAAGGTTTCCTGGTATCTGCGACCAATGCATACAATGGATTCTCCCTCGAGTCTTTATGACTGATCTCAAAAATGGTTTCGGCAGATCCTCCTTCAAAAACAGATACATTGGCTCTTCCCTGTAGCCTGTAGCGTTTGGTGGCCAATACCTTATCTGCTTCTGCCTCTGCTTTATCATATTGCTCGTTCCATAAATATACATCTGCCAGCAAAGCCGTTACCGCAGGTTTAGTAATTCGCCCTTTGTTTACCGGACTTTCGGTAACAATGCTACCGGATGCGGGTACTACATGATAATTGGGCACCAGGGTTTGTGCGTGGGTTAAGTCAGCAATTAATTGCTGTATCACCTGGGCAGCAGTAGACTGGGGTGTAGGCTGTATATCGGTATCTTTATAAGAGCCTTTCAGTTTTAAAGGAATATCCCGGAAAGTTCTTACCAGGTAAAAATATAATAAGCTCCTGATGGTTAATGCTTCTCCTAAATACGAATTATACATTTCGTCGGTGAACGTGGGATCCAGTTTTTTTGCATCCCCGGCAAAGTCTATTAACAGGTTGCAATTGTTGATCACTATATATAAAGCGCTCCAGTCTGATATACTGTTGGTGCTAAGGATGTTCATATTTTTAACAAACCGGTAATCGTCGCTGGCATAAGAGGTGGGTACCACCATATCGCCGCGCAGCTCTCCCCACACAAACAGGCGCTCCTCCACACCGCCCCCGTTAAGGGAAGAATAAATACCCGTTAGAGCGGCTTTTACATCTTCTTTTGTTCTCCAGAACTCTGCTTTGGTAATACCATCCTGCGGCTGCAGGTCGAGCCATTTTTTGCAGGAAGCGGTGCTTACCAGTAATAGAGCCATCAGTAAATATTTATACATTGTATTCATATATCGTTTTTTAAAACATGATGGAAAGGCCAATGGTCACGGTTTTCAGCGGCGGTGTCATAGAGTAATCCACCAGTGTAGAAAACGCATCTTTGAAGCGTACGGCTACATCGGGGTCCTGCCCGGTATACTTTGTAAAAGTGATCAGGTTCTCTGCCGTAATATAAGCGCCCAAATTATTTATTCTTATCCTTTGCAAAAAGCTCCGGGCAAAGTCGTATTTTAATGTCAGCGACCGCAGCCTCAGGAATGAGGCATCCTCCACATAGCGGCTGGAACCTAAAGAATTATATCCTGAGCCATATATAGCCCTCGGTATATCGGTTACATCACCTTCATTCCTCCATCTTCTTAAAACAGCAGTGCTCTGGTTATTATAGCCCAGCATATCGGTAGTATTCATTTTGGTTCCATTGATAATATCCATACCCTGCCTGTAATTAAAAAACGTAGTGAGCTTTAAACGTTTATTATAGGATATGGATAAACCAAAACCGCCGGTAATCTTTGGATTGCTGTTGCCCAGGTATACAATATCTTTATGATCGATTACTCCATCGTGGTTAATATCCTCGTATACGGCATCGCCGGGCTGAAACACGTAGTCTACTGCGGGGTAATTAAACCTCATGAATATAGTTTCCCCATCGGGGCCAATAATAGGATCGCCATGCGTATCCTTTGCCACTGTAGCTTCTCTGTCTTTATAAACGCCGAGATATCTGAATCCGTAAAATGATCCGAATGGATTATCTTCCTGCAAGTAGGTAAAGAAGGATTTATTTTTTAATGCGCTTTTTGCATTTTCACGGGGATATAAGGGAGAGATTTCCCGGATCACGTTTCCGTTATGGGCGATATTAAAATTGAAATTCACATCCCATTTACTGGTACGTATGGGTGTAAAATTCACACTTGCTTCCCAGCCATCATTATCCATGGAACCCACGTTCATGGTCAGCTCTCTAAAACCATTATAGGTAGCAATCTGGATCTTATCCATCATCAGGTCTGTGGTGCGTCTTTTGTATATTTCCCCGCCCAAAACCAGCATCCCTTTCAATAATTCTATATCTAACCCGATATTCTGCTGGGTTACAGTTTCCCATTTCAGGTCCGAAAGCTCTATATTGGAAGAGTATACCCCGTTTTCGCCCAGGTAAGCATAATCATAGGTTTTATAAATATTAATATACCCATAATCTCCTTTGGGAGCATTCCCGCTTTGCCCCCAGCTGGCCCTGAGTTTGATATCGTCGACCCAGGTAATGTTCCTGATAAAATTTTCCTGGCCCAGGCGCCAGGCACCAGATATAGCGGGAAAAACACCGTAGCGGTTGGCAGGGCCAAAACGGGAGCTGCCATCAGCCCTTACACTTGCTGCAAATATGTAGCGGTTTTTAAAAGCATAATTGCCCTGCAGCAATGCCCCTATGGAGCGGGACTGGGTAGTTGCCGATTTAGCAGAACCTGTAAGGGTTCGGGCAGGAATGCTGGGATCCTGTAAGAAAGACGAAGCGGTATTGGTTGCCTCGAGGCCCTGGATCGTATATCTGGTTTCATCGGTCTGAAAAGACAGATTACCCGTAAACAGGTGATCGCCGCCCAGGTTAGGCGTATAAAGCAGATTGGTTTTGGTGCTCATGGAAAACCTGTCGTAATCTGCATCGGAAGCCCTGTTCACAGTAGCTTCCGTAAAAGGCCTTCCGGTTGCCAGCTGTGGCAGGAAAGTTTTGGTTTTATTATTGTTGATATTTAACGATACATCGCTGCGCAGCAATAATATTTTAGGTACCAGCTTATACTGAAGGCTGAACCTGCTGGCTACCACATCGCCTAATTGCTTGCTGAGCGCATTATTAACCATCGAAAGCGGGTTGAATGTGCCGGAATACTTAACGCTACCGCCATTATCAGTACGACCAAATGTACCCTGGGCCGTACTGATAGGTGTGAAGAGGTTACCTGTAGGTCTTCCGTATTCATCATACTCCCAAACCGCCTGGTTAGGCATCTTTTGATATGCGAAATCCCTGACGTTACCTATATATAACATATCATTAGCTACGTGGGTATACGAAACATCAGACTGGAAAGTAATACGCTGAGAAACCACATAGTCCAGGTTTACCCTCGCAGACAACCTGTCAGTACCGGTTTCTTTGGTTACGCCCTGCTGGTTAAAATAACCGAGAGAAGCCAGGTACCTTGCTTTATCTCCCCCACCCCTGATTTGTATATTATGATCCTGGAAATAACCGGTTTGCGTAATTGTTTTTATCCAATCGGTGTTATTGCTAAAATTATAGTAAGTATACGTATTATTAGGGTCGTACTGGAACTGCTGCGCATTTTCTGAAGTAGAAAATAACCTGCCAGCATTATAGTATTCTTCCAGCAATAAGGTAGTATACTGGTTACCGTTAAGCATAGGAATAGATTTTGGCTGCTTGGATAAGGAGCCTTTAAAATTATAGCTCAAGGTGGGCTTGCTTACACTGCCACGCTTGGTATTTATAATCAGCACACCATTGGCAGCGCGGGAGCCCCAAATGGCCGTAGCCGCCGCATCTTTTAAAACAGAAATGTCCTGTATATCTGATGGCGCAATGTTTAACAGCTGTCCGTAAGCATTATCATCGGATGTGGCAAAGTTGAAATCGTCAGGGATCGTAATATCATAAGGCATCCCATCTACCACAATTAACGGATCTGACGCGCCGTTTAATGAAGAGGTACCACGGATACGGATCTGCATACCTGCGCCGGGATCGCCGGAAACCGTACTGATATCTACGCCCGCTAACCTGCCCTGCAGGGCCTGATCAATAGAGGCCGACTGCATCTCTTCCATTTCTTTCATATTGATAGAAGCAATAGCTGAAGTATTACGCGCTTTGGAAAGTCCCATACCTGTACCATCGTCTGTCTTTTTCTGACTGATCACTACTACCTCTTCCATCGTATTCTGTGCAGGTTCCAGCACCACATTAATCTGCTTTCTTACCCCTACAACAATCGGGTCCAGGCTTTTGTAGCTTGTATGCGTAACAGATAGCCTCACATCGCTGCCGGTAAACCGCAGGATGTAATTCCCTTCCACATCAGTAGTGGCAGACGCAACTGTTCTGTCTTCTTTATCAATCAGCGTTACCGTAGCCCCTCTTACCGGTTGCTTGTCTGACTTATCTGTTACGCGGCCGGTTAATATATTACTTCCCTGATCCTGCGCATATACCCTGTGCAAGCCCAACAGGCATACAACTAAATTCAATATTATTAATAACTTTCTCATAATTACGCCTGATTAAAGCCCATTTTTTAAGTATCCGTTCATTGAATGTATTAATACCCTTTGTGCCAGCAGGTTGCTCTTGGCAACATCCGCCGATACACTGTTGCCCAGGTTATCCCGAACCGTTAGCTGGTTCATTGTATTCTGCACTACCGTTACCGGCTGGGTATTACCCTCAATATCCTTACATAAGGACTCAAAAACTCCTGTTTTTTTACCATCAATAGCAAAGGAATTTTTAAGTATATGGTACTGTATAAACCGCTTAATTTTATCTTTATCTGCCTGGGCGCTGGGGTTGGTAGCAGCCGGCAGATCGCCGTTAGTAACTGCCTGGGCAATTGCTGCATTATTAGGGATAAGCATGGTATAATTAGCGCCCAGCTCTATCCCGTTTATCTTACCGTCAGAAACATACATATCCGTAGCCACCAGGTATTGAAAGAATCGATAAAACGGGGAGGTGCTTGTTTCGGCCCCCATCTTTTTAAGAAAGTCAGCGATATTGGTTTTCGAAGAAGTAAGGGCTTTGCTGGTGTATACGGCCATCCCGTTTAAAGGACCCGACTGGCTGGTACCAATATCAGTAGAATCTACTTTTACATAATTAACCGCGCTATCCATGGTACCACTGGAATACATTTTATAATTATCATACTTGATATACTCTCCAGCATAACTTTCCAGCATACCCGATCCTCCCAGATTGGGTATCGGATCATTGTCCAATGGAACAATATGATACATCAGAACTTCACGCATTGCCGGGCTGCCGTTACTACCTCTGAACCTTATCGGATCGCTTGAATTAAAAGCATCGTACTCAAATCCCATCCTGTTCAGCTCCCGGTCCGATACAAGCATTAATATATACCGAAGCGTGGGAATTTTAAGAGTAAGGTTCATTCCTATTCTCGTTAATGCAACCTGCATCAGGCTATACTTGGGGTCCAGTAAAACATTCCCGTAAACTGACTGAAAAACATTAGCATTCTGGCAGGCATTCACCCCGTAAAAAGCGCCGTTGCTCAGCAGTTTTGTTTCAACAATATTTGCTTTTGTGATTTTAGTGGCTTCGCCTGTTATATTTTTTTCAGTTTCAAATCGGGACGGCCATACCTGGGTATTATATAAATGCGCATTAATAAACTCCGTAAGAATGGTGCTGTTACTGTAATAGAGATCTTTTATAGTAGTACCTGCGGGATAATATTTTAACAGTACTCTGCTTATATAATCATTTACCGCTGCATTATTGGGAATAGTAACGGAATTATTATTTGTTTGCGCGTCATTGGCATCTTCCTTCGTATAATTTTCATTATTTAAAGCCAGCGCAATGCCTGTATAACTTTTGGTAAAAACACTATCCGTATTTCCTGTTAGTACCTGGTACCGGCGCGATACATCCGCATTATAAGAGTATGTGGTAAACAAATCCAGGATCTCCTTAAAAGTGCTGTACGCCGTTTTTCCACGCAGGTACTGATCTATACTTTGCTGCGGCATCAGTACCCTGTCTACTACATGTATATAACCATTTTCAGCAATAATATTGCTTCTGGACGGATCTATTGTGGCCTCTGCGATATTTAGGCCTGTATATTCGGAATTGGGATAAAAAGCTTTATAATCAGTAGCGCCCAGGTTCCTTGCGTCCATGTAAGCCTTAAAAAAATAAGTCACATGTTTATTATTGTTTTCTGATGGTACATATGCATTATCGGCGCCCCTGTTGGTAGATATGATCTTCCTGGCTCTTCCATTAGAAGTTTCTTCTTCAACAAAATCATAATACACGGTTCGCCTTCTAAATGCAAAACCAGGTACCCATCCTTTTGAAGAAAAATTATCATTCAGTTTCTCCAGTCTCTCGCCATCGTATACCATAGAAGCCCTCACTATTTTTTCGGCCAGCACTTTGTCAATCTGGCTAATACCCGATATTCCCTGGTCTGTCATAAACTTTTGAAAAGCGGCATCGGTAGGCGCAAAAACCGTCCATGAGCTGGCAGCGCCCAGCACCTCTTTATAACCCGATTTGTCAATGCAGGCCAGGAAATTTTTAAAATCTCCCATCGAATCCAATTGCTGATAAATGGGCTGCGCCAGCCAGGAAGGTCTTGCATAGTATTCGTCAAACGACTTCTTGCTACATGCCCCTAATAATAAAACCAGGCATACAGTAACGCAGTTAAAAATCCACTTTTTCATTATTCTTTATTTTTAGGCAGATGCAGCCTTATTCGGCAAAAACCACAGAATTTTTGCAAATGCTACATGCAATTTTTATTGCTTAGAAAATTGATTTCAGTTTGTTTTGTTTAATACTTTCTAGTCTAATAATTCATTCAACCGTTTTTTCATGCAACCGTATTTATGAGCCATTAACAGAACGAAAGTAAATAAGTTAGAAACTTCTACTATCCTGCTGCATCCTGTTTTTTGGTGTTTTTTTACTGCAGGATGGAAAAAATCGTTTTTTCTATGGAGGCGATGTTATTTTTAGGTCGGCCCCCGGCTATAATATTGAAAATAAAGGGATACGTGAAACAGTATGTATGAAACTTTTTTATTTAAGATATCTCTTCCCCACGGCATTTCGTTCAGCAAAGCTTTCATGTTTGTACCCCTTGTAAAGGGCAAGCATTATGAGCCTGGTTATTTAACCGATAAGGATGCAGGCACACTGGTAAGTGTCTGCTTCCAGCTGGCAAACAGCTCAAATCCCCTTTTAATCCTGCCCTGTTTTTTATTTATTTTAGCAGTTTAAAATAGTAATAATGGAACAGGTAAACTGGGGGATTATTGGTTGTGGCGATGTAACAGAAGTAAAAAGCGGCCCTGCGTTCAATAAGGTACCCCATTCCAGACTGGTAGCAGTAATGAGGCGTAATGCTGAAAAAGCAGCAGACTATGCGCACAGGCATGGTGTGCAAAAATCGTACAGTGATGCACAGGCCCTGATCAATGATCCGGATGTAAATGCCATATACATTGCTACACCTCCTTCAACACATTTGCTATATGCATTAGCGGCTATGCAGGCGGGCAAACCAGTATATGTAGAAAAGCCCATGGCCATGAACGCTTCTGAGGCACGGCAAATGACTGATTATGCACAACAACGAAAGGTAAAGCTCTCAGTGGCGCATTACAGAAGGGAGTTGCCGTTGTTCTTAAAAATCAAATCGCTTATTGATAGCGCCGCCATTGGTGATATACGATTCGCTGATCTGAAGCTGCTGCAAAGCAGGTTGGCTCACCTGGTAGCAAACACCGGTAACAACTGGCGGATGAATCCGGAAGTATCCGGCGGAGGCTTGTTTCATGATCTGGCTCCTCACCAGATAGACCTGATGCTTTACCTTTTTGGCAGCGCAAAGCACAGCCTGGGTTACGCGGTTAATCAAAGTAAGGTCCATAAATCTGACGACCTGGTAACAGGCACTATTCTTTTTAAAAAGGATATTCTTTTTACCGGCACATGGTGCTTTACCGTAAATGAGCCAGATGCCAGGGATATTTGCACTATCTATGGCTCCAGGGGAAATCTGAGCTTTGGTTTTTTTGGCAATAGCTTATCAGTTACAGTTGACGGGAGAACAGAAACACTGGAGTTCGATGCTGTTACACATGTGCAGCAGCCAATGATAGAAAAAGTGGTCCGCTATTTTTCAGGTAAAGGAGAGAACCCATGTGACGGAGCCGCAGGAGTAGAAACAATGATGCTGATGGACAGTTTCTGCAAAAGACCATAGCAGCATTTTAAAGCGCTATAGCTGGCATCTATTATTAATATGCCCTGGCAAAAAGCACCCTTCTTGCAGATGGTTTACCACTTAAAATACATCGGCCCTCTTCTATACCCGTATCATCTGAAGGGATACAGCGTATAGTGGCCTTAGTCTTTTCCTTGATCTCATTTTCAGTTGCTGCGGTACCGTCCCAGTGTGCCAGCACAAATCCTCCCTTTTCATCTAATAGTTGCACAAACTCTTCCCATGTATCGGCTTTTGTAATATGTTCATCACGGTAGGTTTTAGCTTTATTAAACATATTGTTCTGTATATCAAGCAATAACCCATCAATGTACTGGCTTATCCCATCAGCATGAATCGTTTCTTTAGTTCTTGTATCTCTTCTGGCCACCTCAATCTGGTTATTGGCCAGGTCGCGCGCACCCAATGTTACACGTACCGGTACCCCTTTCAATTCATATTCAGCAAATTTCCACCCCGGCCTTGTATTATCATTGTCATCATATTTGGCACGGATTCCCATTGTCTTCAGGTCAGACAGGATTTCGCTGGCCCTGGCATCAATCAGCGCTTTTTGTTCTTCCCCTTTATAAATAGGCACGATCACTACCTGCAAAGGCGCTATTTTAGGAGGGAGGATTAACCCTTCATCATCGCTGTGCGCCATTACCAGCGCTCCTACCAGCCTGGTGCTCACTCCCCAGCTGGTGGCCCACACATATTCCTGTTTATTTTCCTTATTCAGGAACTGTACATCAAAAGCTTTTGCAAAATTCTGTCCTAAAAAATGCGACGTTCCTGCCTGTAAGGCCTTGCCATCCTGCATAAGGGCTTCAATGCAATAAGTATCAATTGCTCCGGCAAACCGCTCACTTTCTGTTTTTACACCTTTTATCACCGGTACGGCCATAAATTCTTCTGCAAACTGCGCGTATACATCCAGCATTTTTTTAGCTTCCTCTTCGGCTTCCTGCTGTGTGGCATGAGCGGTGTGCCCTTCCTGCCACAAAAATTCTGCCGTACGTAAAAACAGGCGGGTTCTCATTTCCCATCTCACCACATTAGCCCACTGGTTTACCAGAATAGGCAAGTCGCGATAGCTCTGTATCCAGTCTTTATAAGTATTCCAGATAATCGTTTCGCTGGTAGGGCGTACGATCAGCTCTTCCTCCAGCCGGGCTTCGGGATCTACGACTACCCCTTTGCCATCCGGATCATTTTTAAGCCTGTAGTGGGTGACTACGGCACACTCCTTGGCGAATCCCTCTACATGCGCGGCCTCTTTGCTTAAAAAGCTCTTAGGAATAAAAAGGGGGAAATACGCGTTTACATGCCCGGTATCTTTAAACATCTTATCAAGCGCATCGCGCATATTTTCCCAAAGGGTAAATCCATAAGGCTTTATGACCATACACCCCCTTACAGCAGAATAATCAGCCAGCCCACCTTTCAACACCAGGTCATTATACCATTGCGAATAATCCTGCGCCCTTGAAGTAATTTCTTTACTCATAAATTTATAATACTTCTTTGATTTTCAGCTGCGGCCTGCAGACCAACCTGTTGACATGGTCTTCACTCATGTTGCAGTTCCGGCTCTGAAAACAGCTTTTATTTTAAATTTAAAATGTCTAATTATTTATCAATCTGCCTGCCAACTTATTTTAACAAAAAATGTTGTGAATTAACAGCAGTTAGTGCATCCTTTTATATCATTTTGTCGTCACAAACAATAAGGAATATATACTATTTTTACATCCCTGCTGTTAAAAGACGGCAAATGTAAATTTTAAAGCCAATTAAAACAATTATTAAAATATAATAAATGCCCAAGATGAAAATAAAATCCACAACCCTGCTTCTTCTTTTAGGCGCTATAATAGCCATAGCCGGCTGTTCTACTGCCTACAGGACCGGGCAAACTCCAGACGATGTATACAGCTCACCCGCTCCTACCCAGGAAGAATATGCCAAAGTCAGGAAAACAGATGAAAAGCGGTATCGCAGTTACGATGATTCATACGAAGATTATGAGGATTACGATGACCGCTATCTGCGCATGAAAGTGCGCGACCGGAACCGTTGGAGTGCGCTGGACGACTGGTATTATTACGGTGATCGCTATAATTTCAGCTATTATAATAACTGGGCCTACTGGAACGATCCGTGGTACTGGAATAACCCGTGGAGCCCTGTAAGTTACTGGAATACCTGGTATAACCCCTGGTACACCGGGTGGTATGGCGGATGGTACGGCCCCGGTTTTGGCTGGGGATGGAACAGCCCCTGGTATAGTGGATGGTATGCCGGATGGGGTGGATGGTATGGTAGCCGTTGGGGATGGTACGACCCCTGGTATACCGGATGGTACGGTCCCGGATGGGGCGGATGGTATGGTGGCGGTGTGATTGTTGGCCGCAGGGCTGATTATGGCCCCAGAACCACTAACCTGAACACGTATAACAGGGGAGGCATTGGCGCAGGCAACGGGCGTACCGGGTACATTAACCGGTCTGGAAGCGGGTATGTAAGCTCTTACGGGGTACGGAACAATTCGAGCGTGAACACGAATCGCGGCAATGCCGGCTACAATTCTCGGGCTGTTTCTTCGGGCCGCTATTCCAATACAGATACTTATAGCAACAGGTCTTATTCCAATGACAGGTACACCTCTCCCAGATCTACTTATTCGGCTCCTTCCAATTCATCTCCATCTTATTCTGCTCCGGCATCATCCGGGGGAAGAAGCGGTGGCGGTGGTGGCAGCACTGGCGGCGGCGGTGGCAGCGGCAGAAGATTCTAAAATATAGTGCGCTTAAAATTCAATGCTTTTAACCTTATTAAATTGTATAAATGAAAAAAATTTTCCTGGCTGCAACGTTCATCGCTGCATATAGTGTTTCTCTGGCCCAGACTCCTGAAGATGCATTAAGATACTCCTGGCTGCAGGCTTCAGGTACTGCAAGGTCGCAGGCTATTGGTAATGCCAATGGGGCCATTGGAGGGGAAATTTCTACCATATTCTCCAATCCTGCCAATATCGGTTTTTATAAAACCAGCGACTTTGTTATTTCAGGCGGTAGTAATATTATCAATAACAATAGCACCTACCTTGGGGTATCAGAAAAAGCAAACAAATCCGCCGGTTTTTTAGGAACTACGGGATTTGTATTAGGCAATCCTGCTTATGGTAAAGGCTCGATCAAAAGCGCTGCTTTTGGTATTGCTATAAACAGGCTTGCTGACTTTAACAACCGGGTTGCTTATAATAATAAAGGAGGACAGCTAAGCCGTAGCTCGATGGCAGATTATTTTATTGAAGATGCCGTTGCTAACGGTTTAAATGATTATGGATCTGATCTGGCTATGAAGGCAGGATGGATCAAAGAAGATGGAAAAGACGAAAACGGCAATACAAAGCTGGCTTCACCGGCTGTAGCTTTAGCCATGGCAAGCGGCCTCGAGCAAAAACAGGTAATAACCACCAATGGTGGAATTACAGAGCTGGCTTTAGCAGGCGCCGTTAATTTAAATGAGCGGGTATTTTTAGGGGGTACGGTCGGTTTCCCCATGTTAAGGTACGGCGCCAGCAGGCAATACACCGAGCAAGACCCTACCGCAAACGGCAATGGTTTCGATGCTGCCTGGTTTGATGACGACCTGGTTACCAAAGGCGTTGGAGTTAATATAAAAGCCGGCGTTGTTTTTAAAGCTACGGATAATTTAAGATTAGGTTTTGCAGCCCACTCTCCAACCTTCTATTCACTAAGTGATAGTTATACGGCTTCAGCCGGTGCCAACCTCGATGCCGGTCCTAATGGTGATAAAACTTATTCCAGCAAAGAACTGGTATATGATTATAACCTGCATACTCCTTACAAGCTGATGGGAAGCTTTTCTCTGTTGTTTGGTAATGTGCATGATGTAAGCACCCAAAAAGGCTTTTTATCGGGCGATGTGGAATATGTGAACTATACGGCCTCCAACTTCAAAACTACATCGAATGACAGAGGTACTAATAACGGTTACTTTACCGGGCTGAACCGTGCCATTGATGATGCGTATAAAGGAGCGGTAAACGCCCGGCTGGGAGCTGAATTGAAATTCAACCCGATTGCTGTACGCTTTGGCGGTGCTTATTATGGCAACCCTTACCAGAATATAGCCGGAGAAAAAGGGGAGTTGGTACAGGCTACCGGAGGTTTAGGTTACAGGAATAAGGGATTTTTTATAGACCTGGGTTATGTACACAGCTTTGGCAAGGACGTGGTTTTCCCCTACCGCATTAATACAGCTGATTTTTACCCTGCAAATATCAAAAGCAACAATTCCAGGATCCTGCTTACCCTTGGCTTTAAAATTTAGGCAATCAAACATTTATATACTAAAAAATCCCTGCAATATGTTATTGTAGGGATTTTTTATGACATGCTGATGGGTTACAGGTACAGGCTTAATCAAAATCCGATTTTTCATTCACTTCAATATTGGGATCGCGGTCTTCAGGTGCTACATATTCCAGAATAAAATTATTCTTTCCGTCGCCGGTCATGATCTTTAAGAAGTTTTGCTGTACCAGCTCTAATACAGACAAAAACATGAATATAGCCTGAACCCGGTTTTCTGCTACTTCAAAAAGCTTTTCAAAAGAAAGATGCTTTTCTGCTTCTGCCATTCCAATTACCTGGCCCCTGCTGGTTTCCATAGTATAGCTGTACCTGACCACTGTATGTACCGGCTTGTTTACCCTGTCGCTATACTTTTGCATAGCCTTTTCAAAGGCTTTCATCAGCTTAAACAATGACAGTGCCTGAATCTCTGTTCCCTCACCGGCGTCCTCTCCTACCCGGGACAGCTCTTTCTGGATATTTCCCCTTTTGATCATCAGCATACGCAACGCCTCCTGTTCGGCTAATTGGGCAGCCGCTTCTTTGAACTTCTTATATTCGAGAATCTTGTTAACCAGCTCCTCGCGGGGATCAATCTCATTCCCCTGGGCATCCAGTTCTTTTCGGGGTATGAGCATTTTAGCTTTGATACGCATCAGCGTGGAAACAAACAGGATGAATTCGCTTGACAACTCAATATTTAAGGAATCCTGGTGATGGATATAATCCAGGAAATCGTTGGTGATTTGAGTGATGGGAATATTGTAAATATCCAGCTCGTCGCGCTCTATAAAAAAAAGCAAAAGATCAAAAGGCCCTTCAAACTGCGAAAGTTTAATCTGATAAGTAGAATTTGCCACGAACTTATTTTTATACTGATAAAATAATAAAGTCCTGCAATAAAGCAGGACGTTTTCCAATGCAATAAAATGGTTACAGCTTAAAAGTCCAAATAAACAGGTCAGGCTTTTTTCTTCAACTCGTCGCGGATCTCAATTAACAATTGATCTGTTGATGAGGGAGGCGTAGGGGCAGGTGCTGCTTCCTCTTTCTTTTTAAGACTGTTTATTCCTTTTATAATCACAAATAATGCGAATGCTATAATAATAAATGATATAACCTGCGACAAAAAATTACCATACTTGATGGCAGTTCCGGGAAAAGTAAGCTCACTCAAATTTTTAAGATTTGCTTTTTCCAAAGCAGGAGTTAAGATGGCCGGTGTAATAATATCTTCCACTAAGGACGTGACTATTTTGCCAAAAGCCCCGCCAATTACTACGGCTACCGCCAAATCTACAACGTTCCCTTTAACGGCAAACTCTTTAAACTCTTTAAGGAATCCCATATAATATCATTTTATTATTTAAACAAATATAAAAGAGTTAGCAGAAAAAAGGAATTTTTCCTTTTCCTGGTAACCGCAGCATTAAATGGACATGATCTCTTTTTCTTTAGCGGCAAGGTGCTTTTCTACTATAGCTATGTAATTGTCGGTAAGCAGCTGAACACTGGCTTCCGCATCTTTAGCCGCATCTTCGCTCAGCCCTTCTTTCTGAAGTTTTTTAATCGCTTCAATAGCGTCTCTCCTTCCGCTTCTTACGCCCACTTTTGAGGTTTCGCCTTCACCCTGGCATCTTTTAACGAGCTCTTTTCTCCGCTCCTCAGTCAGGGGAGGCAGGTATAACCTAATATTAACGCCATCATTCTGGGGATTAATACCAATATTGGCTGCAATAATGGCCCTTTCTATAGGTTGCAACATATTTTTTTCCCAGGGTTGTATATTAATGGTTCGGGCATCCATAACCGTAATATTACCTACCTGGCTGATGGGTACAGGCGCTCCATAATAATCTACCACAATACCATCTACTATTTGAGGAGTGGCTTTACCGGCACGTATTTTTGCCAATTCTACTTCCAGGTGGCCGATGGCCTTTTTCATATTCTCTTCAGAAGTTTTTACTACCTTATCTATTTGATCTTGCATACATTATAATTTGAAAGTGCACAAAACTAATAAAATGCCTGAAGATTAAGAAACCTGGATTTAAGAATAATCAGCCCTGCACTTTTTCGATAGGCTGTTTGGTAGAAAGATCGATTACTTTAGAGGTCGCTTTTTTTGCCTGCAGGTGAGAAATGATCTGCCTCTGTACTACCAGCTTACGACGCGATAAGGTGGAATACAGGGTTCCGATCGTTATAAATGAAAAGCCAAAAACAGTGATCAGCAGGAAGGTACTGTCCAATTTCCTGGCAAAATAAACGGCTGCAATTATAGCTATATTAGCAGAAACGCATATGAGAGTAATACCAGAATGGCTGAAGCCCTTATCTAATAATATATGATGAATATGATTTCTGTCCGGAGAAAAAGGAGAACGGCCCTTTAGTATTCTTATAGAAAACACTCTTATGGTATCTACCAGTGGAATTAATAAAAGCGAAATCCCGATAACAGCGGCAGAGGCAACAGGCAACACAGCAGATGGACTGGATGCGGTATTGATAAACTTCAATACCAGTACAGAGAGGATCAGGCCTATCAGTAAAGACCCACAATCGCCCATAAAAATCTTTGCCGGGTGAAAGTTAAAGATTAAAAAAGCCAGCAGGGCTGCAGATAAAGAAAATGAAAGGATCGCATAGGAGGTTAACCCGGCGATATAGAAGTAAGTTCCTAATAGTAAAGATACCATCAGGCCCAGGCCACCGGCCAGCCCGTCAATGCCATCAATTAAATTAAAGGCATTAATAACCAGTATCATGGTTATATACGTTAAAGGAACACTGTATACAGGAGCCAACTCATTAACACCAAAAATTCCATAGAGGCTTTCGATCCTTATACCTCCGAAGTGTATAATTATACCCGCAGCAATAATTTGCGCCACAAATTTTTTAAAAGCAGAAAGCGCTATAATATCATCTTTAAGCCCTATAAAAAATATAATGAAAATAGAAGCAAAGAAATATTGAAACTCCGGGAAAGACTGAAAATCAACACTCACCAGGCATGAAAACACTACAGCAATAAATACGCCCACTCCTCCCAAAGACGCAATAGTATGCTTATGAAGCTTTCTTTCGTCGGGAATATCGTATAGCTTCTTCTTGTCAGCAATATGCATTATTACAGGGATTACCAGAAAAGCAACTATAAACGAAATTATAGCGGTTACAAATAACTGGAGCATTCAATAAGGATTAAGGTGGCACAAAATTAGACATTCTCCATTCCAAAAACAATTTTCGAGCCATTTTTTTGATTTCTTATATACACTAAACATTATTTCAACCTTTTATAAAAAATCCTCATTTTTGCAATTCATCAAAAAACGGAAAAGATGGCAACTTTGCAGGAAATAGCATCTCAGGTAAGAAGAGATATAGTAAGAATGGTACATGGGGCCCAAAGCGGACACCCCGGCGGTTCATTAGGCTGTGCTGATTTTTTAACAGCTCTGTACTTTAAAGAAATGGAGCACGATCCTTCTTTTAATATGGAAGGGAAAAATGAAAATCTTTTCTTTTTATCTAACGGACATATTTCCCCGGTGTTTTATTCGGTATTGGCGCGATCGGGTTATTTTGATGTGAAAGAACTTGCTACGTTCAGAAAGATCAACAGCCGCCTTCAGGGGCATCCGGCAACACACGAGCATTTGCCTGGTGTTCGCGTAGCCAGTGGGTCTTTAGGTCAGGGTATGAGCGTGGCTATTGGTGCCGCATTGTCAAAAAAGCTGAATGGAGACGATAAACTGGTTTATTCCCTGCATGGCGATGGAGAACTGAATGAAGGACAGATCTGGGAAGCCATTATGTTTGCGGCACATCATAAAGTAGATAACCTGATTGCTACTGTAGACTGGAACGGCCAGCAGATAGACGGGCCTACTGAAAAAGTTTTAAACATGGGTAACCTGCACGAGAAATTTAAAGTTTTCGGATGGCATGTTTTAGAAATGAATGGTAACGATATGGACGATGTGATTGCGGGCCTGGAAAAAGCGAAAGCCGCTTCAGGACAGGGTAAACCCATTGCTATTATGATGCATACGATAATGGGTAAGGGTGTGGACTTTATGGAAAATGACCATGGATGGCACGGGATTGCCCCTAACGATGAACAGCTGGCTAAAGCGCTGGCACAATTACCGGAAACATTAGGCGACTATTAACCGACTTTATTAAAAATGCAAAGCCTGGATATTCGTATCAGGCTTTGCATTTCTCTCGGTGTATTTATTATTATCTTCTGCGGCTGGCAAACTTTTTAGCCAATTGCAAACTTTAGTATACCATTCCCTGTTTTCCCGGATCCGGCATTCATACTCCTTTGGTGTAACTCATGCCTTTTCCCAATTGGCTGCACAGGAGAAAAGTCTTATTTGGACTTGAATGAGCTCTTGTTTAGAAGTCTCATACGATAGGCATTCATGGCTGTTTTACCCAGCTTTTTGACAAGTGTATAATTTGCAATAACACCTACCGGCGCTCCAATTACCGGTAAAAGCTGCGCCATTTTTGCAAGATCGAGATAATCCCTGTATTCCTGCTGAAATTTACGCCATTCAAACTGCCTGATGTCCTTAGGCAGCTTATCTGCAATATTGTTCCAGTCAGCCATCTTTTGATAGATGTCTTTGCTATGGCGACGGCCTGAAAACGCCAGTTCAAAAATATGGAGCAGATAAATCCGCTCTCTATAATCATCCAGGTCAAAGCCATAAGCAGCCGCTATTTCATATAACAGCTTTAGCTTAAGCGCCAGTAAAACAGGAAAATCAGCCAGCCCCAGAAAAATTCCACCGGCGCCGGTGATACCACCTTCTACAGCAGCGGTGCTACGGTAAAGTTTTATTTTTTCCTTTACAGCCTGCTCTCTTTCAAACAAAGTAGCCTTTTTTAAAGGCTTTGCTGTAGTATACTTTGCACCAAATAATACGCCTCTTACCATTTGCCTGATGAGTATAGTAATGGCTTTATGTACTTTTTCCGGAATGTATGAGTTGATCTTATCCTGGGTAGTCTTAGACAGCCTGCTCCATAGTCCGGGATTTTTCATCATCCTTAACTGCCATTGCTGCAATTCATCATATGCCCATATTTCATAACCCGTCATGCTTGATATTCTTTCAAAAACTATACCCTGCATTCAGCCATAAATAAAAATACCGGCCGGAAGCGGCTTCCGGCCGGTAAACAGGAAAGAAATAAGCTATCTACTACCAGAACCTCACATAAATGGCAGTAAGGAGCAATAAGGTTATAACAATCAGGATCATTGTTCTTGGATCCACCTTGAACATTTTACTATCTATCGCAAATGCCTTCGGATTAACTTTAGGCCCTGCAAGACTGATAGCAACCATTACTGCAACCGTAATTACGAACGACCAGCCCATATTGATCAGGAAGGGTATTTCCGTAATGGTATGCAACACGCCTTTTTCCATTTTTTCGTAAGTAAATGCTGTGTACATCCAGGTTTCTTTGCCAAAAATTTCTACGGCATAACTATTAAAAAATATAGCCAGCAAGAAACCCAGTATCACCCCAACAAGCGCTGCCGTGCCGGTTGTACGTTTCCAGAACATCCCTAACAGGAACATGGCAAACACACCCGGGCTGATGAACCCTGTGTATTTCTGGATAAAGGTAAAGCCCCCTTCCCCTCCAATACCTAAAGCATCAGTCCAGGTAAAAGCCAGGGCAATCAACATAGCAATAATAATAGCCCATCTGCCGGTTCTTACCATTTGAATTTCTGTGGCATCTTTTTTCAGGTATTTTTTGAAAATATCAAGCGTATAAATTGTAGAAATACTATTCACTTTACCTGCCAGGGATGCAACAATAGCTGCAGTAAGAGCGGCCACAGCCAGGCCTTTAAGGCCTACCGGTAAAAAGCCCAGGATGGCAGAATAGGCCCCGTCTTTCACACCATTGAAACCAGGCAGCTGCCCTTTAGTATATAATACATAAGCGGCAATACCGGGAAGCATCACAATAATAGGCATGAACAACTTTAAAAACCCTGCAAATAAGATACCTGTACGGGCCGTTTTCAGATCAGCACCTAAAGCACGCTGAGTAATGTACTGGTTACAGCCCCAATAGTTCAGGTTTACGATCCACTGACCAGCAAAATACATAGCCAGGCCCGGTAAAACCACATATTTCTGCACATCAAGATTCTCAGGCATACTTAAGGTTGTGGTAGTAACCTTTGGCTTATCGAGCATTAGCTTAAAATGCTGGGGCGCTTCGTTCATAAGAGCTTTAAACCCGGCAATAGCACTTCCGACGGCCGCACCATTGATCCGCTGATCTACGATCTGCAATGCCATATAAACCGTAGCCAGACCTCCTATAATAAGTACCGCTACCTGGATCACATCTGTATACCCGATCACCTTCATACCACCCAATCCAATAAGCAACGCCATTACCAGCAGGGTGATCATAATAATATGCAGGTATCCACCGCCTAATAACGTGTCAATAGCCAGTGCTCCCAGGTAAAGAATAGAGGTAAGATTTACAATTACATATAAAAAAAGCCAGAACACCGCCATGATGAGCGACACTGACTTATTATACCTTGTTTCGAGGAACTGGGGCATGGTGTAGATCTTATTCTTTAAGTAGATCGGGATAAACCATACCGCAATAATAATAAGCGCTATAGCAGCAATCCATTCGTAGGCAGCCACAGCCACTCCCACAAAAAAGCCCTCGCCACTCATTCCTATAAATTGTTCGGCAGAAATGTTCGATGCGATCAATGATGCACCGATGGCCCACCACGTTAAAGATCCTTCTGCCAGGAAATAATCATGCGATGCCGAAACTGTTGCCTTTTTCTTACGCATGTAAACCCAATAACCATAAGAAGCTACAAGAATAAAATACACGAAAAAGACAACAAAGTCCAGTGTGCCTAAATTACTACTCATAATGACAGCATTAAATTTTTATAAAAGTTTGCTAATATAACTCATTAATAAATCGCTACAACCAATTTATTTTAAGATTTATTCAATTGATAATACACATCGCTCCAGCGTAACTCGTTCTTAAAATGATAAAGGTCTGTGTTTTTCCCAATCAACGTAAATTCTATGCCTGCCATATCAGCAAAATCTTCCAGATGTTCGGCTGTCAGGTTTTGAGAATAACCGGTATGATGGGCACCGCCAGCCAGGATCCAGGCGGCACATCCTGTATTCATATCAGGATAAGGCTTCCAAAGCACACGGGCAACAGGTAGTTTTGGCAAATCATTCTGGGGCGCTAAAGCTTCTACCTCGTTCACCAATAAACGGAAACGATTGCCCATATCCATAATAGAAGCATTTAAAGCGGCACCGCCAGGGGCATTAAACACCAGCCTAACCGGATCTTCCTTACCGCCAATACCCAACGGATGTACTTCTACTTTTGCTTTGCCAGCAGCAATGCTTGGGCATATTTCCAGCATATGAGAACCTAATACAAGGGAATTATGAGGGTCAAAGTGATAGGTATAATCTTCCATAAAGCTGTTGCCACCAGGCAGCCCTGCGCCCATTACTTTCATAGCACGAACCAAAGCTGCTGTTTTCCAGTCGCCCTCACCTGCAAATCCATACCCGGCAGCCATCATACGTTGAGAGCCGATGCCCGGTAACTGTTTCATACCATAAAGATCTTCGAACGTATCGCTGTATCCTTTAAAATCACCCTCTTCCAGAAAATACTTTAAGCCCAACTCAATCTTTGTAGCATCCAGTAATGACTGATACTGAGGTCCGCGCTGATGCAGGCTTTCCATCACTTCATAGGTTTCAAAATATTCTTTCACCAGGGCCTCTGTTTCGGCGTCTGTTACCTCATTGATCACTTTTACAAGGTCGCCGATACCATGCGTATTAACGCTGTACCCAAACCGAAGCTCAGCCTCTACTTTATCACCGTCTGTTACAGCCACATAGCGCATATTATCCCCGAAACGAACGAACCTTGCACCCTGCCAGTCGTGCCATCCGGCTGCTGCTCTTGCCCATACTCCGATACGAGCAATGGCATTATCATCTTTCCAATAGCCCACTACCACTTTACGGCGCTTACGCATACGACTTACCATAAAACCAAATTCCCTGTCGCCATGTGCCGACTGGTTCGTGTTCATAAAGTCCATATCAATAGATCCCCAGGGAATATCCCGGTTGTACTGTGTATGGAAATGCAATAACGGCTTATGTAAAATTTTCAGACCATTGATCCACATTTTGGCCGGAGAAAAAGTGTGCATCCAGGTAATTACGCCAATACAATCCTTACTGTGGTTGGCTTCAGCACAGAACGCATAAATTTCTTCGGTAGACTTCAGTGTTCCTTTGTATACAACCGTTACAGGAATATCGGCATGATCATTCATATAAGCGGCAATCTCTTTCGAATGCTGGTCTACTTCGATAAGCGTTTGCTCTCCGTAAAGGTTCTGGCTACCGGTAGCGAACCAAACCTCCAGTTTTTTAAGATCTATCATTGAGTTTTTTATTTTGTTATCAACTATTTAATCTTACTCATCAAAATTGCGTCGCACACTTGTACAGTGGCACATAGCGCAGCGATTTAAGATGGTAGTTGATTGATGACAGTACCTGTCAACAGTCAACTTTTTCCGGTCAACTATACACCCGATTGCCCGTAATAGCTGTCAGGGCCGTGTTTACGCTCATAATGCTTACTGATCAAAGCATCCTCCAGTTTTGGCGCTTTAGGGTTGATCTGCTCTGTCAGCAAAGCCATTTTAGCCACCTGCTCCAGCACCGCACTGTTGTGCACCGCTTTCGCTGCATTCTTCCCCCAGGTAAAAGGGGCATGATTACCTACCAAAACCATTTCTACTTCTTTATAATCAAGTCCCTTATCGCTAAAGCAGTTCATGATCTGGAAACCTGTTTCGTATTCATAATTCCCTTTAATCATTTCATCGCTCATAGGTGGTGCGCAGGGAATATCAACCGTATTATAATCGGCATGTGTGGTTCCGAAAATAGGAATATCTCTTTGCGACTGGGCCCATGCTGTAGCATAGGTAGAATGCGTATGCACTATACCCCCGATACTTTCCCAATACTTATAAAGCACTGCATGTGTTTTTGTATCGGACGAGGGATTCAATGTGCCTTCTACTGTATTACCGTCAAAATCTACAATTACCATTTTTTCGGGAGAAAGATCTTCATAGGCTACGCCACTTGGTTTTATAGCAAATAATCCCAGGTTTCTGTCGGCCTCACTTACGTTACCAAAAGTAAAGAGTACAAGCCCCAGCTTAGGTAACTGCATGTTAGCTTCGTAAGCTGCTTCACGAATGTGCTTATAATTCATAATTTGTTCATGGTTCATAGCTTATGGTTCATAGTTTTTATATTTAGATATTCAGATTTAGACTTTAGACTTTTAGATATCCACACCTGATTATCTGTCTAAAATCTGCCGTCAGTTATCATCATCTATGAACCATCAACTATATGCTAAATATTTTCTTCAATAAATTTTCCGAATGCTTCATATTTTTTCATACGCCTGGCGTAATAGTCTACGTTTGCCGGAATGGGATGATATTCAGCATCAAAGCCCTGCCCCATAGCTTCCATAGCTTCGTTTACATTAGGATACAAACCGGCTACCGTAGCAGCAAACATAGCAGCACCTGCGGCGCAGGTTTGCTCAGATTTATGGATCTTGATAGGCATGTTCATTACATCAGCCATCACCTGCATAATATATGGCGACTTCCTGGCTACGCCTCCTACCCCGATCAATCCTTTTACCGGCACCCCTTCGCTGATAAACCTGTCTACTATTGCCCGGGCACCAAAACAACTGGCTTCTACCAAAGCTTTAAAAATAGCGGGGGCATCACTTCCGAGGTTCAGCCCCATAATGGCCCCTTTCATTAATTGGCTGGCATCGGGTGTACGACGGCCGTTCAGCCAGTCTACCGCCAGTTCGTCTTCATCATGTAAAGGCAGCCTGGATGCAGCATCCGATAGTTCTTTTATAATTTTAGATTCTACAGTCCTTTGCAGCTCCGCATCTTCTAAAAACTGCAATGGCCAGGCAATCAAATTTTTAAACCATGCATAAATATCTCCGAAGGCGCTTTGCCCCGCCTCCAGGCCAATCATTCCCGGGATCACAGACCCATGTACCTGCCCGCATATGCCGCGTACCAGCTTATTCCCGAATTCCTCTACCGGCACCACCAGCATATCGCAGGTGGAAGTACCCATCACTTTACTTAAATAATAAGGCTCTATCTGGCCGCCCACGGCACCCATATGTGCATCAAAGGCTCCGATACCTACTATAACATCTGTGCTCAGGCCGAGTTTTTGTGCCCATTCCCGGGATAAGTTTCCTGCTGCCTGGTCAGCGGCATAGGTTTGGGAAGGCAGTTTTGAGGTGAAACCATCTAACAGGGGATCCAGCGAGGTAAAAAACTCATTTGGAGGGAACCCGTTGAATTCTTTTGCCCATATACCTTTATGGCCTGCAGAACAAACCCCGCGCTTAATATCTTTTACATCATTTCCGCCGGTCAGCAGAAACGGAAGCCAGTCGCAATGCTCTACCCAACTGGCGGTTGCCTTCCTCACTTTCTCATCTTCACGAAATACATGCAGCAGCTTGGCCCAGAACCATTCGCTGGAATAGATCCCTCCCACATATTGCAGGTAATTCGTATCAAATTTTGTGGCATGCCTGTTTATTTCATCGGCCTCTTTTATAGAAGTATGATCTTTCCACAACACAAACATCGCGTTAGGATTTTCTGCGAATTCAGCGCTTAGCGCAAGTGGCGCACCCGCCGCGTCTACAGCAACAGGAGTAGAGCCGGTTGTATCTACAGAAATACCTTTTACATGCTTTGCTACCTCTGGCCCTGCCTTTTCCAGGCATTCTTTCACAGTATGTACCAGGCCTTCCACATAATCCAGAGGATGCTGACGGAACTGATTAGCAGCGGGGTTACAATATAAACCCTTTTTCCAACGGGGGTATTCAAACACAGCAGCAGCAACTTCTTCTCCGTTAGTTGCGTTTAATATAACCGATCTTACAGAATCTGATCCGTAATCTACCCCTATAACATAAGCGTATTGAGACATGGCAGCATAATTTTTAAGTGTGCTAAATTAAAGAAAAAATAAATATTAATTGTATCAATTACAATTATTTTATTTTGTTTAACGTTACCCCTTCGTTAGTAATGATCACCGGTTTGATCAGTCCGTTGTTGTCGAACTCCATTTTATCTATACAAACCACCCTTGCGTTTCCATCCTTCTCGCCCAAAGGCCTGCGGTGATAAACAATGTAATATTCATTTTTACCGGGGATTTGCAGTACAGAGTGATGCCCCGCACCGGTAGCGATTGCCGGGTCCTGCTCCAGTATTTTGCCAATCCGTTTAAATGGCCCCAGCGGTGAATCGGCAATGGCATAAGCGACACAATAGTCAGGGCCGGTCCACCCTCCCTCCGACCACATAAAATAGTATTTCCCGTTCCTGATGAACATAAACGGGCCTTCTACATACTTTTCGGGGGTAACCTCTTTAAAAACCGAACCATCCTCAAAAGGAACAAATCCTGTAAAATCCTTCCTTAGCTTAGCCACATTACAATGACGCCAGCCACCATAATATATATAATACTGCCCGTCCTTATCTTTAAATACGAACTGGTCAATAGGCTGGGCTCCATTGTGAAATTTATCAATCAGCGGTTTTCCCAGGTAGTCTTTGTAAGGTCCTTCCGGCTTATTGGAAATACCCACCCCAATACCACCAGATTCCTGATCAGTTTGAATATCATTGGCGGCAAAAAACAGGAAGTATTTTTTATTTTTTTCCACAATGGCAGGCGCCCACATGGCTCGCCGGGCCCACTTTACAGCGCTAGTATCAATTATTTTTTCATGTTTTTTCCAGCTAACCAGGTCTTTAGATGAATAGGCATCCAGGAAGACCTGCTTTTCGTAGGGCGCCGAATAGGTAGGAAATATCCAGTAGTTTTTTTTAAATACAGCCACTTCAGGATCGGCATACCATCCCGGGAACACAGGGTTGCCAGCGGATCGTTGCTGACCCAATAACTTGGCACAAAAAATTATCCCAATTAAGATTAATACTGTTTTTTTCATATATATCTATATATCTAATTAATTACACCCAGGCATATGCAAGGGCAATGGGCGCTAAGTTACAGAATAGCATTTAACACAATTACCTCATTTCATACCAAAATCCTTGGTATCAATTTTGTTTGAACAATTAAAAATAAGTTATGAAGGCAATATGGACAGGCGCTATTGGATTTGGCCTGGTAAACATACCGGTGAAGTTATACTCGGCGACAGAAGAAAGTAATCCCGACCTGGATATGTTGGATAAAAAAGACCACAGCCGTATCCGTTTTAAAAGAGTAAACGAAAAAACGGGAAGGGAAGTAGAATGGGGCAATATTGTAAAAGGCTATGAGTACGAGGGTAAATATGTGATTCTGGATGATAAAGACTTCGAAAAGGCCAGTCCTGAAAAGTCTAAAATACTATCGATCGACAGCTTCGTAAAAGAAGAGGAAATCGACAGCATTTATTTTGAAACGCCTTATTATTTAGAGCCCCAGAAAAATGGGGAAGCCGCTTATACCCTTCTGGTAGAAGCATTGAAAAAGACTCAAATGGCAGGCGTGGGCACCTTTGTAATGCGCAATAAAGAAGCTTTGGGAATATTAAGGCCTTATAATGATATTATGCTGTTCCAACGCATACGTTATGAAGAAGAGATCAGGAAAACTTCAGAACTTTCCGCGCCCAAAAGAACGGTAAAGCCTGCGGAATTGAAAATGGCGGTTACACTCATCGACCAGCTTTCTGAAAAATTTGACATCTCTGCTTACAAAAACACCTATTCAGCCAAATTAATGAAAATAATAGAAGCAAAGGCAAAAGGCAAAAAAGTGGCTGCGCCCAAATTAAGCGTGGCGCACATCAAATCAAAAGACCTGATGGAACAACTTAAAGCCAGCCTCTCACTCAAAAAGAAAGCCTCGTAAAATATGCCTGCATTATCCACATACAAAAGCAAAAGAAACTTCAGGTCTACAAGCGAACCTGCAGGGAAAGTAAAAAAAGGCAGCAAACAGCTTCGCTTTGTTGTACAAAGGCATGCGGCTTCACGGCTTCATTACGATTTCCGGCTGGAAATGGAAGGTGTGCTGAAAAGCTGGGCAGTGCCTAAAGGCCCGTCGCTGAATCCGGCAGATAAAAGACTGGCCATGATGGTGGAAGACCATCCTTATGATTATCGCAATTTTGAGGGAACCATACCCGAAGGCAATTATGGCGCAGGCGAAGTGGAAATATGGGATGAAGGTACCTACGAAGCTTTGCAAAAAGATACTCAAAAAAAACCTGCCTTGCCGGCAGACAGGGAAGAAACGATTTTATTGAATGAACTAAAAAACGGTTCCATAAAATTTATTCTGCACGGTAAAAAGTTAAAAGGTTCATTTGCTCTTGTAAAAATGCACACGGAAGATTCTGGCAATGCCTGGTTGCTGATTAAGCATCAGGACGAATATGCCGTTACTACAAAATACGATGCTGAAAAATTCACCAACAAAACATCGAAAGTAACCAGGGCTGTTGAGGCTAAAGCAACAAAAAAAGCTGCTGTAAAAAAAAAGCCCATCCAAAACATATAAACAACCATGAGCTGAGCCTTTCCGGTGAAAAAAAATTCAGGCATTTTATACGCCCAATGCTGGCTACCTCAGGCGGGCATCCTTTTAACGATCCGGACTGGATCTTCGAGATCAAATGGGATGGTTACCGTGCAATAGCTGAAACAAGAACTACGTTCAGGTTATACTCCAGAAACGGATTATCCTTTTCAGAGAAGTTCTCACCGATAGCTGCAGCCCTTCAAACCCAGCCGCACGAAATGATACTGGATGGCGAAATCGTGGCCTATAATAAAGAAGGACTCCCGGATTTTCAAACTTTACAGCATTTTGGAGAAACGCCTGATGTACCGCTGGTGTACTATGTATTTGACCTGTTACGCCTGAACGGTCACAGTACTGCCTCACTTTCAACAATTGATCGTAAAGCGCTTTTAAAAGAAGCTTTAGCCGAAAATGATTATGTAAAATATTGTGAGCATATCGAACAACGGGGCATTGATTTTTTTAATGCCGCAAAAGAAAATAACCTGGAAGGTATTATTGCCAAACGCGCTACAGCGCCTTATTTAGATGGCAGGCGCAGCGGAGACTGGCTTAAAATAAAACATCATAACACCGAAGAAGTGATTATTGCAGGTTTCACTGCGCCACGGGGTTCCCGCAAAAAATTTGGTGCGCTGATCCTGGGCCGGTATAAAGATAAAAAGCTGGTATATGCCGGCCATACGGGAACCGGCTTCGATCAGCAATCATTAGCAGAAGTGTATGACCAGCTACGTCCGCTCATTACAAAAAAATCACCATTCAGTATAACACCGAAAACAAATATGCCAGCCACCTGGGTTAGGCCCGAGCTGGTTTGCAATATAAAATTCAGTGAGCTGACAAAGGATCATATTTTCCGCCACCCGGTATTTATGGGATTGCGTGTAGATAAAGCAGCCGAAGAAGTAACTCTTCCTCAAAATGAAAAAACTATGACAACGGTTAAAAAAGCTGAAGGCATAAAGCCTGAAGCCCAAGGCAAGACAGATAAATCTCTCAATAACCCGGAAGCCAACCGCGCGCTGAAAATAGGCACAAAAGAAGTTAAGCTCACTAATCAAAATAAAATATACTGGCCGGACGAGGGGTATACCAAAGGCGACCTGGTTAACTATTATGAAAAAATGCACGCATATATACTCCCGTATTTAAAAAACAGACCTGAAAACTTAAACCGCTTTCCCAATGGCATTAAAGGCGGTAGCTTTTATCATAAAGATGCCGGCGACACAGCGCCCGGCTGGGTTACATCTGTTGAAATTTTTTCTGAAAGCACGCAGAAAAATATCGATTATATCATCTGCAACGATAAAGCCACACTTTTATACCTGGCCAACCTGGGATGTATTGAAATGAACCCATGGAACAGCACTATTAACAAACCGGAATATCCTACCTATATGATCATTGATATTGACCCATCGGAAAAAAACACGTTTGAACAGGTAATAGACACCGCCCTGGCCACCAAACAAGTGCTGGATGCATGCGGGGCGCCCTCTTATTGTAAAACATCCGGCGCATCAGGCCTGCATGTGTTTGTGCCAATGGGAAACAAATACGATTACGAGCAGGTAAAAACTTTTGCGCATTTAACAGCAATGAAGGTTACGGAATTATTGCCGGACATGACGACCCTGGAGCGAAACCTTAAGAAACGAGGCAACAAAAAAATATATGTAGACTACCTGCAAAATCGTAAGGGTCAAACCATCGCCAGCGCTTACAGCGTACGGCCTAAAAAAGGCGCTACAGTATCTACACCGCTGGATTGGAAAGAGGTTAAAAAAGGCCTGCATCCTTCACAGTTCAATATCAGAACAATAGCTGAACGTATAGGCAGGCTGGGAGATATCTTTAAGCCGGTGCTTGGAAAAGGTGCTGATATTATGAAATGCTTAAAGAAAATGGAAGGTGGAGTATAGCCGATAGTTCATAGTCTATGAGTTATCTGCAAAATGATATCACATGCACTGCCAATCAACCGGGCATCACAAGTCTGGTGCCATGCTTGCCTGCGGCAGACCATTCTGCGGTAGTAACATAAAAATAAAAATGACAAAATGATGGTATCTTCGCAGCTTTTTAAGAAAATACGTAATGAAGTTCCACGATGAGATCATGAGAAGGCGCACATTCGCCATTATCAGCCACCCGGATGCGGGTAAAACCACACTAACGGAAAAATTCCTGCTTTTTGGCGGCGCCATACAGGTAGCCGGTGCAGTAAAAAGCAATAAAATAAAAAAGTCCGCTACATCGGATTTTATGGAAATCGAGCGCCAGCGCGGTATTTCGGTAGCCACATCCGTAATGAGCTTTGAGTACAATGGCATTTTAATAAACCTGCTGGATACTCCTGGTCACAAAGACTTTGCCGAAGATACTTACCGCACACTTACCGCTGTGGACAGCGTAATATTGGTGGTGGACAGCGTGAATGGTGTGGAAGACCAGACCCGCCGGCTGATGGAAGTGTGCCGTATGCGCGATACACCGGTGATTGTATTCATCAATAAAATGGACCGTGATGGAAAGAACCGCTTTGACCTGCTGGAAGAAATAGAAAAAGAGCTGAGCATTCAGCTGCACCCCATGACCTGGCCTATTAATAGCGGTAAAGACTTTAAAGGTGTTTACAATCTGCATGATAAAAACTTACGCCTGTTTACAGCTAACACTAAAGCTGATGATGAAGATGCCATTGCTATCAGCGATATCAATGATCCGGTTTTGGATGAAAAATTAGGAGCGGCTGATGCGGCCATTTTACGTGAAGATGTGGAACTGGTAGATGGAGTAAACGGCGAGTTGAATGTGGATGATTATTTAAAAGCAAAAGTATCGCCCGTATTTTTTGGCAGCGCCATTAACAATTTTGGGGTTAAAGAAATGCTGGACACCTTTATACGCATTGCGCCTCCTCCACAAAGCCGTGAAACGAATGCACGAAAAGTAGATGTGGAAGAGCCAAAGCTAAGTGGTTTTGTATTTAAAATACACGCGAACCTTGATCCTAAGCATCGCGACCGGATTGCATTTTTCCGGGTTTGCAGCGGCAGGTTTGAACGCAATAAATATTTTCATCATGTGAGGCTGGATAAGGACGTGCGTTTTAGCAATCCTTACTCATTTATGGCGCGTGATAAAAGCGTGATCGAAGATGCCTATGCCGGCGATGTGGTGGGTTTATTCGATACCGGTAATTTTAAAATCGGTGATACGCTTACGGAGGGTGAGGATTTTTACTTTACGGGCATTCCTTCTTTTTCTCCTGAAATATTCAAAGAAGTAATAAATAAAGACCCTATGAAGACCAAACAGCTGGAAAAGGGTTTATTACAATTGACAGATGAAGGCGTGGCGCAATTGTTTACACAGTTCGGCGGTACCAAGAAAATTATTGGTTGCGTGGGTGAGCTGCAATTTGAAGTGATACAATACCGGTTATTACACGAATATGGGGCTTCTGTTGAATTCCGCGCATTACCATTTTATAAAGCCTGCTGGATCACCAGTAAGGATGCCAAAAAATTAGACGACTTTACAAAATTTAAACTGGCTAATACCGGCGAAGACAAAGATGGGCACCCGGTGTACCTGGCGCAAAGCGAGTGGTTCCTGAATACAGAGATCAGTAACAACCCTGATATTGAGTTTCATTTTACAAGCGAGATACATAAGGAGTAGTCGGGAAAGTCGGAAAGACCGGAAGACGGTAAAGTCAGCGGTGGAGTAGGTTTTATTGGAGGGGAATGGTGTTTATATTTATGTATTTATTCCTGTTACTGCATCTTGTAAAAAAATCTTTATGACTAAGTTATTGTTTACTATCGCTCTTTCATTTGCCATTACGCTGGCATCTGGCCAAAACCAGCAGTTCAAAAAACTTTTAGAAGAAGGCGGCCTTGAATTTACGATGCCGGATGGTTTTGACACTATCGCCACCCGTCAAAATCCCGACATGAATTATGAGCTTGTCCTTCAAAGCAAAAACGACAGTTTTGAGATACGGTATGCAATACGGCCATTGAAAAAACGGGTTGAGGAATTTGAGAAAATGGCAGCAGACAGCACAAAGACAAACATTTCATCTGCCAAATCCCATCCAAATAAAATGTATAAAATGACGCTGATGGCCGTGCTAATCAATACCTCTTTACAACAGCAGGGAAGCAACACGCCAACCATACCCAGGCTTAGTGAATTTAAACCGGAAGCCGTGAAAAATGAGTTCAACGCCGATTGGGGTGCAATGTCAGGCTATCCTCCAAGAGCCTCTTTTGACAGCACATATAAAAATTGCATGACAGTTGCGTTGCATAGAGATAATGCCTCCGATGTCTATATTTTTTATTTGTTCAACAACAGGGAAACATTCATGCGGATGACAACACCGCCTGTATTTCATGCTATAAGATACAAATAATCGTTTTCTGCAAAATAAGAAAGGCAGGCGTCCAGGATGCCTAACATTTTTACTGTCGGTCATAAGACACGACAGCGGCGAACCGCCATTGCTGGAGAAAACACCAGCAACAAAATATCGGCTATATAATAAAAATTGTTATGTACCAGCCATGCCAGGGTTGTAATGTATCTAAAGCATATTTCGTATTTTTGGAAAAAGGCTAAAGCATGATTACCGATATATCTCAATTAGATTTAAACAAAAAATATTCGTACGCGGATTACCTTACCTGGCGGTTCAAGGAAGCAGTGGAGTTGATAAAGGGTAAGCTGTTTATACTATCCCCTGCACCGACCTCGAGGCATCAGAAGATTGCGGGTAACTTACATGGCTACATCTGGAATCACTTTCATAAAGACAGGTGCAATGTATATCCCGCCCCATTTGATGTTCGTCTTGTGAAAAACAAAGCATCAGACAACGAAATCAATACCGTGGTGCAACCTGATATATGCGTAATATGTGATGAAAACAAAATTGACGAACGCGGCTGCATCGGCGCGCCTGATTTAATTGTAGAGATTCTTTCACCTTATACTGCCAAAAAGGATATGAATGAAAAGTATAATCTTTACGAAGAAAACGGCGTATCAGAGTACTGGGTGGTTTTCCCCGATACCAATGCTATCAACCAATACACCTTAAAGGATGGCAAATACGACTTTATTGACCCCTTGTTTATGAACCAAAGTATTACCAGCACTGCTTTTCCTGAGCTAACGATTGAACTGAAAGATATTTTTCGCAATTAATTAATATTTTGCTACAATGCCTGTATAATTATGTGGCGTAATCTTTTTCAGTTCTGCTTTTATTGCAGCAGGCACTTTTAAAGAGCCGATAAATTTATGTAAGGACTGTTTAGTGATACCTTCTTTACCCCGCGTTAGATCTTTCAATGCTTCGTAAGGATTGGGGTATTTCTCCCGGCGAAGAATGGTTTGGATCGCCTCCGCTACTACAGCCCACGTATTATCCAGGTCCGCTTTTAAAGCGGCTTCATTCAGTACCAGCTTGCCTAATCCCTTTTCGATGCTTTTAATAGCGATCATCGTATGTGCAACAGGTACGCCAATATTACGCAGCACTGTGCTGTCTGTTAAATCACGTTGCAAACGGCTTACAGGCAGCTTGGCAGAAAGATGCTCTAACATGGCATTTGCCATACCCAGGTTACCTTCTGCATTTTCGAAATCTATAGGATTTACTTTATGCGGCATCGCCGATGAACCTACCTCCCCGGCTTTGGTTTTCTGCTTAAAGTATTCCATGCTGATATAGGTCCACAGGTCACGGCACAGATCCAGCAGTATGGTATTGATGCGTTTTATACAGTCGAAGTGCGCCGCCAGGTTATCGTAATGTTCAATCTGTGTGGTAAACTGCATTCTTTGCAGTCCCAGCACTTCCTCTACGAAATGGTTCCCGAATTTTATCCAGTCTGTTTTAGGATATGCCACATGATGTGCATTAAAATTCCCGGTAGCGCCACCAAATTTGGCAGACACAGGAACATATGAAAACAGCTGAACCTGGTTTTCGATCCTTTCTACGAATACCATGATCTCCTTACCTAATCTCGTTGGGGAAGCAGGCTGGCCATGAGTTTTGGCCAGCATCGGTATTGCCTTCCATTGTTGTGCCAGCTCATGCAAATGATTTTGCAGGTTCAGGTAAGCTGGCAATAATTCAAATTCCAGGCTATGCTTCCAAAGTAAAGGAATAGCCGTATTATTAATATCCTGCGAGGTAAGGCCGAAATGGATCCATTCCTTCGCTTCTTTGGAGTCTGTCTTATCTAATTCACTTTTCAGGAAATATTCCACCGCTTTTACATCATGATTGGTGGTTTTTTCAATCTCTTTTATGGCTTCAGCATTTTCCACGCTGAAATTTTCGATTACACTGCGTAGATGTTTTTTAGCAGCAGCCGATAGCTTTAGAAATTTCTTATCGGACAATAAAAAAAGATATTCAATCTCTACAATCACTCTGTATTTAATAAGGGCATACTCACTGAAATATTCCTGCAGGCTCTGCACCTGTTTACTGTAACGGCCATCTATAGGCGAAATTGCGGTTAAAGACATAATATTCGGTTCATGGTTGATAGATACTTGTTTCTGGATGCTGGTTTCTGGATGCTGGATACTTGTTTCTGGATGCTGGATACTTGTTTCTGGATGCTGGATGCTGGTTTCTGGATGCTGATTTTATTTAGCACTGATATGCCCTTCTTCTACGGCCTGTAAAAACCTGTTCAGCTTCTTTCCTAATAAATCTATTTTCTCTTTAAGTGCCGTAAAAATCGCCTCATCGGTTAAGGATCCGGTTTCAAACAAAGTTTCAAGGTGGTCTATGGTTTCATCATTTGAAGCCTGCGCGTAAACAAGAAATTTTATAAACTCATTCTTATACCTTCGCCTGCCATACCCTTCTACAATGGTTGATTTTACAGACTTGCTGGAGCGCCTGATTTGCTGGCCTTCTTCGAAAAGCTCAAACTTGGGTAGTTGTAATGACATTTTATGTATAGCAATAACAACTTCTCTGGCCGTTTGCCAAATTTCTAATTTACGATAACTCATAGCTTGAAATATTTAATATGAGAAATGGATACTGGCTACGGGATGCTGATTACTGGCCATCCAATATCCAGAATCAAGCATCCAGAATCAGCATTTCTGCACATAACCTATCTTTGCCGCGCAAAAATAAGCATTCAAAGTGGAAGAAAAGATAAGAGTAGGTATTGTAAGCTATTTAAATACACGACCCCTCATTTACGGATTAGAGCGGCTTCCTATAAAAGATAAGATAGCGCTGATCGAAGAGCATCCGGCTTTGTTAGCAGATAAGCTCCGGAATGGGGAGATCGACCTCGGACTGGTGCCTGTGGCGGTTATCCCACGGCTGCCACAGAGCTACATCAACGGGAATTATTGTATCGGGGCTGTAGGCGATGTAGCCTCGGTAGCACTTTTTAGCGAAGAACCGGTTGAAAAGATCCGGAAAATATATCTCGACTACCAAAGCCGCTCATCGGTGCAGCTTTTAAAATGGCTGCTAAGGCATCACTGGAAAATAAACCCCGAGTTGGTTCAGGCTCAAAATGAATCCTATATTCAAGAAATCGGGGCTACAACCGGCGCATTAATTATTGGGGACAGGGCATTAAATCAAAGAAAGCAGTCCCAATACATTTACGACCTGGCCGGAGAGTGGAAAAACGCCACCGGCTTACCTTTTGTATTTGCGGCATGGGTAAGCACCCGGGAGCTGCCCAATACATTTATTAAAGAATTTGATGAGGCCAATGGATACGGCCTGCAGCATATTGACGAAATAGCGGCCGAGCACAATAACGGCATTTATGACTTAAAGAAATATTTTTCACATAACCTGAGCTATGAGCTGGATGAAGAAAAAAAGAAGGGTTTGGAACTGTTCCTGAAAAATATTTCCTGATCCCTGTTTGTTAATTACGAACCTGAATCAATTGGGCAGGTTTTATATTTCCTGATTCACAAAGTTTGTATGTATAGCAGCCTGCTAATATTTACTGCCAACTTACTCGTTCGTAAAGGCATACAGGTATATTAGATGTTGTTAATTGTGTTTCATTCTGCGATCCGTGTTATATTTTTATCGTATTTTCCGTACACCAATCAATTTTTAAATAAAACCATGAAGCTGATACAAGAAATTTTCGATTCCTACGATGGCCCATTAATCATGAAACAGAATAGTTATATGGATGTTTATGATTACTACTTTTCAAAATACAGGAATAAAGAAATACATTTTTTAGAAATAGGCATTCAGCATGGCGGGTCTTTAAAATTCTGGAGGGAGGTTTTTGGCGACAAGGCTCACATATATGCGATAGATATCAACCCTGAATGTAAGCAATTCGAAACCGACCGTACCAGGGTTTTCATTGGTTCGCAGGAAGACAAAACTTTTCTTGAGAAAATAAAAGCTGAAATACCCAAACTGGACATCATTTTGGATGACGGTGGACATACTATGAAACAACAGATAGTTTCATTCCAAACATTATTCGATCATGTAAAAGAGGATGGGTTATATTTATGTGAAGACACCCATACTTCTTACTGGAAAAAGTATGGTGGAGGCCTGGGCAAAAAGGGAACATTTATTGAGTTTTCTAAAAAACATATTGACAGTTTACACGCCTGGTTTATACCCCGTAAACAGCAAAGAATAAAGATGGATGATATTACTACCAGGGTTTGGGGCATCCATTATTATGATTCTATTGTAGTGTATGTAAAGAAAATTATGGGGAAACCTGTTACCGTTAATAAAGGGTACGAAACAATAGATGCGCTTAAGTTTTCCCTGTATGGACATAAAAGGCCTTTCTATAAAAGGATCACTGATTTTATATTCAATCGGAAAAAGATTTATCAATAATTGATTCTTGCTGATATAAAAATCAATTGCTGCTAAATCTCACAGGCCCTTCTTTACAAAGCAACATACCTTTATTATTTTGCAGGAATACGCATTTAAATTAAAAAAATGAAATTAGCCGGAGTAGTTATTCTGTATAACCCTGACGAGAAGGTGTTGGCCAACATAACCAGTTATAGCACGGCACTGGACCGTATTTACATTCTCGACAACTCCGAATCTGCTGCGAAAGATTTTTCGAACCAGCTAAACCAGATCCCTAACGGCGTTTACGTTCAATATCAAAATAATGCAGGCATAGCATTACGGCTTAATGAAGCAGCAGACATGGCCCGTAAGGAGAATTTTACACACCTGCTAACAATGGACCAGGATTCTTCATTTGGAGCGGGTGTTTTCCGGGAATATATAATTAAAACAAATAATTACCTGAAAGATCATGACAATGTAGGTGTATTTGCGGTCAACTTTCAACCCCGGTTTATCCCCGTCGAAGAGCAACCCAAAGAAGTTTTAAGCACTATCACCTCGGGTAGTATAATTGATCTGGATATCCATCAGCAGGTCGGCGGGTATGATAATGACCTCTTTTTAGATTTGGTTGACGCGGATTATTGCTATAGAGTGAACCTGGCGGGGTTTAAAACAGTGCTATTCCCTGGTATTATTTTAAATCATATAATCGGATACCATGTATGGGGAAGATCATTAAAAAATTTTAAACTTACACGCAGAAAAATACATCCCCCGGTGCGCCTGTACTATTTGGTTAGAAACAGCCTATTTTTGTTAAATAAGCGCCCATTACCGGAAGGAGCAAAACAGGAGATTAAAAAATCCCTATGGCTTTTAAAAAACAATCTCATCTACAACAAACGATGGCAGGTGATAAAATATATGGTTAAAGCATATATTGATTACAAGAATAATAAAATGGGGAAAATACAATCATGATATTAGCCAGGATGCTGTATAAATCTGTTCTTTATATTTATTACTTAATAAAATTTAAAAGTAGTAAAGTAGCTTTTAATTTTGCACATTATAATCTTCCGCCAAAGTATGCAGGTGCTCTTTCTGTTAACAAAGGGCTGCTGGTTTTTAACAAAACAGGGAATGCCATATCAAAAGATTGTTTAGCTAATTACAGGGGAGAATACATAAAGCTCGTTTGCTGTTTAAACGACTCCCGCGTTACAGTAACCGCCTCAACAAAAAAGAATTTTACCGTACTGGTGGAAGGCATTTATTTAAATATTAATTCACTGTCAAACCTGTTTACCTTATACGAGTTATACTTCGAAACGCTGTATAATATTTTAAATTTGAATACAGATATTGTAGTGGTCGATATAGGTATGAATGTGGGCTTTGCATCATTGTTCTTTGCAAAAAAATTAAACCCGAAAATTATCTATGCGTACGAACCCTTTCAGGAAACATATAAGGAGGCATTGCGAAACTTCGACCTGAACCCGGCATTAAAATCCAAAATCTGCCCCAACAACTACGGCCTTAGTGATTATGAAGACACTATATCGGCACCTCAAATGCAAAGCGGTGATGGCGGAGCCAGCGTTAACAAAGACATATTAAAAAACAATCATACCCAGCATCTTCCCAAAACTTCGGTAAAAATAAAAGACATCCGGAAAGAAGTACAGCGGATTATAACAGCAAATCCTGAAAATACCTTACTGTTTAAAATAGACTGTGAGGGCGAAGAATACCCAATATTCGAAAAATTAAAAACTTCAGATATTTTTGAAAAGACCTCCGCTTTTATCATTGAATGGCACCTGAAAGGTTTTGATACGATTGCATCTGTATTAAGCCGGCACGGGTTTAAAATTTTATCCCTGCCCAGGCCCGATAATATAAGCGGTATGTTATACGCCTTTAAATAAATATTTGCACTATGCCTTTTATATCTATTTGCATACCGGCCTATCAACGCCCGCAATACCTGAAAAGGTTGCTGGATTCTATCCGCATGCAAAGTTTTAAGGATTTTGAGGTAATTATTACCGACGACAGCCCCGATGATTCTGTTTACCAGTTGTTTCATGAGTATTCAGACATTCCTTCACTGTACTATCATAAAAACCCCCGGCCGCTGGGCACCCCTGCTAACTGGAACGCCGCTATTGCCTTAGCTAAAGGCCAATGGATAAAACTGATGCATGATGATGATTGGTTTGCAAACGAAACATCATTGCAACAGTTTGCAGACTGTGCAAAAAACAATGACGGAGCCTTTATTTTTTCGGCTTTTATCAATGTATATGAAGATGGAAGAAAAGAAAAACCTTTCTTTCCTGAAAAATTCAGGATAAGAAAAGCAAAAAAAGAGCCTGCCATACTTTTAGCAAAAAACTTCATCGGCGCGCCCAGCACTACCATGCACAAAAATGATAAGAGGTATGAATATGACACAGAACTTAAATGGCTGGTAGATATTGATATGTACAGAAGAAGGATGGAAACGGACAAACTTGTTTATATATCACAACCACTGGTAAACCTGTACATGAGCAATTCGCAGGTTACTTCTTACACCAAAAATATTGCACAAATTGAAATACCCGAACATTTTCACTATCTGAATAAAATGGGGATTCATAAGCTTAATAATATTTTAGTGTACGATTACAACTGGCGCTTTATCAGGAATTTTTCAATCACCGATATTGAAGACCTGCGGAAGTTTGGATACAGTGGCCCTGTGCACCCGGTTTTAACAGCAATCATAACAGCACAAGCAAAAATTTACAGAAAGTTATTACGAAATGGCGTTAGCTCTAAATTATTAATGGCGCTGCATTTTATTAAAAATAAGAAGCTAATCAAATGATAAAAGTCCGCACTATTGGTTAGCCAACAATAGCCTCCTGTAATTTTCCCTGAAATCTTCTGGCGTAAAATTCGTGATAACGAATTCATATGCAGTTGCAGATACTTTATTTAATTGTGCCAAGTTATTGCAAAAATAATCTATTTTCTCAACAGCATCCTGTACTATTGCATCCTCATTACTATTATCTTTTATTAGAAAACCATTAGCTGAATCTTCAATATATTCAGGAATGGCGCCTACATCAGTAGCTAACACCACAGCACCGTAAGCCATCGCTTCCATAATAGCAATAGGAAAGCCTTCCCAGGCCGACGTCATAAGTAAAACATCATTTTGACCGTGGAAGGCATACATATCTGCTCCTCCATTAATTTCTCCAACATATACATTACCGGCATCAACCAGATTTTTCGGAATTTCATTTTTAAAAGAACCCGCAAGCTTGAACGTTACAGGCAACCCTTTTTCCCGGCAGGCTTCGATAATTCTCATTATCAGCCAAACTCTTTTTTGGGGGCCACCCCGGCCGGCATAATATATTTTTAAAGGAAGCTCAAAGCTACGTCCATTATAACTGTGTGGTATTTTTTCAAGACAATATTGAATAACAACAAGCCTTTCAGTATATTCATCAGGTATTCCGATCTCTTTATAATAGGTCGTAAACAGTTGCTTAAAAAAATTAGCGACTACAATTCTTGCAGTAATAAATTTGATAAATGGAGCCCACACCCATGTAAAATGCCTGTCGAACATGTGTATTAACTCATATATATCAATGCTCCGCCTGATATGTGGTGTTAGTTTATAACCAAAATTGCACTGCCCAATAAATACAACAGGCTTCCTTTTTTGTTTATTAATATAGGCACTGCAAATGCCCCGGTAAATTAAATTATTCCAGTACCGAAACTTATTATCAGTCCAATAACTGATCTCTTTAATAGTAACATGCGGCAGTTCAAAAAAATGCTTCATGCCTTCATTGGACGATATCTTGGTAAAAAATATAATTACTTTTTTATCATTGAACGATTTTACAATTTCAGCATTTACTCTTTCTGCTCCGCCTATACCATATCCCGGGAAAAAGAAAAAAATATCGTACGTACCAGCCAACGGCTTTTTTAAAGCCAGCCAACGGCCATATAGAACAAATGGGAACATAACCACCTGCTCGAGATAACGTTTTATAGAAAATAGTCTGTACAGCATGTATTTATTAAACTTGCGGCAAGTTACAGATTACTCCTGTCTAATTAGTTTCTGAAAAGGAAAATTATTTATACTCAAATAGTATCATTTATAGTATGATCTAAATCATAACATCGCATGATATTAGTCATTTTGTTTATCATAAAAATTTATCTACCTTCACAGTAAGCCATTGAGTACGATTGTTCCGTTAAGCTAAACTTATTGAATATACAAAGCCCGAAAAGCCTTATAAGCCTCATATAATTGTTAACACCTAAAATTCAACATTATGAAAAAACAGTTTTTTACAGTAGTTTTCCTACTCTCAGCCTCTATCTCGTTTTCTCAAATCAAATATTCCGGCGGTATTCTAACTGTAGGAGGACTTGCTCCAATTACCCATTATGCCAATGTTATGCATGGTAGCCTTTTTCTAGCTGCAACTGATGCCCACACTCAATTTTTCCAGTTTGATATATTTAACGGTAGGATAGCCACAAACAACAACTGGTGTGTTTTTTATAATTCGCAAACCAGCACTTTTAATGATATAGCAGTGGGCACCCTCTATCAGTACTCCGATGCCCGCGCCAAAACCAATGTAAAAGCCATTAATTACGGTTTATCTACCATTAGCAAACTAAGGCCGGTAAGCTATAACCTTATTAAAAACCCATCGGGCGAAAACAATCATTTAGAACTGGGGCTGATAGCCCAGGAGCTGGAACAGGTAATGCCGGAGCTAGTAAGAACAGACAGCGAAGGTAAAAAGCTGGTAAACTATAACGGCCTGATACCGGTGCTCATAAAAGCCGTACAGGAGCTGCAAAAAGAAGTAGCCGAGTTAAAAGCGGCCAAATAAACGTATTCTTTTAAAAAATGGAGCAATATACAGGGATTAAAGCCAAAGCTTACAACCCTGTACCATTAACACAGATTATTAAGTAGTCATAAATATGAAATAGCCATTTCCTCCTTCATGCCCGGGCATGTTCAAAGAACTTCCTGGGAGATTATTCTGGCTATTCCATGTGTCTGTTAAAACAATAAAAGAGAAACACATGAAAAAGAAATTCAAAGGCCTGCTGTGGCTTTTGTTACCAGCCATTTTTATACTAGGTTTTGGCTGCGCTAAAACAAAAGACCTTGCGGCAGATGCTGATTTGAAAAATACTGATGCCCGTTCAGTAACATCTTTCAGCGATTATTACTGGTATAAAGGAAAGCAAATACCCATCAATAAAAACCCGGGCAAAAAATATATATTGTTTAATGCGGCTAACGAAGCAACGGTGTATGCAGCACTTTCCGGGAAAGGCATTAAACTACAGCAGAAGGCAGAAACACTAAGCTTATCTCCATCCATCAGAAAAAGCAATAACCGTCTACAAGGAACATTAAAATGGGCGATTGTTGAGAGCATGGTAAGCCTGGCATCAGTTGATTCAAGCATCCTGTATGAAGGCCCATTTTTTACCACAATGGACGGGAGCGAAGCCGGGTTAAGCCATTTGCTTTATGTAAAGCTTAAATCAGAAAAAGATATAGCGTACTTGTTGAAATTAGCCGATGAAAATAAAGCAGAAATTATAGGAAATGATAAAAATATGCCACTTTGGTACACCCTGCAATGCACTAAACAATCAACTGGTAACGCCCTCGAACTGGCAAACAGGCTTTATGAAACCAATTTATTTGCATCATGCCAGCCCGACCTTATGACTAATGATGTAGTGAATTGTGTAAATGACACCTACTTCGCCAATCAATGGAACCTGAATAATACAGGACAATACGGAGGCACTTCGGGAGTTGATATTAAATACTGTGCCGCAAGAGGAGTTACACAAGGAAACAGCAGTATAATCGTTGCTGTTATTGACCAGGGTATACAATTATCCCATCCAGATTTAAATATATATAACCAAAGCTACGATACAGAAAGCGGTACTTCGCCAAGCCAGTTATTAGGTGAACATGGAACGGCCTGCGCAGGGATAATCGGCGCGTATTCAAATAATAGTACTGGCGTAGCAGGTATTGCTTCCAATTGCCCGTTGATGTCAATTAGTAATAGTTTGGCATCAACGCCGAACAGCAGACAGAAAAGAGCTGATGGATTTTATTATGCGGTTAATAATGGGGCTTCGGTAATATCCAACTCCTGGGGGTCGGCTGTTATGTATCAGATAATAGATGATGCAATTGATTATGCCTTAACTAATGGACGGGGCGGGTTAGGCTGTGTTGTTGTTTTTGCTGCTGGTAACGACAATTCATCGGTTAGCTATCCTGCTAATTCAAACCCGGATATCGTTGTTGTTGGCGCTATATCTCCCTGTGGGCAAAGAAAAAGTCCTTCTTCTTGTGATACGGAAACAACCTGGGGAAGCAACTATGGAACGGAACTGGATGTTGTTGCTCCGGGCGTACTAATACCGACTACAGATATTACAGGGACAGGGGGCTATAACCCATATATTCCCATACACCCGTGGAGTGGAGGAACTAAAATCTCTACAGACTATTCAGACCAAAGCTACACAGTTTGGTTTAATGGAACTTCTGCCGCTACTCCGCATGTAGCGGGAGTTGCAGCTCTGGTACTTTCTATCAACCCCAACCTGACCCAAAAGCAAGTCGCCAATATTATAGAACAAACCTCCCAAAAAGTGGGCGGCTATTCCTATACCACCACCAGCGGCAGGCCCAACGGAAGCTGGAACAATGAAATGGGCTATGGCCTGCTGAATGCTTTTGCAGCGGTAACTGCAGCCAGCTGTACTACCGTGTATTATAACAATCAGACAGTAAATACAAATACAACCGTTGCCGGTTGCAGCATTGAATCGACAAATGTTACGGTGAACAGCGGTGCCAAACTTACTTTTACGGCAGTGAACTATATTCTAATGAACGCTGATTTTGAGGTAAAAAGCGGGGCAGAATTTGAAGCTGGTTTTTAAAGAAATAAAACAAGGCGTGTAAAAAATGGGGCAGTGAAAACTACCTCATTTTTTTGCATTTGCCGGTGTATCACCAGCAAATTTTTGTGCCCGCCAATGCTATATTTGAGGTAACTAAACCATTAGCAGCAAATATGTAACATGGCGGTGATAACACTCCGCCACGGCGGGTATATTGCAGCGGAAGAATTTAAATACACACACGAAACGTTGGCGATTATGTATTGGGAATTGGAAATATTCAGCCAGCCATGCGCAATATTCAATTTCATTTGCTCCATGCTGAGGTATTAAACTTTAGGCTTTCAGCTTTTTGCGCACAAGGATATAACACACAGCATCTTTTTGCAACCTGCTGTCTTTCTGAAGCCCCAACTACAGGCTGTTCACTATTCTCACTGCTTTCTGTGCAATCGCATCCCAGCTAAAATGTTCGTAAAAAGATCGCGGGATATCGCCCGGACCCCTATTGGCCTTTTTGCAAACAGCAGCGGCAAAGGCCCTTGTATCCCCATCCTCAACAACAGTAAGATGATCCCCTGTACTATGCGGCGGCACGCCATAAGCGCCGGTCTTAAAAGAAACGGCCGGAGTATTGGCGCCCAACGCCTCTACCAGCTTGGTTTTAATACCTCCACCATCTGTTATGGGGTTGATAAAAAGATCTGCAGCTTTAAAATACAGGTCTATATCTTCTACAAAGCCCTTATAAATAATATGCTGATCTTTATATGCCTTCAGCTGATCATAACGCTCCGCCAACCGCAATCCACAAATAACAATCCTGTATGGGAATGAACAGGTTTTGAGCAATTCGGGATTGATCTCATTCAATATCCTGTCAAGTCCCTCCCTGTTCGGGCCATAGTCGAGCGTACCGTTAAAGAGAATGAGCCTCGTATCGGCTGGCAGTCCCAGCTCTTTGCAAACAGTGTTCCTGCACTGCAGCTTCTCCCCAGCCGGCGGAACGGCGCCTGCCTCGATCCCATACGTAACAACAGTGCACTTCTTCGCATCCAGCTTATACGCGTCTATAGCATAAGCCATGTCTTCTTCTGTGATAAAAAAATTAAAATCAGCGTTCCGGTGGGCCAGTTTTTCATACTGATACATGATCCGCCACCACCACTTATTCATGCTTTTAAACCTGGCTGCTTCAATATTGTGCGAATGAATGATCAGCTTTAAGCCTCCCAACCTTTTTAAAGCAATACCTAACCAGGCATAATAAGGATGCTCTATAATAACATGTCTGATCCCTCGTGCCCGACATGTTTTTTTTATTTTACTAAAAATAGAAAGATCAGCATAACGGGATTTTTTCACGGTGCTGCCTAAAACATCTGTAAAATCAACGCCCGCTACTGTCCCCGTATTTTCCGAAACCGTAAAGCAGGTTACGTGTGCATATTTAGCAACATGCTTTAAAAAATAATAAATACCCTTTTCACCACCTTTAATAGCAGGAATTATTTTGTAGGGTACTATGGATGCGATATGACTCAAGTGCAGATGACAGCAGTATATCTGCCAATTATCAATTCAAAATTATTCATTACTTATTACTTTATAACGGGCCTCCTCTTATCCATCCACCATTGCATGATAAAACCGCCCAGCACTATAATGATCATCAGCCATGAGCTGAGATAAGAAATGATGATGCCTCTTTTTACTGTTTCCGGCTCAAAAACAAACTTTATGCTGTGCTGGCCCTGCGGTACGAATACACCTCTCATAAAATAATTGGCCTTTACAATATCAGCTTTCTGTCCATCAATATAAGCATTCCATCCGGCAGGATAATATACTTCGCTAAAAACCACGAAACCACCAGATGGTGTATGGGCAGTATACGTTATCTCATCATTGGTGTACTTAACCACTTTGATGGCTGAAGAGGAGTCTGCTACCGGCTTATTACTCCCTCTTAAAAAAAGCTGTTGCACAACGGCCGTATCTTTTAAGTTAGTATGTTCTATAGCCTGTAGTTCTTCCACATCATTGCCAACTGGTTTTATAGCTTTTACAAACCATGCAGCGCCGTAGGCATTGGGATTGGGGATCAGTTGCTGCTGTCCCTGATGGTTTGTACTGATAATGTATTTTACATCCAGTGCGTTCAGCAACTGTTCGTTAGGAACACCTGTGCTAAAGTATCTTTCTATAATATCCTGGTATATCCTAAGCTTTGCAGGATGATAGCCCAACACGGATCGGTGAAAATAAGACACCCGGTTATCATCTCTTCCACCCACATCAAATACGCGATAATGCGGATCTTTATCCTTTAATATCTCCTGGTCGACGGGAAGCAGCGTTGCTTCGGCTGTCAGCAATTCATCTTTAGGAATATACTGCTCATCACTAAAATATTTTTTATCTACCACCCATAGGTCGATAAACATAACCAGGGCCAATATCAACACTGCTATAACCGGCTTCATCCAGTTTTTGATAATGGCATAAATAACACCCAATACCAAAATCATAAACAGGATGGCACGAAATATCTGCTCCCCGAACAGCTGCTTCCTGTCGGCCTTCAACCCTGCAATAATAGCCCTGTTTAAGCTATCCCCGCCGTTAGGATCAATTTGCGCCTGCATGATCATTTCATCGCCAGCGGTATTGTAGCTTTGAGCAATATAAAGCAGGCCAAGCACTACTATAATACCCCCCAGCGTGTACAATATCGTCTTAAAATTCGCTTTAAGGGTTTCTTTTGCGCTATTCGCAAAGCATAATGAATAAATCGTAATAACTGCCATTAAAGGCATCGTGAACGCTGCAATAACCAAAGCCATAGAAGGTGCCCTGAACTTGTTATATAACGGTAAGTGATCCAGCAAAAATTTATTGAACCCATAGAAATAACTTCCCCAGCTCATCAACACGCTCAACACTGTAACAATAAGTAAGGGCCATTTTAACGGATGTTTTACCACTGCAAAACCAATAACAGCCAATATAAATATAATGGCCCCGATATAAGCCGGACCTCCCGAATAATCGCCCGGTTTGGTCATACCACCCCAGTATGCCCTTAGCTGTGGCAAGAACTGAACAGCCTGCATTTCTGGTACTCCGGCTGCAACCAGCCGGTCCACCACCTTCGAATCTTCCTGCAAGGGTGCTCCGCTAAAGCCTCCCACCGCATTGGGCATCAGCATTACCAGGGGCTCTACCTGGCTCATACTATAATTAAATGCATAATCTGCATCCAGCCCGGCGGTATTAGCGGATTTCACTTCATTACCAATAATTTCCAGGCTTTTGCCGCCGCGCATCGTGTATTTGGTGTACTCGTTTGTTGAAAGATATGACAACGAATAGCACCCCAGCGCAACTAAAGCCGCCACAGCACTAAGTCCGAAAGAAACTGCTATATGCTTATACTCTTTATTTTTTATCCAAAAAACCAGGTACCCTATTGTAACAGCGGCTGCAATTAAAAAGAAATAATAAGCAATCTGCGGATGATTGGCCATCAGTTCACAGGTTGCCCCCAGCGTAGCTACTGCCAGTCCAATCCAGTACCTTTTATGAAATATAAGCAACAAACCCGATAGCAATAAAGGCATATAGGCGATAGCCATCATTTTGGTTTCGTGGCCGGCGCTTATGATTAACGGGTTATAAGTAGAATAGGCATAAGCCAATGCTCCAAAAACCCCGGCAGCAGGGTTCAGGCGCAGCACAACACATAAAATATAAAAACAAACACAGGCCATAAAAAAGAAATTCATAGGCTTGGGAAGCCACAGGCCAAATACTTTATTCAAATCAGGCAACGGGCCTTGTTTCCCTTCCATAGCGATCTGGTAATTAGGCATACCGCTGAATACATGCGTATTCCATAAAGGCAGCTTACCGGTTTGTTTCTTTACTTCATACGCATTTTGAGCAGAACCTTTCCAGCCACTGATCCCTATATCATGCTGATTGAGCACTTTGCCGTCCAGCACCGGTTTACAAAACAAAACCGTTACTATTAAAAAAACAAAGATCGCGAGCACATGGGGCAGCGCATTTTTTAGCCAGTTATTATTCATTACAAGAATTTTATTGTACTTCAGCACAAAGACATTGAATAGCCAGGTGCTATCACAATTTTAAGCATAGTGCCTGGCGCTTTGCTGCATTGGGCAAAATAATACTATTTTATACGAAACCCGGCTAAAATAAATAATAAATTTGCAGGATAGATTCGCTTATGCGTTGGTTAATATTTTTATCCCGGGTATCTTTTTTAAGCGGCATAGTTATGTTGCTGGCTTTATCGTTTCTGTTTACATCATGGAATAAAGCAGCAATCGTTTCTTCCGGCATAATTATGACTGGTTATGGGCTGGCAATGATAGTATTGCCATTAACAGGCCTGATTTATCTAATACTGGCCTTTACCCGCAAAAAACCAGCGCAATACGTACCCCGCTGGCTTATGGTTTCAAATATTTTCCTGCTGATTATTTTTCTACTTTTTACTTTTTATATCAATGATCCGTACTATTATTAAAGATAAATCTACCCGGCTGTATATTTTATTAGGAGGATTTTTTATAGCTAATGCTATTATTGCCGAAGTCATTGGGGTGAAAATTTTTTCCCTCGAAAAAACCCTCGGCATTACCCCTTTTGATATCCGCCTGTTTGGAAACAGTTTTGCCTTTAATCTTACTGCAGGTGTTTTGCTCTGGCCTGTTGTTTTTATAATGACAGATATTATCAACGAATATTACGGTATGAAAGGAGTGCGTTTTTTGTCTCTGATCGCTGCGGCCCTCATTGCCTATACCTTTATTATGTTCCAGGGCGCTATTGGCCTCATTCCTGCTGATTTCTGGACGGCCAATTACAGGCATCAGCACATAAACGATGCGAATAATGCCTACCGTATTATTTTAGGACAGGGTTCCTGGATCATTATCGGCTCGCTGACAGCCTTTTTAGCAGGGCAGGTACTGGATGTGCTTGTTTTTCATAGCATAAAAAAAGCCACCGGTGAAAAAGCAATATGGTTAAGGGCAACAGGCAGCACACTGATTTCTCAATTAATAGACAGTTTCGTAGTTCTTTTTATTGCATTTTATATAGGGCCTCGTGTATCTCCCAACCAGGGCGATCCCTGGAGCCTGAATCTGGTAATGGCCATTTGCGTGGGTAATTATATTTACAAGTTCATTATTGCCATAGTGATGACACCCGTAATTTACCTGGTACACGGGATGATAGAAAGATACCTCGGCACCTCACTGGCGGCAGCCATGAAAAGAGAAGCGATGACAAAAGGCAGTTGAGAATATTACTCAAAATCTGAATCTCAATATTATTAGCGTAAAGAGAGGAACAGGGCAAACGCATCTGATTTTGAAGACTTTTATGCTTCATCCTTTCAGGCCTGTTTGCAATGATTTCAGTAAGGTGGAATTGATATCATCAGGCTCCGGAACAGGATGTTACGTGAAAATTTATTCATTAGATAACCGGCAGTCCAAAGTTCTTAACGGGCTATTCATAAATTTCACACAACAGCTACAAAATCTCAGTTTTTCACCCTATTTTTGCACGATTTTTTTGTTGAAATCCGCCACGGCGGACAAGTTATATTCATCAGCTGAAGAGTGCGACGCAAGTAAAGATGCTGCATGCACTGACGCTGGTAACATAAAAAAAGAAATAAATGCCTGATACACAATCTCAATCCCGCGCTATTTTATTATTACAGGATGGAACCGTTGCCGAAGGCTTAGCTTTTGGAGCCATTGGTACCACCACCGGAGAAATTTGTTTCAATACCGGTATGACCGGTTACCAGGAGGTGTTTACCGATCCCAGCTATTATGGCCAGATCGTGATCATGAATGCGGTGCATGTAGGCAATTACGGGGTCATTCCGGAAGATGTAGAGAGCGATAGCGTAAAAGTTTTAGGAGTGATAGCCAAGAACCTGAATGAAAATTTCTCCCGCAAAAGGGCCGAGGGATCGCTGGATGCTTACCTGAAAAAAAATAATATTGTTTCGATTCATGGCGTAGACACCCGGGCTTTGGTGGCTCATATACGTACCAAAGGTGCCATGAACTGCATCATCTCTTCTGAAATCTTTGATTTGGAAGAGCTAAAGCAGCGGCTGGCTCAAACACCGGATATGAGTGGCCAGGAGCTGGCTTCAAAAGTTTCTACCCAGGAGGCATATGAGTTAGGTGATGCCAATGCTGCTGTAAAAATTGCAGTAATGGATTATGGTACCAAGCGGCACATTTTACAATGTATGGCAGACCGCGGCGCGTATGTAAAAGTATTTCCTGCGAAAACCCCGCTGGCGGAAGTAAAAAACTTTAACCCCGATGGTTATTTTATATCCAATGGTCCCGGCGATCCTGCTGCTATGGATTATGCGATTGACACTGTTAAAAATATTTTAAAAGAAGATAAACCTGTTTTCGGCATTTGCCTGGGGCACCAGCTGCTGGCATTAGCCAATGGGATAGAAACTTTTAAAATGCACCACGGTCACAGGGGTTTGAACCATCCTGTAAAAAATATTATTACCGGCAAATCTGAAATTACCACGCAGAATCACGGTTTTGGAGTCGACCCTGAATCGGTAAAAGCATCGGATAAAGTGGAAGTAACCCACATAAACCTGAACGACCAGTCCATAGAAGGCATCCGGGTAAAAGGCAAGCCTGCCTTTTCGGTACAGTACCACCCCGAAAGCACACCAGGACCGCATGATTCGAGATACCTTTTTGATGATTTTATTGCGATGATTAAAGCTTCAAAAAATTAATTAGCCAAAATACCCGTAATCTATTTGCGCCGGATTTATTGACTAAATCCGGCTTTTTTGTGATTGTATATTGCCATATACTGCGCTATTTTTTGCTTGTTTTATCCTGTTTATGCAAAATGTTTCTGTTTTTTGCTGTTTTTTGCAGGAAGTTATATTATCTTTAAGCTATCCTTAACAAAACACTCCGAAATTGCTTAAGAAGGAAAGGCAGGCATATATACTCCATCAGCTCAATCTTCATAATAAAGTATTGAGCGTGGATCTATGCAATGAGATAGCTGTTTCGGAGGACACGATAAGGAGAGACCTGCAGGAATTATCAGGACTTGGACGATTGATAAAAGTACATGGTGGTGCGCTTTCGATGGCTTTTAATGAGGTACAGTTTAAGCCACTAAATGTTTATTCACAACCTCATAAAAAAATTATTGTAAACAAGGCGCTGCAATTAATAGAAGAGGGAATGTTTGTGCTTACCAGCGGAGGAACCACCATTCTCGAACTGATACGGGCATTGCCGCCTCATCTTAAATTAACGATCATGACGGGCAGTATTCCCGTTATTAATGCTTGCCTGGCGCATCCGAAACTAGAAGTGGTTGTAATAGGCGATAAACTATCGAAAGATTCGAAAATAACTGTAGGAGCCGAGGCTATTGAAAAGATCAGTCATGTGAATGCTGATTTGTGCTTTCTGGGAACAAATGCCATTGACATAAAGCACGGTGTTACAGATAACGATTGGGAAGTGGTTCAAATAAAAAAGGCGATGATAAGCTCAGCTTCCAAAGTGATCAGTATGACTATTTCAGAAAAGCTGGGCACCTATCAGCCTATAGGTGTATGTGGGTTAGATAAAATAGACTATTTGATTACAGAGCTCGAACCTTTAAACAAAGCGCTGGTAACCTTCCGGGAAGCTGGTGTAACCGTTTTGTAGAAATTCAGAATAACTATACTTTTTAAATCAGAAATTATGAGGAAAACAATTGTAAGTAATGTATTCCTGTGGCTGCTATGCTGTTTACTTCCCGGCTTGGCATTGGCCCAAACCCGCACCATAACGGGTACTGTTACCGATGATGGCGGCAAACCTATTTATAGCGCTACGGTTTCTGTAAAAGGAACTGCAAGAGCCACTTCTGCTGATCAGGACGGGGCTTTTTCTATTTCAGCTTCTGCCGGGGATATTCTTGAATTTACCGCTGTAGGCTACATCATGCAGAGTATTTCGGTTGGAGCGTCTGATCTTATTTCGGTTAAGCTCAAACCTGGAGACGCCAACCTCGATGAGGTGGTAGTAGTTGGTTATGGGATGCAAAAGAAAAGCAACATTACCGGCGCTATTACTAATGTAAATGTGGATAGGGTGCTTGGCAGCCGGCCTATAGCCGATATAGGCCGTGGCCTGCAGGGTGCCGTTCCGGGCTTATCCGTACGGATTCCCAGCGGGGAAGTAGGCTCCGATCCTTTGATGCGGATTAGAGGATTTGTGGGTTCTATACAGGGGTCGAGCGCACCGCTGCTGTTGGTAGACAACGTAGAGGTACCCAGTATACAGGTGATCAATCCCAACGATGTGGAAAGCATTACGGTGTTAAAAGACGCTTCTGCCGCCTCTATTTACGGCGCTAAAGCAGCTTTTGGGGTAATATTGATCACTACCAAGAAAGGAGCAAAAAAAGAAGGTACAGAGTTGACTTACTCCAATAATTTTTCCTGGCAGACGCCGTTCAAAGAGCTGAAGCTGGCGGGTATCGACGGTTTGCAATATACTTTAGATGCATTTCAGAATGCCGGGGGTGCCGGCCCTGCGGGTGGTTTCTGGCGTATCGACAGCGCCAGCCTGGCAAAAGCCCGCGAATGGCAACGCTTATACGGCAGTACGGTAAAACCTACCGATCCCGTGGTATATGGCAGGGACTGGTATTGGGATGGCATCCAGAAGTTCGGATACAGGATCTATGATCCCATCAGCACTATGATAAAAAAGTATACGTTTACCCAAAATCATAATCTTTCATTAAATGGTAAATCTAATAAAACACTATATAATGTAGGATTTGGCTACCTTAACCAAACCGGTATGATGAAGCCGGCCAAGCACGATGACTTTAACCGGTACACCGCCAATTTTAAAGTTTCCACACAGGTAAATGATTTTGTTTCGGTAAGAGCAGGCGGTTTGTATTCCGACCGTACCAAGCGCTATCCCAACTCAACGAATACATCTGGCTTTGGGGCCGACCCCTGGTTGTACCTGTATCGCTGGAGCCTCTTATTCCCTACAGGCGTAAAAGAGCTGGGCGAAGAAATACGCGATCCTTACTGGGACGCTAAGAACACAAATACTGTATCGGATCAAAGGAAGTATATCAATCTGAACTTTGGTACTACTATAGATCTTACAAAGAACTGGCAGGTAATAGCCGATTATACCTACGATTTCCGTAACGAGACAGTAAATTCTTCTTTACCGCAGACGACCCTGAGAGAGCACTGGTATTCAGCCATTCCCTGGGTAGATGATAATGGTAACCGCGTGTATGTAGATAGTGCCGGCAATATAGTTAATGAGGGCGGTATGCCTGGTTATAGGTTCCCGCTTTCTAATTATGTTACAAAAGAGAACAGCTATGTATATCAATCCTCCTGGGATGCTCAAAAGCATACCATAAATGCTTACACGGTATATAACCTGAACCTTGCAGATAAGAATGCGCTTAAGTTTACTTTGGGCTCTAATATCGTAGCTCAAAAATGGAAAAGCCATTGGTCAAGAAAAACGCAATTGTTCAACAAAGACAATCCCCAGTTTAATTTTGCAGATGGTACCGAAACGGTAGGCGGCGGAGAGAACTGGGATTCACAGTTAGGTTATTTTGGAAGGATCAATTATGCTTTTGACGATAAATACCTGTTGGAAGGCAACCTGCGCTACGATGCCACATCCATTTTTCCGGCCAACATGCGCTGGCGCTGGTATCCTTCATTTTCTGCGGGATGGGTGCTCACCGAAGAAGAATTTATGAAAGAAATCAAACCGGTTCTGAGCTATGCAAAATTCCGTGGGTCCTGGGGGTCCATCGGCGATCAATCGGTCCCCAACAGCTTGTATGTCTCCACAATGAATTTTACCAAAAACAGCTGGCTGACAAGCAATGGCGATCAGCTCCTTCAGCTTGGCACGCCGGCTCCTGTTTCGGCCGGTATTACCTGGCAGGATATTGAAACTTTGAACCTGGGTACGGATCTGCGCTTCTTTAACAGCAAATTGGGAGTAGTGTTCGACTGGTACCAGCGGGAAACTAAAAATATGATCATCCCGGGCAGGGCGCTTCCTGAAACTTACGGCGCTGCTGCGCCTCCCGGAAATTTTGGCAACCTGAGGACAAGAGGATGGGAAATAGCGGTTGACTTTAACCATCGCTTTAAAAGCGGGCTGGGCCTTAATGTAATGGCAAATTTGTCTGATGCAGTAACCTATGTGACTAAAGGGCCTGACTGGAATACCGCTTATGAGAACCGGAGTGTAGATGGGACTTTTACCACCGGAAAGCGTTATGGCGATATTTATGGTTATGTAACTGACAGGCTGTTCCAGAAAGAAGATTTTGTATATGATGCGAATGGTAATTTTGTAGACGAGTACATTATTTACCAGGGCAATTCGAGGAAAGTGCATAAGCTTGCGGGCAACAATCCCATTTATCAAACCCTTTTTGAAGATGGCGCTACGCGCATGATCAGCCCGGGTGATGTGAAATTTGTAGACGTGGATGGCGACGGTTATATTACTCCCGGCAAAAACACCTTTGGTGATCCCGGTGACAGGGTAGTAATAGGTAACGTACTTCCGCGATATGAATACGGCTTTCGCATCGGCGTTGATTACAAGTCATTTGATTTCTCTGTAATGGGCCAGGGTGTAGGCAAAAGAACTATATGGGGGTCGGGCCAGCTGGCAATACCCGGCTATTTTGCTAAAGAAGGTGCCATGCCGCAGGCCATTGCCGGCGACTACTGGCGGCCCGATCATACCGATGCTTTCTATCCCAGGGCCTGGGACCTGGGTGGAGCAAATTCCGGGTTTACCATGGTGCAGCAAACACGCTATACATTGAATATGGCTTATTTCCGGGTAAAAAATATCACCCTGGGGTACAATGTAGCGACACGTATTTTAGAAAGGATCAAAATGAAGCAGGCGCGCATTTATGTGTCGTTTGAAAACTTTATCACTTTCGATAAGCTGCGTGGTCTTCCCATTGATCCCGAAGCGATTTCGGGTGAGTCGATACTTCGCACAGACGGCAATTACAACCTGGGCCGTACCGGAACCGGTAACCCGACTTTTAAAATTGCTTCATTCGGTATGAATATTTCCTTGTAAACTTAATCTTACCATTATTATGAAATATCAATTATATACTTTATTAATGGCATTCCTGGTAATCAGTTCAGCAGGCTGTAAAAAATTCCTGGACAGGCCGCAGCTTACATCAGAAGATGACCAGACTGCCTGGGTATCAGAAGCGAACCTGAGAGCTTATGCCAATAAATACTACCCTTCTTTTTTTACAGGCTACGGTACAGGATTTAGCGCAGAAGCCGATGCGGCCATGCTGGGCTTTCAGTTTAGCGATGATATCCTTTTAAGAGGAAACCAGGGCAACTTTGCCCGATCGGTTCCCAACAGCAGTATATGGAGCTACTCCACTATCCGTTCTTTAAATATTATGCTCGACCGGATAGAAAACAAGATGAAAGGGCTGCTGGAAGAAGAAGGCTATAATCACTGGACCGGTATAGGCCGTTTTTTCCGGGCTTTGGAGTATGCAGATATGGTGACCACATTCGGAGATGTGCCTTACTATGATTATGTGCCGCTGGATACCGACCTGGATGATTTGTATAAACCGCGCACACCCCGCAACCAGGTAATGGATGCAGTATACAATGACCTGCAATATGCAATGAATAACGTAAGGGCTGCAGACGGCGACCAGCAGGTGAATAAATATGTAGTAGCGGGTTTTGTTACCAGGGTAGCGCTAAGGGAAGGGTCCTGGCAGAAATATTACTACAATAACAATGAGCGGGCTAACAAGTTTTTTCAGCTGGCTGTAGAAGCAGGGAATTTGCTTATCAACAGCGGTAGATACGATATTGTTACCGATTTCAGAACCCTGTTTGCTTCTAATACCCTCGCCGGTAACAAAGATGTGATATTGTACCGGCATTATGACCCGGCAGTAAATATTACACATGCCGTAGCCACTTATAATAACCTGTCAGAGTCCATTGCTTATGGCCCCACTACCGATTTGTTGAAATCTTTCATTTGTGTAGATGGACGCCCTTACCAGAACTCTGAGGCCACTAATGCCACCAGCTTTACCCTATCGAATATGATTAAAACCAGAGACTCGAGACTGGAAGCTACTTTTTATGATAAGCCAACACCAAAGAATGTGGCGACCTTCTGGTATATCAACAAATTTGTTCCCCGTAGCGTGGTGGCAATCGTTGAAGCTGGCGGCACTCCTCCCGCCGAGTTTTCCAGCAACAGGAACCAGACAGACTATCCTGTATTCAGGTATGCGGAAGCGCTGCTTAACTGGATAGAGGCCAAAGCTGAAATGGGCGCTGCCACGCAGGCAGATTTAGATGTATCTGTTAATAAAATACGGAACAGGCCACTGGCGCCGGAAGCTGTAGCCAAAGGAGTAGTAAAAACGGCACCATTGCAACTGGCGGCGCTGCCGGATGATCCTTCCCGCGATCCGTCGGTATCAGCATTACTATGGGAAATTCGCAGGGAAAGACGCATGGAATTTGTCTTTGAATATTCGCGCTACCAGGACCTGAAACGCTGGAAAAAACTGGAATATATGAATACAGAAACCCGGAAAGACCTTTTATCCGGAGGCTGGGTAAACTTTCCCGCAGAAGTACCGGGAAGCCTGTCTGCTGCCAATGTAGGACAAATATCTGTGGTAAATGGCAGCAATACCGTAGTTTATAACGGAACCAATAATGCAGCCATGCAAGGCTTTTTCCGTACTACCAATACCAATGGCCGGCAACCCTTCCTGAACCTGCCCGGTGTAAATCCTTATTTAGCGCCCATAGGCAGGAACCAGATGGACAATTATAAAAATAATGGTTACAAGCTGGCCCAAACAGAAGGTTGGCCCGCATACGAATAACAGCATTATTACCTCTTAATAAAAATATATTAAAAATGATGAAACATATTTCTAAATACAGGGTAATGATCGTAACGCTGGCCGCAATGCTGCTGGTCATCTCCTGTCAGAAAAAATACCCGGGAAATGTAGATTCTCCTGATGAAGTGGTTCTGAAATCGATCAGAATTGTAAATGCCGGCGCCAATGGCGGTACAATTTTAGAAGGCGTTATCGATGAAAGCAGGAAGACCATATCTTTTCCTTATGCTGATACAATGACTGATTTCAGCAAGGTAAAATTAGAAGCCGAAATGTCCAGCGGTGCTTCGCTGGAAAAAGCAGAGCTGCAATTTGATTTTAAAGATGGAGCCGAATATTTTATTGAAAGCAAAACCTCTCTTACGCAGATCATTAAGGTAATCAATAATAAACGTTTCAGGGAGTACTCTCTTACACTGCGTACAAAAGTGCCGCCTTTTGGCGCCGATTTTGAGAAGCCGCAGATATACGATTATACCAGTAACCCGTTGGGAAATCCATTGTATCCTTCTTTTACAGGCGCAGCCACAAGGGGTTCCGGCTTCGACGGTGAACATGTGCTGGTTGTAACCCGGGCTTCGGGAGGTTCGCACCTCTTAAAGGTGTCCGATTTAAAAAATAATGTAATTAATCCTATACCGCTGAATCTGACAGGTGTTTCCGGTGGAACATTTCCTGTAAACGTGGGAGCGCAGATCAATGGGCATACTTATATCGCCAACCTCTCCGGTAACTCGGCGGCCAGTCCTTTAAAAATTTATTACTGGACAGACCCCTCTGCCCCACCCCAATTGTTGTGGAGTGCGGTAATACCCGATGGTGGTGTAAGACTGGGTGATAATATGTCGGCTAACCTGGATGAAAATGGTAACGGGTATTTTTATTTTGGCGATAATGCGGCTACAAGATTGGCAAGACTAAAGGTGACCAATTATACCCAGATTTCGGATCCGGTGGCATTTATGGCCACTACCGGGCAATCCTATATGATGGGTTTTAACAGGGTGGCCAACACGCCTGATTATATTTATAAGGGGTATTTAGGCCCTGTAAGGGTAGCCAATGAGTCAGCAGCAGTTTCCTATTCTTTAAGCAATACCGCTGTTCCTGAAAGAGGTACGGATGCGCACGTGATAAACTTCAACAGGGAGCGATACCTGGTAATGACCACTGCAGCCCGCTCTGGAGCGGAAGCAGCTGTGTTATATGTATATAACATTACAAAAGGGAAAACAACAACGGAAGCGCTGGAAGAATTTAACGGTAAACCGGCTGCCGATAGAGCGCCTATATATGAATATCCTTTGTTTGGCGCAGCGGGTCCCAACTGTTTCCTGCAAACTAGGTGGCACATTACAAAAGATACTGATGGAAGAGATTTGAAGTTAACTGTATATTCGGCATATACCGATGCGGGTTTTGTAGTGATTGATTTTCCAATAAAGAGCCTGGATGAATAAAACAAAGATGCGTTTCTTCTTACTGACATATCAGTAAGTGGAAACGCTTTTAAAATACATGGCAGTACCCGTTCTTCCATATAATCACAAATACAGCCCCATGAAAAAGTTAAATTGTCTCATATTAATAGTGCTGCTGGCGGCACTTTTCAATGCCTGTAAAAAAGAGAATTCGGGTAATGATCCCTCCCCGAAACCGCCCAATCCTTCGGGCGAAGAAATGATCCTGCCCAAAAAGCAGATGCGTGCTGCCTGGATGGCTACTGCATGGGGCCTGGACTGGCCGCAGGAAGATTATAATGCTGCTACGCAAAAGCAACAATACATTTCGTACCTGGAGAAATTTAAGCAGTTGAATATGAACGCTGTTTTTGTACAGGTAAAGGGAATGGGCGATGCCTTCTACAATTCTCCCTATGAACCCTGGAGCGTGGCTATTACAGGAACAAGGGGAAAAGATCCCGGGTATGACGTACTAAAGTTCATGATTGATGAGGCACATGCAAAAGGTATTGAGTTTCATGCCTGGCTGAACCCTTACCGTATTGCAACAAGAGCCGGTACGAGTTCCTATTATCCTGCACTACATTCGTCGGTGAAGCCCGAATGGGTAGTAAGCCATGAAAAAATACAGATATACAACCCTGCCATACCGGAAGTACGGCAGCGGCTGGCAGATATTGTTAAGGATATTATTACCAAATACGAGGTAGATGGTATTCATTTCGATGATTATTTTTATCCCGACCCTTCAACGGCAGGGCAAATGGTATCAGACCAGAACGATTACCTGACTTATAAAACCGGTACAGAAACTATTGAACAATTCAGGAGGTCAAATGTAGATAAAGCCATTAAAGGCGTTCGGGACGTAATTGTAGCAACAAAGCCCGAGGTAGTATTTTCAGTTTCTCCCGCATCCGATTTTACCTATAACCTGAATACGATGTATGCCGATATTAAAAAATGGGCCGCTGAAGGGTGGATGGATGTGGTGATCCCTCAATTATATAGCAATTCAAATTTTTCAACCAAATTGGGTGAATGGGATATATTCAATAATAAGCCGCATCTGATGATCGGGCATGGGTATTATGTAATGAATAGCAGCTCCGATCTTTCAAACCAATTCAGTTTGATTAAAAATAAAAAAGCGGTAGTAGGAAGTTTGCTTTATAGCGCCAAATACCTGAACTCAAAGCCGGATATTACCAATAAGCTGGCCGAGCTATGGAGCGACCCTGCCGTTATACCGTTCCTGGGAAGAGCCGTAGCGCCTGCACCGGCTGATCCTCAGAATGTTCGCCTGGAAGGAAATGTCCTTAAATGGAATACATCGGGACCTGTCAGATCGGTAGTGTACTTTACCACCGATATAAAAAAAGAAGCAAAAGTATTAACCATTACCAGCGCCAGCCAGGTAGATGCGGTTGAAACCGGATTTTATTCTGTTTCTACTCTTAATGCAGATAATAAAGAAAGTGCAGTTTCCAAAACCATTAAAAAATAAATGAATATAAAGATTTTTTAAGTTAATTCTCTTTATTATAGTGCCTGGTACCAGGCACTATTCTTTTTTAACACCCCCTGCTATATATTTTTCGGATTTGCGGGATATTTTTAGTTATTTTTTCCGGTTTTTTGCTGGTTTTTGCAGTAAATTGTATTATCTTTAGGTTATCTCTAACAAAATATTAAGAATTGCTTAAGAAAGAAAGGCAGGCTTATATTCTTCACCAGCTCAATCTTCATAATAAAGTATTGAGTGTTGATTTATGTAATGAGATCGCAGTTTCGGAAGACACAATAAGAAGAGATCTGCAGGAACTATCAGAAGCCGGGCGCCTCATAAAAGTGCACGGCGGCGCGCTTTCGATGGCATTTAGTGAGATACAGTTTAAAGCGGCACACGTTTATTCTCAGGCTCATAAAAAAATTATTGCAAACAAGGCATTGCAGTTGATAACAAGCGGAATGTTTATTCTGACCAGTGGCGGCACTACAATCCTTGAAATGATCCGTACCCTGCCGCCACATTTAAAGCTTACAATAATGACAGGGAGCATACCGGTGATAAACGCCTGTATGGTTCATCCTAATATTAATGTGGTAGTGATTGGTGACAGGTTGTCGAAGGATTCAAAAATAACAGTGGGTGCGGAAGCTATTGAAAAGATCAGCCATGTAAATGCGGATCTGTGCTTTCTGGGAACAAATGCCATTGATATAGAACATGGCGTTACTGATAATGACTGGGAAGTAGTACAGGTAAAAAAAGCCATGGTAAACGCTGCATCAAAAGTGATCTGTATGACCATTTCAGAAAAGCTCGAAACGTACCAGCCTATACGTGTTTGCGGATTAGATAGTATTGATTATTTAATTACAGAGCTGGAATCAGAAAGCGGGTTATTGCAACCATTTATAAAGGCAGGTTTAAGCGTTTTATAATTAATAAATATATCTATTATGAGAAAAACAATAACAAGTCTACTCTTGTTTTGGATGTTCTGCTGTTTATTACCCACACCGGCATTAGCACAAACAAGAACCATTAAAGGCATTGTATTAAGTGAAGACGGGATACCGCTACAAGGCGTTTCCGTATCAGTTCAGGGAAAACCAGGCGGTACGCAAACAGCAGTAAACGGCTCATTTTCTATTTCTGCCAATGCAGGAAATATCCTGACTTTTTCCTATGTAGGTTATATTACCGAAACAGCAACAATTGGATCATCAAATGTTATAAATATTACGCTTACAAAAAATGATACTGAAAATATGGGCGAGGTAATTGTTACGGCCATGGGTATCAAGCGTGAGAAAAAGGCTTTAGGTTATGCGGCCCAGGATCTTGGGGCTGAAGAACTCATGAAAAACAAGACGGCAAATATTGTTAACTCCCTTGCGGGCAAAATAGCCGGGGTGAATGTAACACAAACAAGTGGTGGAGCAGGCGCTGGCGCCAGTATCATCCTTCGCGGAGGTACATCCCTCCAACGCGACAACCAGCCTTTATTTGTAGTGGACGGCCTTATCTACGATAATTCTGCCAGCATCAACGGCGAAAGTGGCTTCGACGGGGCTCAGTCAACCAACTCTACTTACAGTAACCGGGTAATGGATATCAACCCCGAAGATATTGAAAACGTATCTGTATTGAAAGGTCCGGCCGCGGCGGCACTCTATGGTTCGCGGGCTGCGGCAGGCGTTGTCCTGATTACTACCAAAAGCGGAAAGCAAGGCAAAGCCAGTGTTAGTCTCAATTCCCGGTATGTGACGAATTGGGCAAATCGCCTGCCCGAATACCAGAACCGGTATAAAAGGGGTTTTTATCAACAAAATGGCGATCTTATAGAAGGCAATGCTACTACTACTATGGGCTCATGGGGCGCACCGTTTGGTTCGGGCGATGTGATGTACGATAATATCAGTAATTTCTTTCAGAAGGCAAATACCTGGGATAATTCGATCAGCCTTTCCGGAGGTACAAAAACAGGAAGTTTTTATCTTTCGGTATCCAACTTCAGTTCCACTGGTATCATCCCTAACTCAGAATATGATAAAACCACTTTCCGTTTTAACGGCGAACAAAAGTACGGCATTCTAAAAGTGGGAGCTAACGTAGCCTATTCCTCCGCGGATCAGTCAAGCTCTCTCACTTCTGGCGGGCTTTATGGTTCAAGCGGCGAAGGTGCGGTACAGGCAGCATTTATATGGCCACGCGACATGGACATGAAGCACTGGTTGAACGAGGATGGCTCCAAATATCGCCCGTTTGACTGGGACCTGGTACAAAATGATTTCGATAATCCTTACTGGATATTAAATAAAATGCCCCGAACTGACAAAACCAAGCGCCTTACCGGTAGTATCAAGGCAAGCGTGGATATTACAAAATGGTGGGATGTGAACTATCAGATAGGGATAGACCGTTATACGCAAAATACGACTCGTTTTGCATCACCGGGTTCAGGCATCTCTCTGATTTATCAAAAAGGATTGCTGTCTGAAAACGACAGAACATTCGAATTTAAAAGTTCCAACCTTATGACCAACTTCAAAAAGAAATTTGGTGATGTTGATATGAACCTGATGTTAGGAACTACGGCGGAATGGACCGACATTGAGTATAACGGACGGAAAGCCTGGAATTTTATTATCCCCGGAAAATATATTTATATGAACGCTGCCGCTACCGATAGAGATGCAGCGCAGCAATTGTCGCAACAACGCTTAATGGGTGTTTTTGGCGAATACCGTGTGTCGTATAAAGATTTTGCGTACCTCTCATTTACGGGACGTAACGACTGGTCTTCAACATTACCTATTGAAAATCGTTCCTACTTCTATCCTTCCATTCAGGGAAGCTTTATCTTTTCCCAGTTCATTCCTAAAAATAACATTCTTACCTATGGTAAAGTACGCGCTTCTCTTGCCCGGGTAGGGAAAGCCACAGATCCTTACGTAACCAATACATATGTGGTTACACCGGCAGAATATACTTTGTATAATGGGGGATTAGGCATCGGCGTTCGCAACGACTGGTTACGGGGTAACAAAGAACTATTACCCGAAATTACGGAAGCCCAGGAATATGGTATGGATCTGAAATTCTTCCGCAATCGCCTGGGCTTGGAATTTACTTACTATAAAAACAGCAGCTTTAACCAATTGATGCAACCTCGCACCTCGCAGGCTACAGGCTATATACTGATGTGGACAAATGCAGGGAATATCATAAACAATGGTGTGGAATTGACGCTGACCGGCTCTCCTATCAAACAGGAAAACTTTACCTGGGATGTTACCATCAATGCTTCTCGCAATAAAGGGAAAGTGGAGAACCTGCTTCCGGGATTAGATATTCTGTACGTAACAGATGTACAGGTTGGAAATGCCAAAGCAGCCTCATTTAATGGTGGGAACTTTATGGCTATTTCAGGGTCGAAATGGCTGAGAAGTGAGGAAGGCCATTTAGTATTAAATCCGCAATCGGGTATGCCGCAATCTGACGGCTTGCAAACATACGAAATCGGGAACAGGGAGTCTAAACTTTTCGGGGGCATTAATAACAGCTTTCAATATAAAAACTGGAACCTTTCTTTCTTGCTGGATTACCGTATCGGGGGCGATGTATATAATGGCACCGATTACTATATGACCTCTATGGGCATGAGCGCCCGTTCGGCCAACCGGGAAAAACTAACCATTACCGGAGTAGTTAAAACAGGAGATAATCCAGATAAAACACCTATTTATTCTGACTTGAAAACCTTTGAATACGAAAGAGGCAAAATGTATACAGTCGGCAATCAAACCATGAGCGGCGAAAGTATCATTAATGGTTACTGGCAGAATGCTTATAATTTAGAGTCGGCCAATTATATGACCAATACGAACTGGTTGCGCTTACGTACGATTTCTTTGGGCTATGCTCTTCCCGGATCGGTATTGAACCGTGTAAAGGCAATCAAGGGCGCTAGCCTTACAGTAACCGGAACAAATCTCTGGCTGTTGACAAACTATAAAGGAATGGACCCCGAGACTTCGGCAGCCGGCGCCGGAGCAATAGGGTCAAGCTCAGTAGGTATAGACTACAATGGTATTCCGGCCTTATCGGGTATAACTTTTGGACTTAACGTGACTTTTTAAAAACAAAGAATTATGAAAAAATTATCATATATATTAGTTGCTTTGTTAATGCTGAACCTTGCTTCGTGCAAAAAATGGTTGGACATAAACGACAATCCAAGCAAAGCCAGTGAAATAGTACCAACTCCGGATTTACGGTTGAGGTCTATTCAAATGCAATTCGTAGATGCGTATGAATCTTCAGGCACACGCGCAGCCTGGCTTACACAAAACGTGACCAAGATAACTGGTAGCACCAATAACGATGCAATTATTCGTTGGGATTTCCCGTTGGCATCAACAACCTGGCCTTATCAGGCATGGTTTGTTTACACGGCCACCAATCTGGAACCACTTATTAATAAAGCTACTGAAGAAGAGGCCTGGCATTATGTAGGTGCTGCACAACTAATTCATGCCTGGGGATTTATGCTCATGTTGGATTTATACGGCGAAATGCCCTACACCGAGGCTTTAGGATCAATTATTTCTCCCAAATACGATGATGGTAAAACAATTTTTTACGGCTGTATGGATATGTTAGACAAGGCAATCGAAAATCTGTCCAAAACTCAGCCAGCAAAAGCTACGCCCTTGTCTAGCGGTGATGTGTGGAACAATGGCAACCCTCAAAAATGGTTAAAACTGGCTTATGGCTTAAAGGCCCGTTGGCTGAATAATTTATCCAAAAAATCCTTTTATGATCCGGATGCAGTGTTAGCCGCACTGGACAATGCCCCTCAGTCCAATGCAGATAATACTGTAATGGAGGCCATCAACACATCAGAAACTAATATTTCCGGTATTGTTTCAGCAATGCAGCATACCAATCTGGGAGGAACAGGAAACCGTCTAACCAAATGGTACACAGACTTATTGACTAACACATTTACCGGAGGATCAGGCATTATGGACCCCCGTGCTACGCGTATCATTCCAAGTGCAGAATTTTATAACACTACAACCGGGAAAAAGGAATGGCGCTTATCCCAAGGAGTGGATATGAAATCAAATATCCGTACAAGTGCAGGCCCTGTTGCATATGAAATTATGGCTACGAGGGCTGGTACTACTACACATCCTTCCGGTCAGGTACGTGCAACAGCAACCCAGCGTGCTGACCCATCATTTACTAACAGATGGTTTACTACAAATACTACAGTAGCGCGGCAGGGCGACTCGATATATATTTCTATTTATTCGGATCGCTTGGATTGGATTGCAGCCTTCCAGGATAACAAAAATGACCAGTATCTGGCCAACCGTTACAATGGCATGACACTTGATAATCCGAATTTCAACAATAGTGTGATCAATATCAACTCTACCGGTAGCTTTTATATACGGGCTGATGCACCCGCACATTTGTTAACATATCATGAGATGTGCTTTATCAAAGCCGAGGCCTTGTTCAGGAAAGGTGATCCGGGAAACGCTTTGATCGCGTATAAGGCGGGTATTCGCGCGCATATAGAAGCAATGAACGAAAAGCTCAAAACATACGATCAGACCAAGTATGGCAAACAAGTTATTTCCGAATCCGAAATTGCTGCGTTTTTAGCAAGTCCGGCAGTGGCACAGAATGCAGGAGAATTAACGATGGCCAAAATTATGCAACAGAAACAAATAGCAATGTCGCTGACTGTCCAAAACTGGAACGACATGCGCCGTTTCAATTATTCTGCTCCTAATCCAAAGTTCGGGGTGGTATATCCCGATTTTGGACGTCCATTTGAAGTGAATGCAACCTCGTTGGAATGTTACCCTGGCGGAGCTCCAACAGATGAGCGTTATTGGCCCCGCCGTATTCAGCAATGTAGCCACGAACGAAATTATAACTCTACCAACTGGAAGAATTCTCACCCGGAAGCCAACCTGAGAACGATACTCTCTGCGCCGGTTTGGTGGGATACAGCCGAATAAAAAATAACGCACTACAAAAGAGTAGTGAGATTACACCCGCTAAGTCATTAAGCAGCACAGCTCAAATGGCGTAGCGGGTGTTTTATGTACTACCGGCAATAAAAATGATCAAAATTGAATGAACTGATTTCAGTTAGTTTTATTTGCCCAGGGACCGATAATTGGTAACAGGCTTTCAGCATGCCGCTATAAACACGATGTAGGGGTGGATGTGAACACATCCTGTCTACCATACCATCTACCCTCTCCTATCTAAAAAACAAATAACTAACCGCAATAGCGGTAATAATACCTGCAAGATCGGCAAGCAGCATGGCGCCAACAGCATAACGGGTATTTTTAATTCCCACTGCACCAAAGTAAACCGCAATAATATAAAAAGTAGTATCTGCTGATCCGCGGAATACCGAAGCCAGGTTACCGGTAAAGGAATCGGGGCCATGAGCTTTCAGCGTATCGATCATCATGGCGCGTGCTCCGCTACCGCTAAAAGGCTTTAACAGTGCAGTAGGCAAAGCATCAACAATACGTGCATCGCCGCCGGAAAAAGCAAAAAGTGCCTTGATGCCGTCCATAACAAAATCAAAAGCGCCGCTGTTACGCAGCAGGCTGATGGCCACCAGTAAACCTACGAGGTATGGGATAATTTTAACAGCCGTTTCAAAACCTCCTTTTGCTCCATCTACAAAAGCGTCAAAAACAGGAGCTTTTTTATAAATAGCTCCCGCAATGATCAATAAAAAGATCAGCAGGATCAACCCATTGCTAAGGCTGGTAGAGAACAGCTGCACCCCTTTAATATCCAAGGTACGCACATATAATATCAAAGCGGAAAACACAGCCGTTATACCCATTACCCAGGCTATAATTATGGGCTGAAAGACTTTTATCCCCTGCCTCACAGATACGATGGTCATTGCAGTAATAGTAGCTACAAAAGTGGCTATCATACATGGGATAAATATTTCTGTAGGGAACTGCGATTTCAAAGCTACCCTGTCGGCTATAATTACAGTAGGAATAAGTGTTAGCCCCGATGCATGCAGGCACAAAAACATGATCTGCGCATTGGTAGCTCTTGTTTTATCAGGATTCAACTCCTGCAAACTTTCCATCGATTTGATTCCAAAAGGCGTTGCAGCATTGTCTAACCCCAGCAGGTTGGCAGAAAAATTCATTACCATATGTCCCATCGCCGGGTGGTTCTTAGGCACTTCCGGGAAAATCTTAGAAAAAAACGGCCCAATGATCCTCGACAAAAACCGCACTCCGCCTGCCTGCTCGGCAATATTCATAAATCCCAGGAACAATGCCATGATTCCTATAAGGCCGATACAGAGCGTAACCGCATCTTTTGTAGTATCAAAAACGCCGTTGGTAGGCTGCAGATCATACATTTTAAATATACCGTTACCCATAGATATCACCTGGTGTCCCTCCCATTTCACAATTTGCCCGGGAACCATCTGTTCCGGTAAACCTGCCGGCAGTAAGGCAGCATCTACTTCTTTAATATACGTAGTATCGCCGCTCTTGCCTGTTACCATTTGAGTAAACAGCTGTTGCTGCCCGGGCTGAAATATAAATCTGCCCAAAGCTACTATGAGTGCAATGAGTATAAATGCGCTCCAAATCCTGCTTAAAACCATAGCAGTAAAAATACCAAAAGACAACAACTAATAATAATAAATTGTCAAAAGTTATTGCTGCATCAAAAAGGCCTGGTATGCTGTACCCAGGCCTGATAAGATAGAAGCTTTAGCTGCTTACGGAGTTCAGTAATTTTAAATCTTCATCATCAAGCTGCAGATCGGGGGCTGCGAGTATTGTATGTAATTGTTCAGCATTCGTTGCGCTCACGACCGGCGCGGCAACCTGTGGTTGCGCCAGCAGCCAGGCTAAAGAAACAGTTGCGGGCAGCGAATGATACTTAGCCGCTACAGCATCAAGCGCATTTAAAACTTCCAGCCCTTTTGCTGTAAGATACTTGCCGGCGCCGGAGCCCCGTATACTTTTGCCTAAATCGGCCTCAGAACGGTATTTGCCGGTTAAGAACCCCGCAGCCAGCGACCAGTAGGGAAGTACTGCAAGGTGATGCGCTTGGGCTACAGGCGCATACTCCGTTTCATATTTTGATCTTTCCACCAGGTTGTAATGAGGTTGTAAGGCAATATACTCCGGAAAATTTTTTTCCCGGGATATTTTAAAAGACTGAACCAGCCTTTCAGGTGACACATTAGAAGCTGCTATATACCGTACTTTCCCGGCTTTCACTATGTCATCATAGGCTGATAAAGTTTCTTCCGGCGAAGTTTTGCCATCGTCAAAGTGGGTATAGTACAAATCAATATAATCGGTTTGCAGTCTTTTTAAAGACTCATCTACAGATTTCAGGATATGTTTTTTACTGATATCATAACCATGTTCTTTAGTCTCCGATCCCACCTTGGTAGCAAGAACCAGGTTTTTACGGTTGCCCCTGTTTTTCTGCCATTTCCCAATAATCGCTTCAGACATACCTCCGGTTCCATTCACCCACCAGGGATATGTATCCGCTGTATCAATAAAATTGAAACCTGCCTCAATAAATGCGTCTAGTATTTCAAATGATCTTGCCTCATCCAGGGTCCATCCAAAAACATTACCGCCCAAATTGATGCGGGCTATTTCAAGATCAGTTTTTCCAAGCTTGATTTTTTTAGTCATAATACATTATTTACATATCTGATTATTGTATGATTTACAATTAGAACAGCGATGCATTCATTTTGTTGAATTTTCGGCATATCATGCAATATTTATATGGCCGCCAACTCCGGGTATTTAGTAAGTCAGACATTAATTGTACCTTTGCAGACTTTTTAGTGGTCAATGGTCAATCAAAATACTAAATATTAAATAAGAAATGGCTTTACAGGCAGGAATAGTGGGACTACCCAATGTAGGAAAATCAACGCTGTTTAACGCGGTAAGCAACAGCGCCAGGGCACAGGCAAGCAACTACCGCTTTTGTACCATAGAACCTAATGTGGGTTTGGTGGATGTGCCGGACAATAGAATCACACAACTGGCAGAACTGGTTCAGCCTAACAGGACCGTACCTACCCAGATTGAAATTGTGGATATTGCCGGCCTTGTGAAAGGTGCCAGCAAAGGTGAAGGCCTGGGTAATAAATTCCTGGCCAATATACGTGAAGTAGATGCCATTATTCATGTAATCCGCTGTTTTGAGGATGATAATGTATTGCGCGAAGAAGGCGCTATCCACCCTGTAAGTGATAAGGAGATTATTGATACAGAGCTACAGCTAAAAGACCTGGACAGCGTGGAAAAACAAATTCAAAAGAAGGAAAAACAGGCCAAAACAGATCCTAAGGCAAAGCCGGAGCTGGAAGTGCTGTTGCGCTGCAAAGCCCATTTGGAGCAAGGTAAAAGCATTCGCTCACTGGACCTGGGTAAAGAAGAGAAGCTGGCTGTTGCCGACCTGTTTTTGCTTACCGACAAACCCGTGCTGTATGTAGCAAACGTAGATGAACCATCGATGCACACCGGCAATAAGTATTCAGAAGTTCTAAAAAAAGTGGCCGAAGAGGAGGGCGCTGAAATTATTGTGATGAATAACAGTATTGAAGCGCAGATCTCTGAAATGGAGGACCCGGATGACAAAGCTTTATTTATGGAAGAATATCAAATGAAAGAGCCGGCATTAAACCGCCTGATCCGCTCTGCTTATAAATTATTAGGCTTGAATACCTATTTTACCGCAGGCGTACAGGAAGTACGTGCCTGGACGTTCCATGAAGGCTGGAAAGCCCCGCAATGTGCCGGAGTTATCCATACCGACTTTGAGAAAGGCTTTATTAAAGCAGAAGTAATTGCCTTTGAAGATTACCTGCAATATAAAAGCGAGGCCGCCTGCCGCGAAGCAGGTAAATTAAGAATCGAAGGAAAAGAATATATAGTGAAGGATGGTGATATTATGCATTTCAGGTTTAATGTGTAATATCCGTTCGTAGATAATAAGGATAACCAGCCGGCCGCAAAGGCCGGTTTTTTTACTACAGCCTCTCTCTTCCGAATGGCTTTTGATCATGAATTATTCAAACAGCCAGCAAACTGCATCCTCTCAAATCGCTGTTATCCATTCTTCCTATAACCTCAAAACGGCCATCGTAATATAAAACGCCCGAATCATCAGTAGCAATAAAACTACAGGAGTAAATATTTGCCAGATCTATCACATTAATAAGCCCGCGGGTTTTATTTGCTTCAATATTCTTTATGGTTAAAGGATCTTCTGCATCACGCAATAGAATGCGCATCCAGGGTGGAGTTTGAAAGATGCCGTTACCTTTAGAGTAAGCCTGTGATAACAGCTCCGACATACCATATTCCGAATGTACAGCATCCAGCGAAAACGCATCTTTTAATATATCGTGCACTTCATTTCTTATCATTTCTGTTCTCCTGCCTTTCATGCCCCCGGTTTCCATCACTACTGTATGATGCAAAGGCATTGGATACTTTTCAGCAAAGTCAAGCAGGGCAAAGGTTACGCCGATCAGCAAAGTCTGCTGGCCTTGCTCTTCCAGCACGGCTAAAGTATGTGCAAGCTGCTTAAAATCATATAAATAAAAACCACTCTTTTCATGCCCGCTTTTTTCAATCAATTGCTGCACCATGTAAACCAGTGAAGAGTGCTTTCTTTCCAGATAAGAAGGCAACAGACCCAGCACACACCAGTCTTTAGCATTACCATAAAATCGTTCAAAGCAGGAAAAAAAGCTTTCTTCATAAATACCGGCATCTTTTACAAGGTGCTTACTATTCACAGTTTGAGTGGTACCACTGCTTTCAAAGATCAGCTCAGGGTTAAAGCGGCCAGTGGTAATTGGATGGGTTTTAAAAAAACGGATCGGCAAAAAAGGAATGGTTGCCGTTTTTACAATTTTAGATACATCCACTTTAAGTGCATCTACATATTTTCTATAAATAACGTTATTAGCGTACTGAAACCTGAAAATATCTAAAGCAATTTTCTCAAAATCAGGCTCGCCTTGAAATATCAGGTTTCGTATATCTGCCCATTCTTGCTTTTGCTGCATCCGCAATAATCATTAAATTCTACAATTCATCGAAGCTACAAAATTTTCAACTTACAGCCCCTGTATCTTTGCATGTGCACATGAGCAATAAGTTTATAAAATTTATTTTCTTCTCAAATTATTTTGTGGGGTTGCTTTCAGTTGCACTATCCATAGAAATGAGCCTGCAGGCACATTTACCATTCAATTCATTTGCTTTCTACAGCCTGCTTTTTATGATTACTGTTTTGTATTATACGTACGCCTATGTTGGACCTGTAAATGCAAACAATTCGGTCAATCCACGTACAAAATGGTACCAAAAAAATAACCGCTTTGTAAAAACGAGCCAGCTCATATTTCTAACGGCCAGTATTCTTTTAATACTGTACATAGTTATAAAAAACCGGGAAGCTGTTTTTCAGCTTGAGCTGGTATACTGGCTCTCAGCTGGTATAATACTTATGGCGGCTTTGTTGTACTATGGCCTGTTACCCAAATCTTTTATCAGGTTAAATTTAAGGGGCACAGGCTGGATAAAGGCCTTTGTGATTGGCTTTGTATGGGCATCCTGTGTAAATATACTTCCGCTTATTGATATTAAAATTGAAAAGGGTACTTTAGTAGCCAATCCTGTTTGGGTGAGCTGGCTATTTGTAAAAAACTTTATGTTTTGCACTATAAATGCTATCATGTTTGATATTAAAGATTATGCAGATGATTCGAACAGACAGCTAAAAACATTTGTGGTACGGTATGGACTGCATAAAACAATTTTTTTTATTCTGATTCCTCTTTTATTAATAGGGGTTATTTCTCTGATTTTATTTACGATGACGCAAGACATCAGCCGGGTAGCCATTTTATTAAACCTGCTGCCATTTGCATGCCTGTTGCTTGTTGCATACTCATTGCAAAAAGAGAAAAGGATTTTATATTACCTGGTAATAATAGATGGACTGATTTTTTTTAAAGCATTATGCGGAATAGCCGGGGTGTTGCTAACTGATGCATAACCATTTCTATTAAAACAATGCGCAACAATTACAACTTTATAGCTCCTTATTACGATTTTATAAGCCGGCTTATTTTCGGCAAAGCTATTATACGGGCGCAAACCTGTTTGCTCTCACACATTGCACCCAACAGTAGCTTACTCATAGCCGGTGGCGGTTCGGGATGGATATTGGAGGAAGTGGCCAGGCTGTATCCGGCTGGACTTACTATAACTTATATCGACAACGCTGCAAAAATGATAGCCCTTGCAAAAAAGAGAAATTGCGGCGCTAACAAAGTGATCTTTATTTGTGATGCCATAGAAAATTGCCCGTTTACACAGCAATTTGACTGCATTTTTACAGCTTTTTTTTTCGATAATTTTAAAATTGAAAAGGCGGCAGCCATTTTTGAAATCCTGCACCCTCATCTTAAACCCGGAGGTAATTGGTTATATACCGATTTTGTTCCAACAAGCGTGGCAAAAAAATGGCAAAAAATATTATTGAAAACAATGTACTTCTTTTTCAGCGTTGTGAGTGGAATTGAGGCGCAGGAATTGGCAGACATGTCTTTTCTTTTTCAAACGTTTCACTACAAACAATTTTATATAAAATGGCATTACAGTCATTTTATACAATCCGTTGTTTATAAAAAAAAGTAAGCATCTGCCTGACATTTCTTCATGTTATGCTTATAGCCAAATAATTGTGGATAATTTATTTTATTGATTCCTACTATTTTAACTTTCACGCTTTATACAAATACAACAAAAACCAAAAAGGATTATTCATTTTGCTTTATCTTAGACCGTTTAATAGCCTTTTCACCATATTATACTTTTTAAAATACAATTGAGCGGTACAATATTTGCAGGCACAAAATATCTTATTCGTACAATGCATACTTCATTTATAAAAATCATACATTTTAGCAGGCTGGTTAAAATCAATAACAGGTTAAGAGAGTTCAATTTCAAAAAAAATAATAACGCTGGTGATTATGTTTTTGATGTTGACACTGCAGATGACAGGGGCAACCGCTTGTTTTTCAGGCTTACAAAAAACAATGATAATCAATGGAGCTTAGATTCCAAGCAACCTATCCCTGATTGGATAGAGAACCATCAACAGCAACTGGTAGTGGAACTTGAAGAAGGCTTGCTAACGAATTAAGCAACTTAAAAGTTCATAGCGTTCTTTTTCCAACGAAGAACGGTATTTTTTTGTGGCCATTTACCTGTATGGGTTAAAAACAGGCATAGGATACCTTTGCTTACTTTATCAGGTTTCTTTTAAAACCACATTCCCTGTTCTTTTCAGGTTCCCCCAGCCCTGGCCTTCCCCTTTTATGGCACGCCTTACCGATCTGAACCATACAATATACATTAATTGCCGGTATACAAACCTTTGCGGCAATAACCAAAGCAGCCGCCAGTAATTCTCCTTTTCAAAGCGAAATGCCACTACAGAAATAAATACATCTATAAACAGGAACAGAAAATAGTAAATAAGTATCTGCTGCATACTATCCATATCGTTCCTGTTATAAACAAGGCCTACAAAAAACAGCAGGTCGGCCAGTGGCGCGATCATTGGCATTAAGATCTGGAATAATAAAATATTAGGCAGCGCTATCATTCCCAACCCCTTATATTTTGGATTAAAACAGGCATCCCTGTTCTTCCAGAAGCTTTGCATAATGCCATAACACCATCTGAACCGCTGCTTCAGGAACTGGTTTACCGACTCCGGAGCTTCGGTAACCGCGATAGCGGCAGTACAATTACGAATCACATATCCCTGCCGCAAAATACGGATAGTGAGGTCGCAATCCTCTGCCAGGGAATCCGTGGCAAAGCCGCCAACGTCCTGCATGGCCTTTTTCCTGAAAGCCCCTATGGCACCCGGAACCACGGTAATACCATTAATATAATCAAATGCCCGGCGATCAAAATTCTGAGCAGTTATATATTCTATTGATTGCCAACGGGTAAGTATTTTTTGAGTATTGCCCACTTTTACATTACCAGCAACAGCGCCTGTGCTTTCTTCTTTAAAATAGGGCATCATCTGGCTGATAGCATCTCTTTTAAGCTGAGTATCGGCATCTATGCACAACAGGAAGTCACTACCAGCTCTTTCTATGCCGTAATTCAATGCAGATGCTTTGCCCCCGTTTTCTTTCCGGTATGCCTTTATTCTTTTATTGTTTCCAAAAGCTTCTGTTATACGCTCAAAAGTTTGATCTTTCGATCCATCATCTACAAAAATGATTTCGTAATTCGGGTAATCCTGTTGTAGCAGGCTTTTTACCGTAGCTACACAATTCACTTCTTCATTATATGCGGGAACAATAATGCTTACTTTAGGAGTAAATGACCCAATAACAGGAGTACCCTTTTTTTTGTCTTTAAAATAATTCAGCAGTGCCAAAACCCCGAGAAAAAGTATGCGTAAAATACCTAATAAAATGGCCAGCCAAAAGGACACTTTTAAGAACTCTGACAGGAAAGCTATGGTTTTGGACGCAGCTGAATCAGCACCAAGCCAGGCACCCTGTACCGGGGGCATTACCTGGTCCCGGGTCAGGTTCAACAGCTGAGCTACTGTAATAAACGCTATTCCCCGTTGTTTAAAATACTGAATAATTCGTGGCAGGGCATCTACCGTAGCCTGGCGCGGCCCCCCCGCATCGTGCAGCAAAATAATCCCCTTTTGGGGGTTTGCCTCATACTCCCGCACCACCCTGTTATAAATCGTATCGGCGTTCATTACATAAGCCCGGTTCTTGGTATCCCAATCCTCGGGATCAATACTTTCTCCAACAGCATAATAGCTGTGTTTCTTACTAATAGCAATAGGTTCCAGCTCCACATAGCTGCCCGGCTCAGAATCTGCATTGTAGGGCGGCCTGAACAAGATTGTGCTATGCCCTGTCTGCGATTCGATCAGCAGCCGGGTAGCCTCAATTTCCGTGGTAGCACGGCTCCTGCCTACTTCTGCAATATTGGGGTGTGTGAAAGTATGGTTCCCTATTTCAAACCCCTCTTTATAAATGCGTCTGAAAAGTGAAAGATTACTCTCTACATTGGTGCCCACTACAAAAAAAGTAGCCGGAACTTTCTCCCGCTTCAGTATATTCAATATCTGAGGGGTGAATTCAGGATCGGGGCCATCATCAAAAGTAAGAAGTACCTGCCGGTTCACTTTCCCGAACCTCTTAATGATATACCTGGTAGGCAGTTGCAGGTACTCCTCTTCGGATATAAGGTTATCTATACTATCCCTTACAATCTTCATTACACCGTCAGCGGGCTCTGTGATCATATCCAGTACCTCTCCATCCCCGATATAATCCGGCTTTTTATAACCAACAGGGCTGTGCTCCAGTTTTGTAAAAACAGATGGATAAGCAGCAACAGCTATTCTTCTTAAATCCCTGTTATAAAAGGTCCATAACCTTTCGTCTTCCGAGCCCAGCCTCCATATAGCAGTGCCCGCCACTCCATAGTCGTCTGCAAAACGCATGGTATTAAAAGCCCCGGCGGCATCATTAAAATATACTTTATGTAGAACGCTGTCTGCATCCCTGTAACTAAAAGAACAATTGTAAGTATCGCTGTTAAATTCAATTGGGGCATAATGATCTTTGGCTAAAGCTATCGCTTCGGCATAGGTTACATTAGAAGCATTACTATTTTCGGGCCAGTTGTACCCATACGCTGCAAGACATAATATTATTTTATCGGAACTGATGTTTGCCGCAGTATTATCAAGCACTTTCTCTATCCACCGCTGTTCACTAACAGGACCGGGTACACTTTCAGTAAAATGCTGATCATACGCCATCAGGAAAATATAATCAAGATAAGGCTCTGCTACCGTAAGATTATAGTTATCGTCACCCGGAACCACATCCTGCGTAACCAGTAATTTTTTTGCATGAAGACGCTCATACAATTCTTTCTGAAAAAGAAAAAGCGGCTTTAAAGTAGATTGATGTATCTCCTCAAAATCAATATTAATCCCTGCAAAATGATTTTTCTGTAAAACATCTTCTATCTGATCCAGAAAATGTTTTCTCTTTTCGGGATTTTGCATTATCCTGTCTAATAATGTACCATCAAAATTGCCATCTGTTTCAGCAATATTTACATTGCTCATAATAGGTACTATACGCACATTGTATCTGCGCATGTATTGCAGGGCTTCTGCATCAATGCGTACTACGAGCGTATCTGCAACAGGATCAATAAAAAACCATTCGGGCAGCACCATATTTAATTTATGAATATGGGCTTTTAAGGACGACAGGGATTGCGGGTCCCAATCCACGTAAAAAGCAGCACGTACCGCCTGCGTATAGGGGCGTTTTGCATCCCGTGCTATATGATCGTAATTTTGCTTACGCAGCTCTAAAAAATGCTGAAAACCTTTATAGCGTATAGCATCCTGCCTCGTAAAATCTTTCGGTATCACCAGGTTCTTATTCTTTGTATAGCCTGTTCGTTCCAGTTTGGGAAGAAAAGGCGTATTCATATTTGCCAGTGAGATCCACACAACCGGCACAATCAATAGTAACAAAAAAATAATTATCCGGCTTGTCCATTTAAAAGTGTTCCACCTTAATTTGCTTTCGGTTTCGAAAACCTGCTTTTGCTTTGCCATGATGAGAATTAGGTAATGCAAAATTATATTTAGATTTGTTTATCTGTGTAAATTTTCGGCTTAACAGACTGTTATTTAAAACATAAATTATGCAGGCCATAACAGGCAATTACGTAGACATAAAACAACGGCTCATATTCCCGGCATCCATATTTGTTTCGGATGGGAAAATAACCGCTATTCATAAGCTCGATATGCCTGCTCCGGAAGCCGGGTTTATCATTCCCGGGTTCATCGACAGCCATGTGCATATTGAAAGCAGCATGCTTGTGCCTTCGGAGTTTGCCAGGCTGGCTGTAGTACATGGCACGGTAGCTACGGTAAGCGATCCGCATGAAATTGCCAATGTATGCGGTATGGCAGGTGTAGAATATATGATCGGAAATGGCAGTACCGTACCTTTTAAATTCAATTTTGGCGCGCCAAGCTGTGTACCTGCAACCACTTTTGAAACAGCCGGCGCAATGCTGAATGTTAATGATGTGAAAGCATTACTGCAAAGGAAAGAGATCAAATACCTGAGCGAAATGATGAACTTCCCGGGAGTACTTCAGGAAGACCCGGAAGTGATACAAAAAATCAGAGCAGCCCTGGATGCAGGGAAACCGGTTGACGGTCATGCCCCGGGCTTACGCGGAGATGATGCAAAAAAATATATCAATTCGGGCATCAGTACCGATCATGAATGTTTTACTGCCGAAGAAGCACTGGATAAATTAAAACATGGCATGAACATCCTTATCCGGGAAGGAAGCGCTGCTAAAAACTTTGAAGCATTGATACCCCTGCTGAATAATTACCCGGATCAGATCATGTTTTGCAGCGATGACAAGCACCCCGACAGCCTGGTGGCCGCTCATATCAACGATCTTTGTGCAAGGGCTGCCGCTAAAGGAATAGATGTGTTCAACATACTCCGGGCGGCCTGTATAAATCCGGTGGCACATTATACGCTGGATGTAGGACAGTTGCAGGTGGGCGATCCTGCAGATTTCATACTGGTTGAAGACCTGCAAAATTTTAAGGTGAAGCAAACCTATATCAATGGGCAACTGGTGGCGGAAAACGGTAAGAGCTTTATTACTTCGCAGCCTGCGGCTATTATCAATAATTTCAGCTGTACCCCTAAGTTGCCGCAGGACTTTGCTGTTACTGTAACGAATGATGAAACCATTCCGGTGATTGAAGCATTGGATGGACAGCTTATTACTCACAAGATTTTTGTAAAACCCAAAATCCAAAACGGTTCCGTTATAAGCGATATTGATAGGGATATTTTAAAAATTGCAGTGATTAACCGCTATGCCGATGCCCCCATAGCCACCACCTTTATTAAAAATTTCGGGCTGAAAAAGGGGGCACTGGCATCTTCTGTTGCGCACGACAGCCATAATATTGTTGCCGTAGGTGTGGATGATGACAGCATCTGCAGAGCTGTAAACCTGGTCATAGAACAAAAAGGAGGTATAAGCGCCGCAAATCTTTTACAGGACAGGATAGAGACCATTTTACCGCTACCTGTAGCCGGCCTAATGAGCAAAGAAGACGGGTATAAAATAGCCAAAGCCTACACCGCTATTGATGCAATAGCAAAGCAGATGGGAAGCCCCCTGAGTGCTCCCTTTATGACACTATCATTTATGGCATTGCTGGTAATCCCTGAACTGAAATTAAGTGACAAAGGATTGTTTGACGGAGGAACATTTCAGTTTATTGAATAAAGACTCCTAGAAAGAACCTGTATGGTATATTCTGAACCAGGCAGCGGTATTACGATAAGGCCTCGTTGCGTCGCACTCTTCAGCGGTAATATTACTATGAACAGCATACGCTTTTCCAACTTCCAGACTTTCCGGTCCCCTGCTTTTCACCGACCCAACCCCGCCATTTACCGATATATTAGGTTTATATACAATAAATATGTTGCTTTAGCAGTTGTGGCGTGCTATTTTTACTTAAATTTAAAAAAATGAGCGAAAACAATATATACAACACAGAAATGTATAAAGGTGAACCAGGCAGCTATCCAGATCCCGGAAATTTCAGGCCCCGTCAGTCTCAAAGTCATGTATGGATAGGAGGATTCCTGTTAGTGATCGGTGTTGCCTATTTATTGAAACGTATAGGAATCCATTTGCCCGAGTTCCTTTTCTCATGGCAAATGTTCCTGATTGCACTGGGAGTTTTCATTGGCATCCGCAAAAACTTTGAAGGCCCGGGATGGATGATCCTGATCCTGATCGGTTCAATATTTCTCATCAATGAGTTTTTTGTTTTTGGTGAATTAAGAAGATTCATACTTCCCATTATTCTCATTGGTTCCGGTCTGTTCTTCATTTTCCGGCCTAAGGGATCTAAAAGCTATATACAGTTCGATGAAAGCGGTACTACCCCGCTTGCAGGAGCCAGTGGCCAGGATTACATAGATACTACCTCTATTTTTGGCGGCTCTAAAAAGAAAGTTTTTTCCAAAAGCTTCAGGGGAGGCGAAATGACCAATGTTTTTGGAGGCAGTCAAATAGATCTTAGTCAGGCCGATCTGTCCGGAACTGCGGTTTTAGAAGTTACGGCGCTTTTTGGCGGCGCTACCTTAATTGTGCCCTCTCACTGGAACGTAATTTCTGAAGCAGTTGCTATTATGGGCGAAGTTAAGGACAAGCGCGTTATGCAGACCCTTCCCGATACCAATAAAACTTTACTGATAAAAGGCACTGTTATTTTCGGAGGTATTGACGTAAAGAGTTTTTAAATTGCAGCAGGAAAGACCGAAGTCGGCAGGTTTGGGCAGCCCAAAAGAACGGCTGGAAGCTGGAAGGAGTATTATTACAGGCATCCCTTTCTGCCCACTCCCGGCTTGTGTATTTCCTGGCCTATTTATTATTCATTATTAATTACTCATTGAATTAATGCCTTCCCCTCTTTCAGCAAAACGGTTTTTGTTTTACCTTATACTTGGCTGGGTAGTGCTGGTGATAGCGCAGGTATTAATCTTCAGCCGCCTGTTCACTTTCCCGGTCAGGATTGTCATTACTGACAGCCTGGTAAGCATAACTATGCTGTTGTTAGTGAGCCTGCTGGTACTAAATATCACCAAATATTACCTGCCTACCTCCTACCAGTATGCAGGCATTATTGCTTCATCGCTGGTGTTGTCGCTGCTATGGCTGCTTATTACCAACAGCTTTCTTAAAATAATTTTCGACAGCTATATAGCCTACCTGGGGTTTCTGCATAACTCACTGGTCATAAGATTCACATTCGCCTTTCTTTTATTAACCATTGTTACCATTGCATCTATTTTATGGCACAACTGGCATGAACGCCAGAAAGAATCGCAACGGAAGGCCGATGTAGAAGCGCTTTCGCGCGAAGCAGAATTATTTAAACTACGCCAGCAGCTACAGCCACACTTTTTGTTTAACAGCCTTAACTCTATTAATGCACTCATTGGCCTTGATCCGCAGCAGGCACGGAAAATGGTGCAGCAGCTTTCAGATTTCTTACGCGGCACGCTTAAAAAAGAAGAGTCGCAAATGGTAACGCTGGAAGAAGAGATCACCTACCTTAACCTGTATCTTGAGATAGAAAAAGTACGGTTTGGGAACAGGCTTCGAACCCGGATAGATATCAGCGAAGGATGCAAAACGGCACTATTGCCTACTTTGCTGCTGCAGCCTATTGTTGAAAATGCAATTAAGTTCGGGCTTTATGATACAACAGGACAAACATTGATTACCATTACCTGCCATTCAGAACAGCAGGAGCTGATCATTATGGTTTCCAATCCGTACGACCCCGAAACATCAGTACCTAAAAAAGGCACGGGCTTTGGGCTTTCTTCTATTAAAAGGCGATTATATTTGTTATTCGCCCGCAATGACCTGTTATATACAAATGCCAAAGACAATATTTTTGAAACAATTGTAAAAATACCCCAATAATATGGCCAAAGTTATAATAATAGATGACGAATTTTTAGCACGGAGCATGGTAAAGGAATATTTAAAAAAGCATCCGAAACTGGAAATTGCAGCAGAGTGCAGTGATGGCTTTGAAGGCCTGAAAGCTATACAGGAACATGAGCCCGACCTGATCTTTTTAGATATACAGATGCCCAAGATCAGCGGCTTTGAAATGCTGGAGCTGGTAGAAAATCCGCCTGCGGTGATCTTTGCTACAGCATTTGACGAATATGCCATTAAAGCTTTTGAGGCCCATGCTATTGACTACCTGCTTAAACCTTTTGACCAGGAACGCTTTGATAAAGCCATAGCAAAATTCATGGTGCAAAACAGGCCAGCGGCAACAGAAAGCACCAGAGCGCTTTTAAACGATACCCAGTTGCCAGGCAGCAACACCCGTATTGTGGTAAAGAACGGAAGCAAGATAAAGATCATACCGGTGCAGGAAGTTTTATACCTGGAGGCTGCCGATGATTTTGTGAAGATCTTTACCAAAGAAGGCTATTATCTTAAAAACAAAACCATGGCTTTCTTTGAATCGTTCTTACCTGCAGATATGTTTGTTCGCAGCCACCGTTCTTTTATTGTAAATATCCAGGAGATCACCCGTATCGACCCTTATGAAAAGGATGGACATGTAGCCATACTCAAAAACGGAGCTAAAATCAACGTTAGCCGTAACGGATATGGAAAGCTGAAAGGAGTACTGGGCTTATAAAACGCGCAGGCCTGTAAGGTTTTGAAAACTTTATAGATCAAATTTATTTCTCTGCACTTACTTTCCAGATAATACCAGCGGTATCGTCATTTACCAGCAACGACCCATCAGGTGTAACAGCCACACCAACCGGCCTTCCATGAACCTCGCTTTTTGCTTCATTAGCAATAAAGCCTGTTAAAAAATCTTCTGGCGGCTGAGGTTTTCCATTTTTAAAAGGAATAAAAACCACTTTATACCCCGAAAGAACGGAACGATTCCAGGAGCCATGCTGGCCAACAAAAGCGCCATTTTTATATTTAGCCGGGAATTGCCGGCCTGTATAAAAGACCAGGCCAAGAGATGCCGTATGAGGGCCCAAAGCTACATCCGGAATGATGGCTTTATTCACCAGCTCCAGGTGAGGATCACCTGCCCAGCGCGGGTCTTTGATCTTACCAAAGTAGCTGAACGGCCAGCCATACCAGCCGCCAGGTTTAACGCTGGTAGCATAGTCGGGAACCAGGTTGTCTCCCAGTTCATCGCGCTCATTTACTGCGGTCCAAAGCTCGCCGGTTACGGGATTCCAATCCATACCAACAGGATTCCGCAAACCATTTGCATAAACCTGCTTACCAGACCCATCAGGGTTTACTTCAAATATCAGTGCCCGCCCGTCCTCGGCATCAATACCATGCTCCCCGGCATTGCTTCCTGAGCCTACGCTGATGTATATTTTATTTTTCGCTTTATTGGTAATAATATTCCGGGTCCAGTGATTGTTATAACCTCCTGCATATAATTCTGTAATTTTTTCTCCAGGTATAGTAACCAGCGTATCACCGGCTTTATAAGGGAAACGGTATAACCCGTCCGTATTGCCAACATAAAAATAATCTCCCAACACCAACATGCCGAAAGGACGGTTCAGGTTTGTAAGGAAAACATATTTAGCATCTGCAATACCATCTTTGTTTACATCTCTGAAGAGTAAGATCCTGTTTGCCGATTGCCTTGTGCCTGCTTCTGAAACAAAAACATCCCCGTTAGGTGCAATGTAGGTCCACCGCGGATTTTGCAGTCTCTCCGCAAAACGGGTAACTATAAAGCCTTCAGGTGCTTGGGGGGCTTCACCTTCAGGCCATCCAATGGTTCTGCTGTTCTTTCTTGCCGATACGGTTTTATAGGGTGGTTCTAAAGTAAGCGGCCCCACTGCTGTTTGAACGGTTACGGGCGGCTGGGCAGCCAGCTGAGCTTTCGTATCGTCATTTACTTTACTAACCTGTGCGCTAGCATATAAAGATACGTTTAGCAGAAGGTAAGAAGCCAGCTTCATTTTCATATGTGCCATTAAAAGGAATTTACTATAAAGATATTCAATTATGATAAGTTAGCCAATAATTATTAACCATGAAATTTAAAAATACAATTTTCAAATTTCATGGTATATTTGAAATATGATACATAGAAAAATGGAAGAAACGGCACTGAAACTGCTCAAACATTTTCCGGCTGTAGCCCTGCTGGGACCCAGGCAGGTAGGTAAAACCACACTGGCTAAAAACCTGGTAAAGCGGTTAGAAAAGAAGAATATTTATTTAGACCTGGAGCGGCCTACAGACCAACTAAAACTGGCAGATGCGGAGGCCTATCTGCAATTTCATGTTGACAAATGTGTAATAATGGATGAGATACAGTATCTCCCGCAATTATTTAGCGTGCTGCGCCCTCTTATCGATGAAAAACGCAAGCCAGGCCGGTACCTGCTTACGGGGTCGGCCTCACCGGAACTGGTAAAAGGAGTATCCGAATCGCTTGCGGGTCGCATTGCTTATACTGAGCTGCCCCCCGTAGGACTTACAGAATTACCGAAAACTATTTCACAACAAAGGCACTGGTTCCGGGGCGGGTTTCCCGATTCACTAACCGCCAAAACGGATGTACTGAGCCGGCAATGGCTGGACCACTTTATTAAAAGTTATATTGAACGGGACCTGAACCTTTTTTTTCGTGTAACGTTGAACCCGTTGATTGTACGCCGGTTCTGGCAAATGCTGGCGTACAATAACGGCGGCGTTTTCAATGCCGGCAATTTTGCACGGGCGTTGGGCATTACCAACCCTACAGTGCAACGATACCTGGACCATTTAGAAGGAGCTTTTTTAATAAGAAGGTTACAGCCATGGTTTGCAAATATTAACAAGCGACTGGTGCGATCGCCTAAAATATATATCCGCGACAGCGGCCTGCTTCACCGGCTGGCACAAGTAAATACTATGGAGGAACTCAGAGGGAATGTGCTCATCGGTGCATCATGGGAAGGATATGCGATTGAGCAAATCGTGCAGTTGCTGCCGGAGACCTTATCTCCTTATTTTTACCGCACGCACAATGGGGCAGAGTTAGATCTGCTGCTGATAAAGCGCAACAAGCCGTATGCCGCCATCGACATAAAGGTAAGTACCAGCGCTCAACCATCGCGTGGCTTTTATGAATCTATAAACGCCCTGAAGCCTGCAAAAAGTTTTATTATCTCACCATTAGGAGAGGCTTATCCTGCAGCAAACGGCACCCTGCGGTGTAACCTGAAATATTTCTTAACTGAAGAATTGCCAAGATTATGAACCATGAAAATTAAAAATTGTATTTTTAATTTTCATGGTTCATAGTTTTTATATTTTTATTAAAAAAACTATAAGCTGCTCTTTCTATATTGTATATCACTGCTTAAAAAACGTTTCTTTTAAAGGAACTCATACCCTATATCCCTTCTGTAATACATATCGTCAAACCGGATACCGGATAATGTTTTTTTAGCAGTATTAATCGCGTCTTTAATGGTATCGCCAAATGAAGTAACACACAGCACCCGGCCACCATTGGTTACTATTTGCCCTTCCTGGGCTTTTGTGCCGGCATGAAAAATGATGGCCTCCTCCAACTCCTTCGAAGCAGAAGGAAATACAATTTTATATCCTTTTTCAAAACTTCCGGGATAGCCGCCGCTTACCGCAACCACCGTAGCCGCGGAGCGCGGATCTGTTTCAATGTTTACACCGCTTAGTTTATTTTGTGCTGCGGCCAGGCAAAGTTCAGCAAGATCGTTCTTTAACCTTGGCATCACTACTTCTGTTTCGGGGTCGCCCATGCGGCAGTTGTACTCAATTACATAAGGCTCGTTACGCACTTTTATCAAACCAATAAATATAAACCCCGTATAATTGATGCCCTCTTTGCACAGGCCATTTACGGTAGGTTGAATAATTTTTTCTGTTACCTTCTGCATCAAATCATCCGAAGCAAAAGGCACCGGGCTTACAGCGCCCATGCCGCCGGTGTTCAGGCCTGTATCCTTTTCGCCAATGCGCTTATAATCTTTAGCTTCGGGCAACAATACATATTCTTTTCCGTTGGTAAGAATAAAAACGCTCATCTCAATCCCGTCCAGGAACTGCTCTACCACTACGGTTTTGCCGGCATCGCCAAACTTGGCCTGCATCAGCATGGCTTCAAACTCAATGATAGCATCGGTATGATTGTCGCAAATAACCACACCTTTACCGGCAGCCAGGCCATCGGCCTTTAATACAATAGGTAAAGAATGGGCTTTTAAATAATTCACGCCCTCATCAAAATCCTTAGCCGAAAACTCACGGTAAGCCGCTGTAGGAATATGATGTCTTTGCATAAAAGCCTTGGCAAAAGCCTTACTTCCCTCTAGTTGGGCGCCCAGCTGCGACGGACCTATAAAATGGATATGCTTTAGTTCTTCTTTCTGAAAATGATCCCAGGCGCCTTTTACCAAAGGCTCTTCCGGGCCTGCTATTACCATTTCAATATCATGATCCAGGCAAAACTTTCCCATTGCTCCAAAATCTGTAACAGCAATGGCGACATTAGTACCACATTGTGCCGTACCAGGATTGCCGGGTGCAATGAACAGCTCATGTTTACCCTGTCCTCTTTCTTTAATATTCCAGGCAAGCGCATGTTCCCTGCCACCGCCGCCAAGTATCAGTATTTTCATGTTCCAGTATCGTTTTTAAAGTTGGTGAAGGTAATAAATCTGCAAGGAAGGCGTGGGAATTGAGCCGGTGATTTTTTTTAGCGAAAAAGAACAGCCTAACGGGCGCGAAGGATCACAAAAAAGTTTTTTATCGCCCGCTAACCTGTTTCGGAGATCACTTTCGGGTAAATTCCTATATTTACTCATCTTGTTTTAAATATAATTCGTATGCCGGAAACCCAAAATGATTTTTTTAAGAGCCGTGTATTAGGACATCCTTCGGGGTTGTTCGTCTTATTCTTTACAGAAATGTGGGAACGGTTCTCCTTTTATGGAATGCGTGCCTTGCTGGTAATGTTCTTAACCGCTGCTTTATTTGACGGCGGCTGGAGCTGGACGCGTGAGCAGGCTATGGCCTTATTTGGCTCTTATGTTGGACTGGTGTACTTATCTACTATGCTGGGAGGATATTTTGCCGATAAAAAAATAGGATACCGCTTAGCAGTGGTAGTGGGGGCCTTGCTGATGACCATGGGCCATGCTTCTATGGCCATAGAAACCCGGTTTTCCATTTATCTCGGTTTGATATTACTGGTTTTTGGCAATGGTTTTTTCAAGCCTAATATGACTTCTATCATTTCCGAGATGTATAAAGACCGTCCCGATAAAAAAGATGGGGCTTATACCATTTTTTATATGGGTGTAAATGCCGGTGCTTTTTTTGGTATTTTACTATGCGGGTACCTCGGGGAAAAGGTAGGATGGAGCTGGGGGTTTGGCCTGGCAGGCGTGTTTATGCTTTTCGGGCTTATACAGTTCTGGCTGGCGCAGGATATTTTCGGTACAATTGGCTTGAAACCTAAAAAGAAAGATGCAGCTGCATTAGAAAAAGCTAAATCAGAATTGGGCAATGATCAGCTGAATCCCTTTTCGGGCGCACAGCTGGCACTTATAGGCTTAATGGTAGCGCTGGGATTATTATGGATCATTTTTGAACCCGCGAAGCTGATCACAAACGGCAGGATCGATATTTTTAATTTCAGTGTAATAGGGCTATCAGGCAACAACTTCACAATATTATTAGCCCTGGCATTATTCATAGTACTGCTGATTTACAGGCTGTCCCGTTATGCCAAAATTACAAGAGACAAAATGATCGCCGTTTCGTTCTTTGCTTTTTTAACTATGTTCTTCTGGGCCATTTTTGAGCAATCGCCGGGAACGCTTACCATTTTTGCAAAAGATTATACCAACCGGATCCTGGAAGGTAATGCAGGTACTATCTTCAAAGTAGTAAATGCACTGATCACCATTATTCCATTAAGCATCATTACCTGGGTATTATTTAAGCTATTCGGGCAAACATTTAAAAAATTTACTGTTTCGAACCTCATTTTAGCTTCCAGCTTTTTTATCATCTGGTGTATTGCTATCTGGATGCTCTATAACCAGTTCTCCGAAAAAACACTGGAGGTGCCCGCTTCCTGGTTTTCTACTTTAAATTCTTTATTCATCATCAGCCTGGCACCGTTATTTTCGAAATGGTGGAGCAGTAAATATAATCCTTCAGCAAATATAAAGTATGCCATTGGAATGGGTTTGCTGGCACTGGGAATGGTTGCTGTTGCTGTGGGCGCAGGTGCTATTGAGCCGGGCGCCAAAACGGCTTCTGTAAGTATGGTCTGGCTGATACTGGTATACCTGTTTCATACTATGGGAGAGCTTTGCATATCGCCGGTCGGCCTGTCGTATGTAAGTAAACTGGTACCCGGACGCATGATTGCTGTGATGTTTGGGATATGGTACCTTGCAGTAGCCATTGGTATGAAAGGTGCTGCCAAATTTGGCGAGAATGTAGATAAGATCGCCGATGAAAAGGGAATCAGCTATTTCTTCTGGATGCTGGCCGGTGTTTCGTTTACAGTAGCCGTAATATCTATTTTATTTGGTCCTGTTATTAAAAAGCTTATGCACGGAGTACGGTAACTTTTTTTTAGTTCTACATTGAACACGGTTTCTGTATGTAAGTATATAGTGTTTGTATACTTCACAAAGGGATAAAACAGGGTCTCTTTTATTAGATGGCCGGCGGCGCCTGATGCCACTAGGCATGGGGAAAACCGTTTCCATATCCGGCCTCTTTTGTTTTTTCCGTACTTTGGATGCGCTTTATTTAATTTAGTAGCCAAAATATGAATACAATGGAAACGTTATCGACCAAAACTAAGCATCCTAAAGGTTTATGGGTTCTGTTTGGAACAGAAATGTGGGAACGCTTTAATTTCTACGGAATGCGTGCGCTCCTCACTTTATTTATGATCAATTCTCTGGGAATTATCGAGTCTGAAACTTCTATTATTTATGGCGGATTTTTAGCACTATGTTATTTAACTCCCATGCTTGGAGGTTTTATAGCTGATAAATATTTCGGTAACAGGAATTGTATTCTTTTGGGTGGATCACTGATGGCTATCGGCCAATTGGTACTATTTATCAGCGCCACTTCTTTTCCCCAAAATATGGATCTTGCCAAAATGCTTCTTTGGATAGGGCTGGGTATCATTATCCTGGGTAATGGATTTTTTAAACCGAACATATCCTCAATGGTAGGCAGCCTGTATCCCAAACAGGAGAAAAGTAAATTAGATTCTGCTTTTACTATTTTTTATATGGGTATCAACCTGGGCGCTTTCTTGGGCCAGCTGATCTGCCCTTTATTAGGAGATGTAAAGGATGTAGATGGCGTAAGGGATATTCACGCTTTCAGATGGGGGTTCCTGGCAGCTTCTATGGCTATGATGATAGGTACCCTTACCTTCTTTCTTCTAAAAAACAGATATGTTGTAACTCCGGAAGGAAGACCCATTGGCGGACTTCCTAAAAATAACACCGTCGAAGATTTTGACGAAGGCGAGGCCCAGTCAGCCAGCTTTTCCAGAAAGTCCATTGTTGTTGCGGTTATAGCTTTTATTGGACTTTGCCTCTTATTTCATTTTGCTGCAGGCCAAAATATTGTGTATGCACTGGTATATGCCGCGGGTTTAACCTTAGCCGGGTTGATCATATCTGATACTTCTATTACAAAAGTTGAGAGGGACCGGATACTGGTGATCTATGTAGTTTCGTTCTTTGTCATCTTCTTCTGGGCAGCATTTGAGCAGGCAGGTTCTTCCCTTACTTTTATTGCGGATAACCAAACAGACCGGAACTTTTTTGGATGGAACATGCCGCCATCGATGGTGCAAATCTTTAACGGATTATTTATTGTAGTACTGGCCGTACCTTTTAGCATGTTATGGGACAAATTAAGATCCCGGGGCAAAGAGCCGGTATCTCCCTTAAAACAAGCCTTTGGTTTACTGATCATCGCTTTAAGTTATTTCATCATTGCCCATAATGTTAAAGACCTTGGCAATACCGGGTTATTAGCTATTAAATGGCTGATACTGCTTTACCTGTTACAAACCTGTGGCGAACTTTGCCTCTCGCCGATTGGCCTTTCCCTGGTTGGAAAACTGGCTCCTAAAAGATTTGCCTCACTTCTGTACGGTGTATTTTTTATATCCAATGCCGCGGGTTATGCCCTGGCCGGAACACTGGGGTCTATAATGCCTGCTACCGGCGATAAGTTTAAAAAAGCAAGCGAGCTGGGCTTTAACCTCCGGGATATCCTGGATAAAAAAGTAACGCTTACCGCTGAACAGGCCGAACTCTTTGCCAAGAACCAGATACCCACATCAAATCATGTATTTGCCGGTTTTGAAATACATAACCTGTACGAGTTTTTTATGGTTTTTGTTGTACTGTGCGGCATTGCAGGCGTTATTTTAGCATTGGTATCACCATTTTTAAAGAAAATGATGCACGGTATAAAATAAACTGGTTGAGCCATACATAACAAAGAACAGCTTCTTATTGGGAGCTGTTTTTTATGTTACTGAAGAATCATTACACTTAAAATGAGTAGTGAATGGTCCGTTTTGAATATATATCCGAAATTACTCACTATTCACTAGTGACAACTCCCACTTAACTTAACACCAGGCCCTGTTATTATTGACAGGAGAGAAATCTGTCGCATATCATACCATTTGTATATACAACGGAAGCCTTTGTAACGTCCTATATTTTCACCAGCAAGTATTTAAGTTTTCATTATCTTTCCTTTTTACTTTTACGCCTCATGCAAACTTTAGAACAAATCCAGGACTTTAAGGGCAAATATCCCAGGCAGCTATGGTCGTTATTCTTTTCAGAAATGTGGGAACGCTTCTGTTTTTATGGTATGCGGGGCATGCTGGTATTCTTCATGATATCCCAGTTAAATTTCGCAGACGCCAAAGCCAATCTTCAATACGGCGCTACACAGGCTTTTGTGTATGCCTTTACTTTTATCGGAGGGCTTTTTGCCGATAAGATACTGGGGTTTAGAAAATCGCTGTATTGGGGCGGTTTGTTGATGATTGTGGGTAGTATTATACTGTCAGTAGATCCGCACAAATTCTTCTTTTTAGGTATTTCGTTCACTGTGATTGGTACAGGCTTTTTCAAGCCCAACATTTCAACAATGGTGGGATATTTATATAAAAGAGGAGATGTGCGAACCGATGCAGGCTTTTCCCTTTTTTATGCTGGCATTAACCTGGGCGCGCTTATTGGCGGTTATATGTGCATTGCCATAGGCAAAGGAGAAATGTTTGCTTCTTTTGTTCCCGAAGACAAAAGATGGAATGTGGCATTCAGCCTCGCAGCAGTGGTAATGGTCATCAGCCTGGTTAATTTTATTTTTACCCAGAAAATATTAGGGCCTATAGGTTTGCAACCCCAGGCTGTATTGGCTGATGGCAGCAACCGGCCAATAGCTAAATGGAAAGAATATACTGTTTATGTCGGTACTTTATTGCTAATACCGGTTATTATGAAAATGGTATCGCAAACACAGTACACCGATTATTTTATGTGGACAATAGGGCCACTCACACTTTTATATTTGTTTTACGAAATGACCAAAGTAACACCGGCTGAGCGTAAAAAACTGATCGCAGCTTTGGTGTTCATCTTATTCTCCATATTGTTCTGGGGCATTTATGAACAAAGCGGAGGTTCACTTAGTATTTTTGCAGCTAAAAATCTTGACAATAATATACTGGGCCTGCATCTTGATCCCAATGGTGTAAATAATTCGGGCGGCTCATTCTTCATTATCTTTCTAGCTCCGTTGATAGGGCTATTATGGATATGGCTGAACAGGAAAAAAACAGAACCCAACACCGTGGTAAAATTTGGCCTGGGCTTTTTATTTTTAGGGGCAGGATATTATTTCTTGTTTGGTACCCGATGGTTTGCCAATTTGCAGGGCGTAACCTCTTTAAACTTTTTTACACTGGCATTGCTGGTAATTACGTTGGGAGAGCTGTGTCTTTCGCCAATAGGACTTTCCATAATGACCAAACTCTCCACAAAAAATTTACAGGGTATGATGATGGGTTTGTGGTTTTTGGCCAGCGCTTACGGGCAGTATGTTGCAGGACGTATTGGTGCGGGCATGGCAGAAGTAAAAGAAGGCGCCACTAATTACGATGCTTTGTTAACATATACCGACGGTTATAAACAGCTGGCCTTTTATGCAGTGATAGCCGGCGTAATACTGATCGCCCTGTCACCGCTTATGAAAAAGCTAATGCAGGAAATAAAATAGAACCCTTTGTCCAGGGTTTCTGACCCCGGGTTTTTCGACGATAACCAGTGCACAATCCATAACCGGCAACGAGCCCCCGGATTTCGCAATCTTAAAAGCTATCCACCTCCCGGTAAGCCTGCACCAGCCGAGCTTCGCCTTCTTTCCCGGGCTTCGATATCCCATGCTCCATGCCTACAACACCTTTATACTCTTTGTCATATAAAAACTTAAATACGTTTTTATAATTGATCTCTCCTGTTGTTGGCTCTTTACGCCCCGGGTTATCCCCCACCTGTATATAAGGGATTTCATCCCAGCACATCTCCAGATTTTTTATAAGATTACCTTCATTTTTTTGCATATGATAGGCATCATATAATATTTTACAGCTCGGGCTATCCACAGCTTTGCATATTTCATAGGTTTGAGCTGAGTGACGCAGGAACAGATCGGGTGTATCACTTAAGGGTTCCAGTACCATTACAATACCATGAGGCTCAAAGATCTCAGCACCGCGCCGCAACGCTTCAATTACATTGGCGGTTTGTATTGCCAGGGGCAACGACTTTTCAAAATCTCCCGGCACTACAGTCACCCATTTTGCGTTACAACGTTTAGCTACTTCAACAGATTTACGGCAACCTTCGAGGAAGATATCCACATGCTCTTTCTTTTTAGCGGCAAGTGTATTAGCACCGTTACCACCTTTAGGCACTACAAAAACTCCCATGCGCATATCCAGCTTAGCCAGTGTATCTCCTATCCGGGCCTGCATTTCAGGTGTTCTGCCCGTCATACCGTTATCTTCAATTGACCGGAAACCAAGATCATGCATATACTTGATCTGATCTATGAATTCCTTCCCGGCGCTGTTGGTAAACATGCCTTCATGAGGGGCATAATCCAGGTGAAATGTTTTATCACTAACTCTGGTGCTTTTTCCGAAAACGGCAGGGCTAGCCAATACACCTGTAGAAAGCAGCGTATTTTTTAAGAATGACCTTCGTTGCATCGTTACTATTTTTTGCCAAGATAACTTTAAAAAAGTTACCGGCATCTGAAAAATTTTGCAAAACCCTGGTTAAAAATGTTTTGCAGGGCAATTTCAGATTTTGTTTTATACCTTTATCGTTATGCGAAACATAGTATTAGCTGTTTTTGGGGCAATTGCCTTTTTGAATAGCCACGCTCAAAATCATTCTTTTAAGAAGTATGACCAAACCCTTCCCGGTTCAACGGTAAAATTTACAATGGTGCCCATACCCGCCGGTACTTTCTTATGGGGTAGTCCGGCCTCCGATCCTAATAAAGAGGAAGATGAGACGCCACAAAAAGAGGTAAAAATTGATGCCTTCTGGATGGGGGAAAAAGAAGTAACTTTTGAAGAGTTTCTTACTTTTTTTGCTGATGAGCATTTTTCGAGGAACTCGAAAATAGACGCCATAACACGCCCCAGTATACCTTATGTTGACCCATCTGCTGCTGTCGGAGGAGATGACCAAACCTATCCGGCTATTAATGTAAAACAATTCTCAGCTTTAATGTACTGCCGCTGGCTGTATAAAAAGACAGGGATCTTTTACAGGCTTCCGTCAGAAGCCGAATGGGAATATGCGGCCCGGGCAGGAAGCAAAACCATTTATCCCTTTGGTGATAATGCTTCTTTATTAGATGAATATGCCTGGTATAGCAAAAACAGCAACGATTCTTTAAAGCACGGTGGACTAAAAAAGCCTAATGCCTGGGGACTTTACGATATGCTCGGTAATGCCCAGGAATGGGTATTGGACCAATACCAGGAAAATTATTACGCCACTATCAATGATAAGGCCGTTAACCCTATCAGGATACCGGAAGTAAAACATCCGGGGCTGGTTCGGGGAGGCTCTTATAAAAACGACGCTGCAGACTTACGCCCGGCCAACCGCATTGCGTCCAGCCTCGACTGGAGCAAAAGCGACCCCCAAATTCCAAAAAGCCAGTGGTGGAACACTGATGCTCCTTTTGTTGGATTCAGGATCGTACGGCCCCTGAAACAACCTACAGCCGAAGAAGCCGACCGTTTCTTCAAACAATTTACCGGAAGATAGCATACATTACCAAAAAACATATAAAATGAGTTACAGTAAGTCAAGAAGAAATTTTGTGAAGCATGGCTCACTGATTGCCGGGGGGCTTATGGCCGCACCTATCCTGGGCAGGGCTAATTATTTTTCGGGTTCGGCAGGTGAGATCAAGGTGGCTGTTATAGGCTGCGGCGGACGTGGCACAGGCGCAGCGCTGCAAGCACTGAATTCGAAACAAAATGTAAAGATCGTTGCTCTTGCTGATGCTTTCAGAGACAGACTGGATGGATGCTACGCCGCTTTAACGGCTAAAGACCTGTCTGAACAAGGATATAGCAGCAATTTTCTAAACAAGGTAGATGTGCCTGAAGAAAGGAAATTTACAGGCTTTGACGCCTTTCGAAAAGCCATCCCCTGTGCAGATGTGATCATACTGGCGACCCCGCCGGGGTTCAGGCCCGCCCATTTTGAAGAATGTGTAAATCAGGGGAAGCATGTTTTCATGGAAAAACCTGTAGCTGTAGATCCTGCAGGAGTAAAAAAAGTGCTCGATGCTGCGCAGACAGCCAAACAAAAGAAGCTGAATGTGGTAGTAGGGCTGCAGAGAAGATACCAGAACTCTTACCGAGAATTGTTTAAAAGAAAAAAACTAATCGGTGACATAACTTCAGCACAGGCGTGGTGGATAGGATCAGGCGTTTGGGTTAAGGAAAGACAACCTGAGCAAACAGAAATGGAATACCAGATGCGCAACTGGTATTACTTTAACTGGCTTTGCGGCGATCATATTGTAGAGCAGCATGTACATAATATTGATGTAGTGAACTGGTTCAAAGGGGCCTACCCTGTTAAAGCTCAGGGAATGGGCGGACGGCAGGTGCGTACCGATAAAAAGTATGGTGAAATATACGATCACCATTATGTAGAGTTCCATTACCCTGATGGCAGTATTATGAATAGCCAATGCAGGCACATGAGCGGTACTATGGGGAAAGTGGATGAGCTGCTGACAGGAACAAAGGGGCGCATTTACTGCGGCGCCGGCACTATAACAGATCTTAAGGGTAATACCCTATACGGATTTGATAAAAAAGGCGAGAATAATCCTTACCAGGCAGAGCACGATGAATTGTTTGCCGCTATTGCCAAAGGTGAATATAAATTTGCTGATGCCGAATTTGGAGCCAAAAGCACCCTCACAGGAGTTATCGGACGTATGGCCACTTACAGCGGTCAGTTAATTGATTTTGACAAAGCATTAAACAGCGGCATAGACCTCATGCCTAAAGAATATAGCTTTAGCGCTGCACCGCCGGTGATGCCTGATGCTAACGGTAACTATCCGATTGCTGTTCCGGGCAAAACAAATTATAAAGTTGCTTAATAGCTTTAACAAGATATATATTAGGGGTTGACCTTTTTGGTCAGCCCCTAACTTCTCAAATTAATTTATTTAATACTATTGATTGTCTTCAAACCACTTCACAATCGATGGCATATTTCTTTCAAAACCACCTGGTATAAAAAAGTTTAACACTCCTGCTTTTTTGCTGCTTTTATTTTTAAAGTCATGAAATGTCTTCGCAGGAATTCTCAAAAATGTTCCCTTTTCAGCATCAAACCATTTCTCCCCAATCAGAAATGAAATTGTGCCTTCCAGCATATAAAATACTTCATCATTTTCTTCGTGAGCATGTACTCCCGGTCCATCAGAACCAGGTTCTAACCACCACTCTGAGACACTGTATTTGTCGTTGGTTTCGTTTTCATCCGCTTTGAAAATTGCGGTCATCGTGCCACAATTGTATGCCCGTCCTTCTCCTTGCGTCAAAATTAGCGCATCGGTATAATTGCTTTTATGTTTCATATATTGCTATTTGTTCATTAAATCTATTTATTGTTTAATGATGTGCCGCAATACTTTACCGGCTTTTAAATTTTCAATACTTTTTAAAACAAGGAATCCTTCTATCATCTTTATAAGCGTCCTGAAGAAGGCCTCGTTAACAGCTGGCAGGTTTATGGTCGTTATAGCTTGCCGGCTTTACTGTCTTAAAATTTTTTCCATAGCTTTTCCTTTTGCCAGTTCGTCAATCAGCTTATCTAAATACCGGATTTCGCGTATTAATTTATCTTCTATTTCCTCTACCCGATAACCGCATATTACACCGGTGATTTTTGATGCGTTCGGATTCATTTTTGCCTGATTGAAAAAATCTTCAAAATTGGTTTTGCTGTCAAGATGTTTTTGCAATGTTTTTTCGTTATATCCTGTCAGCCAAAAGATGATTTCGTTCACTTCAGCTTTGGTTCGTCCTTTTTTTTCTGCTTTTGTAATATAATGCGGATAAACGCCTGCGAAAGGCATTTTATAAACTCTCTCTCTATTTTTTTCGTGCATTTTATTTCTAAGTTGATTTGTAAATAAATTTGCCGATCTCCGTTTGCCAGTCATTGGCTATGTTCATTTTCCTTTTGCTAATTTATATGTAAATATTGTGTTTTTATTAGTCAAATCCCATGTTGAAATTTCGTCAAGCACTTTGTCCCTATGTTTTTTACCTATATCCCGAAGTGCATTGCCAACTGCCTTTCGCAAGTATTCACTATCGTGTGATTTATGTTCACTAATAAGTTGTATTGCAATTATCGGGTTGTCTTTAAAGTAAGGCCGGCTTGTCCAAATACGAAGCCCTTCAACAACGGCTCTTCTTACATTTGGATTTTTATATGCTAACCATTTTTTAATTGACGGCAAACTTTTTTCGTAACCGATTGTCTTGCAATAATAATCAAATGCTTTTGCCAGCATTTCCTGCACCCGCCAATCTTTATCGGCTGCAACTTTTGTTTCAAGAAGTTTGAGCGCCCTGGAATTATCGATTGAAAGTTGTCCTAAAAGATAAGTTGCCAACATTCTGACCTGATAAGTATCGTCAGATAAAAATTTTGTCGCAAGATTAAAAGGATCTTGTGTTTGGTCAGCTAAGATGATGGCACCTGCTCCAACAATATGTTGAAAGCCGTGCTCCACTTTCCTTATATCGTTAATGAGTTTCTGCATTGTTGATGATTGTCGCTATAATTGCCTGTAACGTTTCAAGGCCTGCCAGGCGAAACGGGAATTTGAAAACCGCCAGCCGGCAACGAGCACCCAATAAAATTACTGCTGTTAAAGTTAAGTGCTAAATTTGAGTATTCTTGCTTCCTGACTGTCGCCACAATGATTGTTGCATGTGAGCTCTTATCATTTCTGAGATTGTAACCATTTCATTGTTTGCTCCGGGTCCGCAATGCTCCTTGTTAGTTGTTGTTAAAATGGTTTATTCTAATCAGGGCTTCTTAGAAGGGCTGTCAAAAAAGTCAGACAATATGATATTAAATAAAGCGGACTTTTCATATGCCCCATAGTGTGTTGCCCCCGGCATAATGAACAATTGCGCATTTGGAATATTCTGAAAAATAGCAGTCGTATGCTCTAAGCGAATGGCATCTCTATCGCCTGCCATGACAAGAACAGGAGCTTTAATACTTTTCACTTCAGAAAAAGAGATATTCGGATATTTGGCCATCAATGTGTTTAACTGCCGGTCTTTTTCAGTCTTTCCTGTTAATGAAGCTGCTACAACACTTTCATATATTCCGGGAGCAAATGCGTTTGCATTTGCCTGAATATTGGCTCCCCAAATGGCTAATTTGTTCACTTTTTCGGGGTGCTTTATTGCTAATATCAACCCAATAATTCCACCGTCACTTTGCCCCCATATATAGGCAGAATCAATCTTAAGTTGCTCTAAAAATTTATTTATATCATCAGCCATTAAATCGTAAGTTAATTCTTGTCCGTCATGTCCAGATTTGCCTTGTGCCCTGTTATCAACTGCAATAACTTTGTATCTGCTTTTAAAATCCGCAATTCTCACTGCCTGTCCGGCAATAGAACCGCCATTACCATGCAACAATAATAAAGGCTTTCCCTCTCCGTATGTTTCATAATATAGCTTCACTCCATTAACCGCTGCGAAACTGCCGGCCTTTCTATTGTTTCCATAATCTGTATACCGGCAGTCCACTTTCAGGTGAAGTTTTCCAGCAAAAGAATTGTCAGGTTCAATACTGAATTTTGCGCCATCAAAATGGAATAGCTTATTATTTGAACCGGTAATCCAGTGCACCAAACTTCCTTTTTCAAAGCTCCCATTATCTATTGGAATTCGTTTCCATGTACCAGGTGATGTTTCTATTTTCAATTGAAAGTCATCAAATAAAAAAACCCCGTCGTAATTACAATAACCGCCTATTTCAATAGTTTTTGCATTACTATCAATTTTCCCATTAATGTTTGTTACGACCCAATTTGAATTATTTTTCAGGTTTTGAGTAATATCTGTGTGAAAGCCTATGCTGTTATCCTTGTTTCTTATTAAAACGATAATTGCAGATTTAGCTGTATCCGTATTTGCCTGGACTTTTGTAGCAGCTTTAAATTGAAAAGGTTTTCCTGAAAACTTTTCTACATTAATATTTTGTGTGAAATATGATCTTTCCCCGACAATTGTTGTAAAAGGCATTTGTCCGAAAATCTGACTTACAGGAAAGTGCTGAAGGATGCATATATAGCAGAGTTGAAAGATCATTGTCTTCATAAAGCATTGTTTTTTCAAATATACGAAATGCATCGTAAATTTATTTCCCAATCCGTTTTATGACCAGCGCTATTTTGGAAGGTACGTGAAGCATTTCAGCTTATAACGCCAATCCCGAACTACAAATGATAGGTAAGCCAAGCTGAAGCAGAGCTTCCGCAAAAATTGTCAACGATCAATGCTATTCTTTTTGGATTCTGGGTTATTGAATCTACTGGAAATGTAACACCCGGAACGGGGGTAAAATTCTTCATGAGTTACTGAAAAATATCAATGACATTGAACTTGCGTTGAAATAATGCACAACTCTTAAATACATATAACCTTATACATATGTGCAAAAACTAAAATAAATCAGCAAATGCTTATAATCAATTATAGTATTAAAACTGGTTTCGAAGGTTTCTAACAATAAATTATCACAAACCTATACCGCCAGGCAAAAAGCATGCAGCTCTTTTAAAAATTCATGCAGTTCTTTCATGGATGTTATTGGTTCCGCGATCAATAAAAACAGTTTACCGGTCTGTTTCAATCTTGCTTTATTGGTTCGGGTTTGCAGGTATTCAATTATTTTCTGAAAGATATCCGATTCAAAGTACGGTGAGTCGGGCCTGTTGATAAAATGGCAGCGAAGGGTTTCATTTTTTAAGCTCATCTTTTCAAAGCCCAGTTCAATGGCCAGCTTACGGCATTTTACGGTTTCAAACAGGTCGTTCACCTGTGGCGGTACAGGGCCGAAACGATCTGTCAGCTCATTGTGCATTTCGTGCAGCTCTGCATCATTTTCGCAGTTATCTAGCCGCTGGTATAATGATAAGCGTTCGGTAATATTCTCCACATATTCATCCGGTATCAATATTTCAAGGTCCGTATCGATGGTACAGTCCTGTACAAAATCATCCTGTTTGCTGATCTCTTCTTTAAACAGGTCTTTAAACTCGGTACGCTTTAATTCCCGGATAGACTCGTCCAGGATTTTCTGATACATCTCAAAACCGATTTCTGCCATAAAGCCGCTCTGCTCCCCGCCTAATAAATTTCCGGCACCTCTTATATCCAGGTCACGCATTGCTATCTGGAACCCGCTTCCCAGCTCACTATGCTGCTCCAGCGTTTGCAGGCGCTTGCGCGAATCGCTGGGCAGGGTGCTCATCGGCGGCGCCAGCAAATAACAAAAGGCTTTTTTATTGCTACGTCCTACACGTCCACGCAGCTGGTGCAGATCGCTCAGTCCAAAATGATGCGCATTGTTAACAATGATCGTATTTACATTCGGGATATCTACCCCGCTTTCCACGATATTGGTACATACCAGCACATCATATTTACGGTCGATAAAATCCAGTATTTTTCCTTCGAGCTGGTGGCCTTCCATTTGTCCATGTGCAAACCCTATTGACAGATCAGGACAAAGCCCCTGTATCAGGGCTGCCATTTCAGCAAGCCCGGCTACACGGTTATGAATAAAGAATACCTGGCCGCCACGTTCTGTTTCAAAATAAATGGCATCGCGAATAACATCTTCGTTATATACCTGCACCTCTGTCTGTATCGGCTGGCGGTTAGGTGGTGGGGTATTGATAATGCTCAGGTCCCTTGCACCCATCAGCGAAAACTGTAAGGTGCGCGGAATAGGCGTTGCCGTAAGCGTCAGGCAATCAACAGTGGTACGGATGGTCTTTATTTTCTCTTTATGGGCCACGCCAAATTTTTGCTCTTCATCTACAATTAAAATGCCCAGGTCTTTAAACTTAACTTCTTTTCCAATAATACCATGCGTACCGATCAATATATCAATCTTTCCCGCTTTTAGTTTTTCAAGTGTTTCTTTTTTCTCTTTGGCAGATTTAAAACGGTTAATAAAATCAACAGTTACCGGGAACTCTTTTAAACGGTCACTGAAAGTTTTATAATGCTGAAAAGCCAGTATAGTAGTAGGTACCAGCACCGCAGCCTGCTTACCATCCACGCAGGTTTTAAAAGCCGCGCGAATAGCCACTTCCGTTTTGCCAAAGCCCACATCGCCACAAACCAGCCTGTCCATAGGCGATGGAGCTTCCATATCCTTTTTTACATCGGCCGTGGCCTTGCTTTGGTCTGGTGTGTCTTCGTAAATAAAAGAAGCTTCCAGCTCAGTTTGTAAATAATTGTCCGGTGTATGTGCAAAACCCTGCTGAGCCTTACGTTTGGCATATAGCTTAATCAGGTCAAAAGCAATTTCCTTAACCCTCGCTTTGGTCTTTTCCTTTAACCGGTTCCAGACATCACTGCCCAGCTTATTCACTTTAGGTACACTGCCATCCTTACCCGTGTATTTGGCAATTTTATGCAGGGAGTTGATGTTTACGTATAACACATCTTTATCTTTATAAATAAGGCGCACTGCTTCCTGCATCCTGCCGTTTACTTCCATCTTCTGCAAACCGCTGTACACACCTACTCCATGATCTATATGGGTTACATAATCTCCCGGCTGCAGCTCCCGAAGTGTACGAAGCGTAATGGCCTTATTCTTATTATATGCCTGCTTAACCCTGTATTTATGATATCGCTGAAAGATTTCATGATCTGTATAGCAAACCACTTTCAGGTCATCATCTATAAAGCCGGAATATATCGATAGCGGCACCGGGTTGAAAACCAGTTCTGCCTTTAAATCATCAAAAATGGTTTGCAGCCTTTGCAACTGCTTGGGGTTTTCCGAAAAAATATAGATGCTGTAATTTTTCTTTTCCTTTTCTTTCAGGTCTTTGATCAGCAGTTCGAACTGACGGTTAAATGCCGGCTGAGGCCTGGTATTAAATTCAAATACCTCTTTAGCTCCAAAACTGTTGCCGCCAAAATGAAATACAGCCCTGTTTTGCATCGACTCTAAAAAACTATCAGCCGATATAAAGTCATCCACTGACAGATCTTTCCTAAGTAATTTATCGGCATCATCGCTGCCGGGTGAAGGCTGAGCCATGCTGCTGAACTCTAAAAAGTATCGAAGCTCTTCTTCATTATCCTTCAGTCTTTCCACGCACAGCTCCTGGTCCTGCAGCCAGATGGCGGTATTGGAAGGCAAAAAATCAAAAAGCGATACCCGCTGCTCTGAAGTGAATTGCGTATCAACATTGGGTATGATCGAAACGGAAAGGAGCCTGCGTTCACTTAGCTGTGTTTCGGGATCAATAATACGGATAGAATCTACCTCATTTCCAAACAACTCAAACCGGTAAGGCTTTTCATTGCCAAAAGAATAGATATCAAAAATGCCTCCACGAAGCGCATACTGCCCCGGCTCGTACACAAAATCGCTTCTTTTAAAACCAAACTCATCCAGCTTTAGCAACAACCGGCCAATATCGATAGTATCAGCCGTTTTTATATGAATAATATTTTCGGAAAGTGTTTCAGAAATAACCACCTTCTCAAACAACGCTTCAGGATAAGTAACGAGTATTTTTCGTCTTATACCCTGCGCCTCTCCTAAAGCAGCGGGAAGCTGGGTTGCTAACTTTGTCAACGCTTCTGTTCTTAACATTACATGCGAGGCATTAAGAAGCCGGTAATTTTTCCGGGTCTTAAAAGAAGACGGATAGTAGAAAATGTCCAGCGCGCCTGTAATGTTTTCGAGCGTATTATGAAAATAGGCCGCATCTTCAGCCTCATTTAAAACGATAATATGGTTAAACGCTGAAAAGTGGGCTGCGCTCGCAGCAAATACAAATGGCGCGGCGCTGCCAAAAAGCCCTGTAAGAGCCACTTCCTCTCCCTTCTGAGGAGCGGAGGTAAGGGGGCCAGATAAAGAGAGCCTGTTCGCTATCTGTAAACAGCGGGTATCATCAGCATAAAAATTCTTCAACACCTCCTGGCTCATCAGGAGGCAAAGTTACGGGGAAGTTGAACATTTTACAAGCCGCACCAAAGCGTTGCTTCGGTGAAAGCTAAAAACAACAGGTCAGAAAACTGCTGGTGATATCATTTCGGGAGTTCACTTTCATTAATTTCCCCTTCTACAAAATATGGTCAATGCTCATTCTCTCTGAGCTATATACCAGCGGCAGCAGTGTAAAGATGAGTAATATCCTTTTCATTTTTTAGCGTTTATGTATACAGACGCACAAAAACTGCATTTCGTAACAGAAATAAAAAAAAATCTGTACGTTTGAAAGGCACCTCCTAAAATTTATTTTATGCGGAAAATAACAGCGCTGCTTGCTTTAATGGTATACTTTCAGCAAATATACGGCCAACCCTACCAACCCACCTGGGAATCGCTCGAATCCAGGCCCATCCCCCAATGGTTTACCGATGCCAAATTCGGCATATTTATACATTGGGGGCTGTATAGTGTACCGGCATGGGCCACCAATTCTTATGCAGACGGGTTTGGCAGCAATTATTCCGAATGGTACTGGGAGCGCCTGAACAATACGAAGCTGAAGATCCATAAAGAGTTTGTTGATTTTCACAACAAAAACTATGGCCCTAATTTCCGGTACCAGGATTTTGTAACACAGTTTAAAGCAGAAATGTTTGAGCCTGATCAATGGGCAAAAATTTTTAAGGATGCCGGTGCAAAATACGTGGTACTCACCAGCAAGCACCACGACGGGTTTGCACTCTGGCCCAGCAGGGAAGCCTGGAACTGGAACGCTTATGATGCCGGTCCTCACAGGGACCTGGCGGGCGATCTCAGCTACGCAGTAAAAAAAGCAGGACTGCACATGGGCTTTTATTATTCCTTATATGAGTGGTACAACCCCCTGTTCCAACAGGATGTACATCAATATGTATCGGAGCATATGCTGCCCCAGCTAAGAGACCTGGTGGTCCGGTATCAGCCGGAAATTATTTGGCCCGATGGAGAATGGAACCATAATGATACCGTGTGGCGCAGCCGGGAGTTTTTAGCCTGGCTTTACAACGAATCTCCTGTAAAAAATACGGTGGTCACCAACGATCGCTGGGGCGGCGGCAGAGATCATGGCGGATTTACTACTACCGAATACGGGCAGGGGAACTCAAGCATGACAAGACCCTGGGAAGAATGCCGGGGTATCGGGGAGTCTTTCGGTTATAACCGCAACGAGAACCTGGAACAGTATCAAACAAGCAAAGCTTTGATTTACATGTTAATAGATATTGTGTCCAGAGGAGGAAATTTATTATTGAATATTGGGCCTACAGCCGATGGGCGCATACCTGTAATTATGCAGCAGCGCTTAAAAGATATGGGCGACTGGTTAAATACCAACGGGGAAGCCATATACAGAACTACTGCATGGGCAGAAGCGCCTCCATCGGCAGACAAGCATATTTTTTACACAAGAAAAGGTAACGACCTGTATGTATTACTGACCGACTGGCGGCAAATAACAGAAGTGCCCGCAGCCGGTAAACAGGTGGAAATGCTGGGATACAACGGGAAAATAACTTTTCGTAAAAAAGGAAATAAAACAGTGATACAGGCGCCTGCTGTTACACCGGCCAGCAACCCCGGTTCTTATGCCTGGGTATATAAGGTGTCGGGAGCGTTTTAAATTTAGAATATATTAAGTTGAAAGTTGGCAGATGACAGTATGCACGTGCCTACCATAGTTAACAGGGGTTAATAAGCAGTAAGACGATAAACTATCGTTCATTAACTATGGTCATACCGCCAATAGTATATTTTGATTAAAATATAAGTAAGTATTTTTACAGCTGAAAAAACAGAATGATTATGCAGGAAAGTAAAAGACAGAAACAGGTGGCGGGTTTATTAAACGAGGAAATAAATAAAATATTTCAGAAGCTGGGGTTAAGCATGCTCGGCGGGGGCATGGTTTCCATCTCTTCAGTAAAAGTCACCCCCGATCTGCTGGAAGCAAGATTTTATCTCAGTTTTTTCCAGGTAGCAGATAAAGATGCGGCTCTAAAAAAGGTAGCAGAAAGGCACCATGAAATAAAGAAAGAGCTGGCAGCATCCGTCAGGCATCAATTGCGGAACATCCCGATCCTTAAATTTTTTGCAGACGACACGCTCGATCATGTGTTTAAAATGGAAGCGCTCTTTAAAAAAATAGAAGAAGAACGAAAAAGCAATCATCAATAAATATTCATCACTAATTATTAATTACTAATTCTTGTACTCCCTATTTGCCTGGCGCTATTTTAAAGCAAAAAAATCTACCAATGCCATCAACATTATTTCGTGGATTTGCATTATTGCCATTATGGTGGGCACGGCTGCTTTAATTCTGGTGCTTAGCGTTTTTAACGGTTTTGAAGGATTGGTAAAATCTTTATATGCCTCCTTTTATACCGATCTGAAGATCGGTCCTGAAAGCGGAAAAACAATCACCATAAACGCAGAACAGCTTCAAAAATTAAGATCCGTAAAAGGCATCAGGAGCTTTTCGCTGGTAGTGGAGGAAAAAGCCATCCTGCAAAACGGGAATAACCAGTCTATAGTACATCTTAAGGGCGTAGATCATCACTATGAAACCACCACAACCGTTAACAGGCACATGTATTCAGGCCATTTTGATATAGGAACAGAGCAGCAGCCATTATTGGTATTAGGCGTAGGGATTGAAGGAGCGCTCGGTATAAGGGCCGGCAGCGATATAACTCCATTAATGATCTATGTTCCCCGTAAAAATGATTCGGAGGCGCTGAACGAGATGGAAGATATCAGCAGTGATACGATCCACACGGCAGGCTCCTTTATGATACAGCAGGAATTTGATAACAAATATGTAATCACCAATCTTATATTTCTACAAAGGGCCATGAGGTTAAATGCTGATGATTACAGCGGCGTGGAAATTGCAGTAAATAATCCCTCCGAAACAGATAAAATAGGACAACAGCTGGCTGATATTTTTGGAAGCGGGTATAAGATACAAAACCGGTATCAGCAAAATCAAAGCCTCTACGCCATCATGAACCTGGAGCGGTGGGTATTTTATGCGGTGCTATGTATTATACTGGTAGTAGCCGCCTTTAATATGGTAGGAGCCCTGACCATGCTGGTTTTAGAAAAACGTAAAGACATCAGCGTGCTGCATGCTTTAGGCGCTAACAATCATTTCATATTAAAAGTTTTTTTAAGTGAGGGTTTTTTGCTGGCCGTTATTGGAGGCGGGATAGGTATGCTGATTGCTTTGACACTTGTTATCCTTCAGCAGCAATACCATCTTGTTCCCTTAGAAGGAGGATCTTTTTTAATTAATTATTTCCCTGCAGAATTAAAAACAACCGACTTCATCCTGGTAGGCGCTACCGTTCTGATCGTATCTTTCCTTGCCTCCTGGTTCCCAGCGTTAAAAGCATCCAGGCAGGAGTTTTCCCTGAGAAGCGAGTAGCAAATGATTCAGTTTCCGGATTTCAAGTTTCAGGCTCTCACATGATGCTGCTGGATACTGGTTACTGGATACTGGTTACTGGATACTGGATACTGGATGCTAGTTACTGGATTGCGCTTCCGGCTTTCATATCGTACACCTTATACCGTACATTGTGCTGGATACCGTCGGAGACTTAACATTTAATATTTCATATTTTCACCTCCCCTACCAGGAACACGCTTCCGCAAACCAGTATAAGATCATCGTTATGCGCATGAGCTTTGGCTGCGGCCAGGGCCATATTTACATTTTCAAAAACAGATCCCTTTAAACCATATAAAGCTGCTTTATCTTTTAACGTTACAGCATTTAAGGCGCGTGGTATATGTGCGTTGGTAAAATAATAAGCGGCATTGTGGGGCAGCATGTTCAGCACCATATCCACATCCTTATCCATTACCATTCCCAGGATAATATGCAGCTGATGATACGTTGAAGTTTCAAGCTGATTGAGCAGCTCCTGTATGCCGCTTTCATTATGGGCCACATCCAGCACTACTTTGGGTTGATGCTGAATGATCTCCCAACGACCATGCAGCCCGGTTTGTTTCCTTACATGTTTTAACCCCTGCATTACAATCTCTTCCGGCAAATGATAACCGGCAGTTCTTAGCTGTCGGCAACTCTCCAGCACCGTAACCAGATTTTTAATCTGATACTGACCGGTAAGATCCAGGCAATACCTGTTATGATCTGTTTTCCCTTTTTCGCCTACTTCAACCCAAAGCATTTCATCTTCATACAGCCAGTTACCCACCTGGTAATGGTCCCCGGCAAAAAACAGCGCGCTGCCGGTTGCTGCTGCTTTATTTCTGAAAACGCTTTCCGTTGCGTCTTTTTTCTCCCCCACTACAACCGGCACTCCCGGCTTGATGATCCCGGCCTTTTCAGCAGCAATTTTTTCAAGGGTATCACCTAATATCTGTACATGGTCCCAGCCAATATTTGTAACTACAGATAAAACAGGTTTAATGATATTTGTGCTGTCCAAGCGACCACCCAGGCCGGTTTCTATAATCGCTATATCAGCACCTTCTGCAGCAAAATGATCAAAAGCCATAGCAACAGTAATTTCAAAGAAGCTGGGCTGTATGTTTTCTATATATGGCTTCATGCGTTCTATAAAATCAACAACACGGCTTTCAGCTATCATTTTACCATTAACCTTTATCCGTTCCCTGAAATCTTTCAGATGAGGAGAAGTATAAAGCCCGGTGTTATACCCTCCTGATTGAAATATAGCCGCCAGCATATGGCTTACAGAACCTTTGCCGTTAGTACCGGCCACATGTATAAATTTCGTTTTCCGGTGAGGATTTCCCAATATTTCACAAAGTGCGGTGATGTTGGCAAAGCCGCTCTTAACAGCATCGGCCCCCACACGGCTAAACATAGGCAGGCGGGAATACATATAGTCTAAGGTTTGCTGAAAATTCATAAGCAAATATAGTCATGTACGATAGAGGATGTACGATATCCCTGGCCGTATCTTCCGGAACTCAAAATCCTAAATCAGAAATCTCCAATCAAAAATTATTATCAATACATTTGGCGCATGAACAAAGTTGCAATTATTGTAGCCGGCGGTTCCGGCAAAAGAATGGGCACTGATTTGCCCAAACAATTCTTAATGCTCCATCATAAGCCGGTATTATACTATACTTTACATACTTTTTTATCTGCCTATGAGGATATGCAGATTGTGCTGGTACTTGCAGAAGAATATGTGGATATGGGCCGGGAAGTGATTGATGCTTATTTTGAAAAAGACAGAATCAAAATAACGCTGGGCGGCGCCACGAGGTTCGACTCGGTTAAGAACGGTTTATCACTTGTAGAAAGTGAAGCGATCGTATTTGTTCATGATGCAGTAAGATGCACGCTTACCACCCATCTTATACACCGCTGTTATGAAACCGCTTTGGAAACCGGCAGCGCCATACCGGCCATTAAATGCAGCGACAGTGTACGTATCTTTAAGGAAGACGGCAGCAATGAGGCCATTGACCGGGAAAAAGTGGTGCTGATCCAAACGCCGCAGGTTTTTCATAGTAAGATCTTATTACCGGCATTCAATATAGATTATAAAGACTGGTTTACCGATGAAGCAAGCGTTGTGGAAGCTTTTGGAATGATGGTTTCGCTGGTGGAAGGAGAAAAACAGAACATTAAAATTACCCATCCGTCAGATCTGAAAGTTGCAGAACAGCTGCTGCTACAAGATCCGGCATTTCGTAAGCCAAGCACCTGATAAAAAGCCCTACCCTGCAATACTTGCATTACCAATCTTTGCAAGTATCTGGTGTGCGACATCCATAGCTTTAAGACCGTCAATTTCTGAAACTACGGTTTGCGTATTATTATTGATCGCATCTTTAAACTCCTCCAGCTCCTGCTTTATAGCATTAACCTGGGGAACGGCAGGATTGGCAATAGCAATGGTTTTATTACCATTAGGTGTAGCCATATCAAAAGCAAATACATCTTTGTCCTGCGGTTCTTTGAGTTTGATAATTTCCGTTTTTTTATCCAGGAAATCTATTCCTATATAAGCATCCTTCTGGAAGATCCTCATTTTCCTCATCTTTTTCATAGATATACGGCTTGAAGTAAGATTAGCCACACAGCCATTGTCAAACTCAATACGCACATTGGCAATATCGGGTGTATCAGTCATCACCGCTACTCCACTTGCAGATATTTTCTTGACATCACTTTTTACCAGGCTCAGGATAATGTCAATATCATGTATCATCAGATCCAATATCACGCTTACTTCGGTACCCCGCGGATTAAACTGGGCCAGGCGATGCACCTCGATAAACATAGGTTTCAGATCGAATCCCTTTAATGCCAGGAAAGCCGGATTAAACCGTTCCACATGGCCCACCTGCAATTTGATGTTGGACTCTTTAGCCAGCTTTACAAGCTGACGCGCTTCTTCCATAGTATGGGCAAAAGGCTTTTCCACAAACACGTGCTTGCCCAGCTTGATGGCTTTTTCGCACCACTCATAATGATAATTGGTTGGAGCAACAATATCTATGGCATCGCAGCGGCTTAAAAAATCTTCTGTATCAAAAAAACGTTTGATGTGATATTTTGTAATAACCTCATCAGCAACTGCGTCATTGGGATCCACAAATCCAACAACCTCCACATCGCTAATTTCCAGCCAGTTATTAAGATGGAATTTACCTAAATGTCCAACTCCGACAATTCCTATTTTAAGCATCGCCAAAAATATTCAATTTTAAAGTTATAAAATTCAACGGTGTATAAGATTTTACAAAAGAAAAAGAGCAGACCTGAAAAGACCTGCTCATTTTGTTGACCCATAAGGATTCGAACCTTAACTGACTGAACCAAAATCAGTAGTGCTACCGTTACACCATGGGTCAATCCAGTTCCGATTTCACAATCGGGTCGCAAAAATAAGCAATTTGTTTATTTCAAGCAAAAGCTTTTAAAAAAATATTTACGAAAACCCTTTCCTGATGAATATCACCTGTTTTATGTATGGGGTTTTGAAATGTAACAGTTAATTTAGCGCCTACTAATTTTTAACGATTTAAAAATATATAGCAAAATGAAAGTAACCGTAGTAGGAGCTGGCGCAGTTGGAGCAACCTGTGCCGACAATATTGCCCGCAAAGAACTGGCTTCAGAACTCATCTTATTAGATATTAAAGAAGGCGTAGCAGAAGGTAAAGCTATCGATATGATGCAAACAGCCGCTCTTCTCGGTTTTGATACTAAAATAAAAGGTGTTACCAACGACTATGCCGCTACCGAAAATTCTGATGTGGTGGTCATTACTTCCGGCCTGCCGCGTAAACCCGGAATGACCCGCGAAGAACTGATCGGCGTAAATGCAGGCATCGTAAAAAGTGTTGCCGAAAATATCCTGAAGCACTCGCCTGACACTATTATTATTGTTGTATCGAACCCAATGGATACAATGAACTATCTTACTTTAAAAACCTCGGGCCTGCCTAAAAACAGGATCCTGGGCATGGGCGGGGCTTTAGACTCATCGCGCTTTCGCTATTACCTTAGCCAGGAACTGAAATGCTCTCCTGCTGATCTGAATGCTGTTGTAATTGGTGGTCATGGCGATACTACTATGATTCCTTTGATCAAACACGCCACATGGGGCAGCACACCGGTTACCCACTTCCTGAGCGAAGCGCAGCAACAAAAAATTGTTGCAGACACGATGGTGGGCGGAGCTACACTCACCAAGCTTATTGGCACATCTGCTTGGTATGCGCCAGGTGCCGGTACTGCAGCTATGGTAGAAAGTATTCTCCGTGATGAAAAAAAGCTGATCTCCTGCGGAGTTTACCTGGAAGGAGAATATGGTCAAAGCGATATCTCGCTGGTAGTACCTGTAACTATTGGCCGTAACGGCTGGGAACAGATCATCGACTTCAAACTAAGTGACGAAGAGCAGGCCGCCTTTAACAAAAGCGCCGATGCAGTAAGAACAATGAATGATGTGCTGAAAACCTTATAACAAAATCCATTACTGTTAAAGGCTGTCCGAAAGGTTTATTTTAAACCGGGGCAGCCTTTATTATTTTACGTAAATTGCATATAACTATTAGTCAATAATCTATTTCTAACCATTAAATTGTAAACCTTGAAATACTCACTCCTGGCAGCTTTATACCTGCTGCTTTCCGGACACTCATTGCTGTTTGCCCAAAACAAGCTGCAGCCCGGTTTTGACGCAAAAGAATATATCTCTCTATTATCTCTTGGATTTTACGGAAGCAGTATTGCCGACACAGCAGCAAGAAAACACGAAAAAGATATTTATTCCAGGCTATATGTCTCTCCTGAGGTTGGCTTAAAAAACCAGTGGTCGCTTTACCTGCGTAACGATAATGTAGCTGTTATATGTATAAGGGGCACTGTAGGCGATAATTTGAGCTGGGCTGCTAATTTTTATGCGGCCATGATACCCGCCAACGGAACACTACAGCTCAATGACTCTACCAGCTTTAAGTATAAGCTCTCTGCCGATGACCAGGCTGCTGTACATGTAGGCTGGACCGTAGCAATGGCTTCTATGGTACCGGATATGGTATCAAAAATTAAAGAGCTATATACAAAAGGTGTAAAGGATATTTATATTATAGGGCACAGCCAGGGCGGGGCCATTGCTTTTCTTGTACGCTCTTACCTGCATTACCGGCAGCAGGACGGGGCACTGCCCAAAGATATATTGTTTAAAACCTATTGCAGCGCTGCCCCAAAACCAGGTAATTTATATTATGCTTACGACTTTGAACATATTACCCGTGGCGGCTGGGCGTACACTATTGTGAACCGGTTAGACTGGGTACCCGAAACACCGTACACCATTCAGCGTATCCAGGATATGAATGAGCTAAACCCGCTTATTCACACAAAAGACCTGCTTAAGAAACAAAAATTCCCCATGAGGCTTGCAGGAAGTATTTTATACGGAAAACTCAACCGCAAACCCAGGAAGGCTCAAAAAGTTTTAACTAAATACCTGGGAAACAAAATATACAAAATAGCTATAAAAAAAGCCTTACCTCAATTTAAAGAACCGCAATATGTGCCTTCTGATAATTACATGCGCGCAGGCAACCCTGTTGTCTTAATACCCGATGCAACATACCGGCAGCAATTTAAGGAAACCGGGAAGGATTATTTTGTACATCATCAGTTCGCTCCTTATTATTTCCTTACTAAAAAATATTATTTTGGAACAAACCAATAAAAGCGCAGGTAACAACATCGCTTCACGTATATAAAAACAGGCAGTGCCCGTTAGCTTTCTTATAAAATGCTACAATCGAATTGAACAGAACCTAAGGTGCTAACAGCTCTTTAACCATTACCGAAATAGCCTTCCCGTCTGCCTTCCCTGCAAGGGCTTTAGTAGCAAGGCCCATTATTTTTCCCATATCGGCAGGAGAAGCGGCTCCGGCCTCTGCTATAATTTTTTGCAGCTCGGCCTTCAGCGCTTCAGGAGAAAGCTGGGCCGGTAAATATTTTTCTATCACGGCAATCTCCTGGCGCTCTTTTTCAGCCAGGTCAGGACGATGCTGCTTTTCAAAAATTTCCAGGGAATCCTTACGCTGCTTCACCAGCTTCTGCACAATTTTTATCTCATCATCGGTACTTAACTCTTCTTTAGCGCCTTCAGCTGTTTTAGCCAAAAGAATAGCAGCTTTTACAGCGCGCAAACTGGTAAGGGCATTAGAATCCTTAGCCAGCATGGCTGTTTTAATATCAGCATTGATTGTTTGTTCTAAAGACATTTTTCTAAAAAATTGAAAGATTGTTGAATAATTGTTTAGCGGGTTTGTCGTTTCACGGGCAGCCTTTGCACGCCGGATCGGTGCTTTTTGTTTTCAGCTTTTGGTATTATGCTTTTTGCCTGGGGCGTTTTGCTTCCGGCCTTCAGCTTTCCACTTTTCGCGGGCGGCTTTTCACTTTCAGCCTGCGACGTTTTTCTTTTGCCATCTTTACGGAAATACTTCAGATTACGCACTTCTTTTTCTGTAAGAAAACGGAACTTGCCACGTTCTACATTCTTTTTAGTTAACCCGGCGAACATTACACGGTCTAGGTTTTTCACTTCGTAGCCCAGGCTCTCAAAAATACGCCTGACGATACGGTTACGCCCGCTATGGATCTCTACACCAATTTGCTTTTTATCTTTCATGTCACTGTACGCCAGCACATCTACATGAGCCGGCCCGTCCTCAAGCGTAACCCCTTTCAGAATTTTATCAAAATCTGCTTTATCAAGCGGTTTATCTAATGTAACAGCATAAATTTTTTTAACCTCGTTACTGGGGTGTGTCAGTTGCTGTGCCAGCTCTCCATCGTTCGTGATAAGTAAAACCCCCGATGTGTTCCTGTCCAGCCGCCCTACAGGATACACCCTTTCTTTTGTAGTATTTTTTATAATATCTAGCACCGTTTTCCTTTTTTGAGGGTCATCGGTAGTAGTGATATAATCTTTGGGCTTATTCAGCAGGATATAAACCAGGTTCTTTGTAATTAAAACTTTTTTACCGTTCGCGGTAACTTCATCTCCATCAGCCATTTTATAACCCGGCTCCATAACCACCTTCCCGTTCACCTTCACCTTACCCTCTTTGATAAGCGCTGCAGCATCCCTGCGGCTGCAAATACCCCCGTGTGCCAGGTACTTATTCAGCGGCATTTGCTCGACAGCCATTTTTTCTCGTATTATTTTAGGCGCTTCCGTGTGCTTTTGCGCCACTTCTTTTTTCTTTTGTTCAAAATACTCGGCACGTTGCTTTTTATACAGTCTTTTTTCCTGCTTGAAACCCTCTTTTACCGCAGCATTGCTTTTCTTTTTAACAAATTTCTCAAAACGCGGGTCTGCTTTTTTCATTTGTAAATATTTTTGCTGTTTTTCAACAGTAGTTAAGAAGTGCAAAGATACTTTATACAGCAAATAAAAAGCCACCCCATTTATGAAGTGGCTCCTGCTAAAATCAGGCTGCTTTAATATTATTATTTCCTGTCATTTCCTCTTGCGCCGGGCCCTCTGTTTCCCCTTTCTTTCATTTTAGCTTCCAGCTTTTCTTGTTGTTCTTTAGTAAGAACAGCATTTACTTTTTCAGTCCTTTCTTTCATCATTGCCATTCTTTTTTCCCTTCTTGCATCATCGCTTAAAGAGTTATCATTTCTCAGCTCTTCAAACTTACTCCTTTGCTCTTCATTGATCTTTTTTATTTTCTCTTCCTGGTCTTTTGTCAGATTCAGGTCTTTGTACATTTCCATCATGCCCATCCCGCCAGGGCCGCGCCTTTCTTTGCCCGCTGCTTCTTTTTTGTCTTTTGCCGGAGGAGGGCCATCCTGTGCATAAATAGCAGTAATGCTGAAAGCGCTGAAAATGGCTGCGAGGAAAATTGTTTTTTTCATTTTTGTAAATTTTAATTGATCGGATACCTGTTTTTTATTTTAAATAATACAGTCTGGGGTTATTCCGGATTTGCCGGGGCGTTGAACTCATTTTCTGCTGACGCAATCTTTCATCCCATATCGATTTTTGCCCCGCTGTAAGAATACTGCTCAATTGCAGGTCCTGTTCTCTTACCAATTGCGCTATCTGCTCCTGCTTTTGATCGCCTTTTAATGTTATATCATTCCTTATAATCCGCAGGCGCGATGCGTATTCATCATTCCATAATTTTATCTGTTCTTTTTGTTTTTGGTTAAGATTCAGTTCATTCCAGGCCGCTCTATTCTCTTTAGACACTTTTTCCCCGATATTCTTGCTCAACCCGTTTGCATCTCTTTCTTTATCCCTGATAACATTGTTTATCACATTTTTATCATTGACTGAGGAATGGCTGTTTTTTCGGAATTTCCTCACGTTTTCCTCGTACCGGACATTTTGTTCCTGTGTAAAAATGGTTTTTCTTTTTTCAACCTGCTGCTGCTTTATGGCCCGCATCCTTTCCTTTTTTTCCCCGTCCGTTAAATTACTGTCTGCAAGAATATCTTTCACCGCCTGACGGTTTCCCTTATTTAATTGCTGCAATTGCTTTTGCTGCACTTTTGTAAGGTTGAGGCCGTCATACATACCCCGCTTTTCATTTTCGGCTTTCTTTACACCGTCATTTTCCCTTCCGGGAATTTCCTGTGCGATTAAAATATTGATTATTAGCAGCGCCCCAATTAAGAACCATAGCTTTATATATTTCAACCTCATAACCTTAATTCTTTCTTAGATGATATTTTAAAATCAAACTTTCTGCTAATTCCTGTTAAATATTTCAAAACGCTTTTTTGACTAATACCCGTTACCAGGGTTTAATTCAGTCCTTCATTTTAACAAATCCAGGCACTTTTAGTAAAATTTGCCCCTAATACTTTTTAACCATTGTTCCCCTTCGTACCTTGCACCCCATGCAGGATTATTTAAAAGGATTGAACGAGCGGCAAAAAGAAGCAGTTTTACATGTTAACGGACCGATCATGATCATTGCCGGGGCAGGCAGTGGTAAAACCAAAGTTTTAACTACGCGTATTGCACACCTTATGGCCTGCGGAGTAGATTCATTTAACATACTGGCGCTTACTTTCACCAATAAGGCCGCCAGGGAAATGAAAGAAAGGGTTGAACATATTTTAGGGAATAATGAAGCACGCAATTTATACATCGGCACATTTCACAGTGTGTTTGCACGAATCTTAAGAGCAGAGGCGCACCGCATTGGCTATCCGAATAATTTTACTATTTACGATACCGATGATGCCAAAAGTGTGGTAAAAACGGTGATCAATGAAATGCACCTGGATGATAAACTGTATAAACCGGCAACCGTTTATAACCGGATTTCAGCAGCAAAAAATGCTTTGGTAACGCCGTCCGATTATGCCAACGATTATTATGTACAGCAGGAAGATATCCGGGCCAACCGGCCGGCCATAGCAAAGATCTACGATGCTTATTGTAAGCGCTGCTTTAAAAACGGCGCTATGGATTTTGATGACCTGTTGCTGAAGTTTTACCAGGTACTGAAAACCCAGCCCGATGCGCTGAGCAAATACCAGCATAAGTTTAAATATATACTGATAGATGAGTACCAGGATACCAACCCTGCACAGTATGAGATCATAAAGCTGCTGGGCGCCATGCACGAGAATGTGTGTGTAGTGGGCGATGATGCACAGAGCATTTACAGCTTTCGTGGCGCTACTATTCAGAATATTTTACAGTTTCAGAAGGATTATGATGAAGTAAAAGTGGTAAAGCTGGAGCAAAATTACCGCAGCACGCAAAATATTATTAATGTAGCCAACGAGGTGATCAGTAATAATAAAGGCCAGATACCCAAAGTGCTTTTTACAGAAAATGCAGAAGGTGAAAAAATAAGGATCGTAAAAACCATGTCGGATAATGAAGAAGGAAAATTTGTTGCCGACAGCATACAGGAACAAAAATTACGCAATCATTTTGCCAACAAAGAGTTCGCTATTCTTTACCGAACTAACGCGCAAAGCCGTGCCTTCGAGGAAGCTTTGCGGCGCATGGCTATTCCTTATACCATTTACGGGGGCATCAGCTTTTACCAGCGCAAGGAAATTAAAGACCTGGTAGCGTACCTCCGCCTCATCATCAATAGCCGGGATGAAGAGGCATTGAAACGCATCATCAACTATCCCGTTCGCGGCATTGGCAAAACCACCATAGATAAAATTATACTGCAGGCCAATACCCATAATATTACCATGTGGCAGGTGCTGGAACAGGCACCGCAATTTGGCTTCCGGGCCGGCACGCTCGATGCCATTAACCAGTTTGTCACCATGATCCAGAGCTTTTCCAGCATGCTGGCAAAACATAACGCCTACGAAGTAGCTTTTCATGTGGGCAAGCACACCAATCTGGTGAAAGAACTGTTTAACGACAAAAGCACGGAAGGGTTACAACGTTACGAAAACATTCAGGAATTACTCAACTCTATCAAAGAATGGGTAGAAAGCCCGGATAATGAAGAAGGTGAAGTGGTAGATAAAAGCCTGGGATCGTACCTGCAGCAGATCACACTGCTTACCGATGCCGACGAAAAGGATCCTGACGCAGATACAGTAAAGCTGATGACCATACACGCAGCTAAAGGTTTGGAATTCTCCTGCGTATTTGCCGCCGGACTGGAAGAAATGCTTTTCCCTAATGCCATGAGCATTAACACCCGGGAAGAGCTGGAAGAAGAACGACGCCTGTTTTATGTAGTGATCACCCGGGCTAAAAAGAAACTCTGGATCACCTATGCCAATACCCGTTACAAATTTGGCCAGCTGGTACAAAACGAGCCCAGCCGGTTTATTGAAGAATTGCCCGAGCAATATCTCGACCGCAGCTATGCGGGGGGTGGCACCAAGATGTCGGGAGGATTTGGCTTTGGTGGCAATGCGTTTGACCGGATGAACGGAGGCTGGGGTACCAATACCGTGATTGATGCTGAAAAAAAATACGGGCCGGCACCGGTGAAAAAAGCAAGCACACCAGGTTACCTGGCCCCTAAACCAGAGAAAAAAATAACCGAGCATACGCCAAGCGCCGGTTTTACACCCAGCGATGTTGCAGCGCTTGCCGTTGGTAAAAAAATAGAGCACCAAAAGTTTGGCTTTGGCGAAATTATTAAAATGGAAGGCGCCAGTCACAATCCTATGGCTGTGATAAAATTTGATATCAACGGCGAGAAAAAGATCTTGCTGAATTATGCAAGGTTAAGAATTATAGAATAAAATAGCTGAACAGGCGGTTATTTATTAGCACATTGCACGCCTGATCTATATTCAAAGTACATAGCGTGGAAAGGAAAAAAATAATTACCCATCACTACTACAAACTCATTCTCATATCCGCCTTAATCGGTGCGCTAAGCTGCTTGTTGGCATTCTCCTTAAAACATCTTACGGAGCATTTCCAGCATAAAGTATTCAGTGCAACCAGCGGTATCAGCAAAGTTTTATTGGTGTTGCTACCCACAATCGGTATTACATCCATATACTTCCTGCGTAAATATCTTTTTTTGAACAGGAAGAACAAAGGCATCACAGAGATCTATAAAACGCTGGATCTGCGAAAAGAGCACCTGCCTTTTTTTAAAATTCCCTCTCACTATCTGAACGGATTTTTCACTGTTATCTTCGGTGGATCTACAGGTGTTGAAGTATCAACAGTTGTTGCTTCAGCCACAGTGGGAAATATGAGCTATAAAAGAGAATTTTCAGCAAAAATGTATAAGCGCGAGCTCATTTGTGCAGGAGTTACGGCAGGAGTAGCAGTTCTTTTTGCCAGTCCGCTGGCAGGTTGGCTTTTCGCAATGGAAGTGATTGCCCGAAAGGTACGTCGATCACTGATCATCAGCTGTACGGCCTCGGCGATTGTTGCAGGCATATTTGTTTTTCTTTTCGACAATACCCCGCTTCTTCACTTTCCTGTTGAAGGGTGGAACGGGTATGCTATTCCCTTTTTCATTTTGTTAGGCTTATTAAGTGGTGCGCTTTCGGTTTATTTTACGCTACTGGTTACCCGTATGAAACATCTCTTTGGGCAGATACATAATAATTTTATCAGGGTTAACACAGGCGCGCTGGCAGTAGGTACCCTGATCGTATTTTTCCCCGCTTTATATGGCGACAGTTACCATGGCCTCGATACAATACTTGAAACGATTATCAGCGAAGGCCGGTTCTCCCTGCTGGTATTGGCAACATTGATTGTATTCAAACCTTTAGCCGCATCATTAACCCTGGGCGCAGGTGGCGATGGTGGCGTATTTGCACCCAGCATTGTAGCAGGAGCTTTTTTGGGCATATTTATTGCACTTTTCTGCAATACTTACCTGAATACCCACCTGGTGCCGCTCAATTTCGCGCTGGTAGGAGCAGCAGCTACCCTATCAGCTGCTATTTTTGCACCATTTACGGCGTTAATACTGGCTTGCAACCTGATGCCTAACGGATATAACTTATTCATTCCTGTGCTGATAGGTTGCTTTACTGCCAGCCTGTTTTCAAAGCTGCTGCTGCCCTACAACGTATATACTTATGATTTTTACAAAATATCAGGCGGCCCACCGGCATGAGCTTACTATTTTTCTGTTGCAACCGTCACAAAGGCATGTATTTGGAAAGAAAAAAAGATATTTGTGCCTAGATTAATGAGGTATGCCTAGCATTAAAAAATATACATTATCCCATATCAGGGAAACAGCGGAGTGGGTGCTGGATGAGCTGCAAGACCAGAAAGTGATTGCATTACACGGCCATATGGGTGCCGGCAAAACCACGCTTATCAGTGCTCTTTGTGAATATTTAGGAGTGACAGGCGGAACAAGCAGTCCTACTTTTTCTATTATAAACGAGTATCCCCTTACTATAAATAATATGGATGATTCTGTTTACCATATAGATCTTTATCGTTTAAAAAACGAAGAAGAAGCCATCAGGGCAGGAGTGGAAGACTGTATTTACAGCGGTAGCTATTGTTTTGTAGAATGGCCTGAAAGAGCGCCTGGCATTTTTCCACCGGAGACAGCACATATTTACCTCTACCACGAGAACGAGAACAAACGGTCCATTAAAGTGGAAAGGAAATGATTAAATTTGCCAGCAGGAAAATGGGAGTAGGTTTGCACACACTGCCGGATGTATCGCCAGGGGATCACAGGATACAGCTGTCAGCAGGAAACGTTGACTGATGGAGCATACACAAAATTGCCCCTACAATCATTCGTTTTTATCTGAATGTATAAACTGGCGGAACCAATGATAGCGGTGCTACAGACCACATCGTAAACATAAAATATTGTTTAGTCGTAACTAATATTCTAAACCGAGATAACTTAGTACACTTCTTGTTATAAGTATGAGTAAAAAACAGCCTGTAATCAGCACGTCCTTCAGCTATGAAACGCTGGAGGAAACACTGGATATAAAAGTGAGGGGAAAAGGCATGACCATTGGTATTCCTAAAGAAATTGCTTTCCAGGAAAACCGTGTAGCCCTGACGCCGGATGCAGTAAGTGTGCTGGTAAGCAATGGGCATCATGTAATGCTGGAGCATAATGCCGGCGATGCCTCACATTACCGGGATAAAGAATACAGTGATGCCGGGGCTAAAATCGTATATAGCCGCGAAGAAGTATTCAAAGCTCCTGTACTTGTAAAAAGTGCCCCTGTTATTGAGGAAGACCTGCCACTGCTGCAAATGAACCAGTCTATCATTTCTCCTTTACATTTATCGGTTTTAAGGCCGGAAGTGCTGTGTACAATGATGGAGAAAAAAATAACCGCTATATCGTTTGAAAACCTGAAAGACGACAGCGACTCCTACCCTATTGTACGCAGTATGAGTGAAATTGCGGGTAGCGCTGTAATGTTGATTGCAGCTCAATACCTGAGCTCTGCCAATCATGGTAAAGGAGTATTGCTGGGCGGCATTTCGGGTATTGCACCCACCAAGGTGATTATTATAGGGGCGGGTATTGTGGGTGAATATGCTGCACGTGCAGCCCTGGCAATGGGGGCATCGGTAAAACTATTTGATAACAACGTAAGCCGGTTAAAAAATCTCCAAAATACTATAGGACAGCGGTTATGGACCTCGGTAATTGAACCCAAACTACTGGCCAAGCAATTGCGTACCTGCGAAGTGGCAGTAGGTTGCCTGGCTAACCAGAGCGGTCGCACTCCTATGGTAGTTACCGAAGAAATGGTAAGCGGTATGAGGCCGGGATCGATCATTATCGATGCCAGCATTGATCGCGGCGGCTGCTTCGAGACATCGGAAGTAACCTCGCACGAATCACCTATTTTTATAAAATACGGGGTGATACATTATTGCGTACCCAATATTCCTTCGGGTTTTGCACGCACCGCTTCACAGGCTATCAGTAATGTATTGATGCCTTTACTGATTGATGCAGGCGAAGAAGGCGGCCTTGAAAGTCTTGCCTGGCACCGCATCCACCTGCGGAACGGCATTTACCTGTTTAAGGGACACCTTACTAACTTTTATCTCAGCCAGCGATTTGATTTAAAATATACCGATTTAAATTTGCTGATCGCCAGCCAGCGATAGCCTTCATTTGCTAAAAAACTGATTTACCCGCGGGACTATCGGCTTTAACAATAGCTCATTTGCTTTTTGTGAAACTTGGAAAAAGAGCGTTTATTTGAAATTAAAAAGTAACTAACCTGACACATTATTATGGGCAATAGAATACTAAAAGACATTCGTTATTATGAAAGCGACAGACCTAACATTGAAGGACAAAGTATGCCTCAGGAATTAGGCAGACTTTTTATACCGACAAAAGACACAAGCTATATTGGACAACGCATTGCAAGAAAGCTAAATGAGCTACAATATTCTTTTGGCCAATATGATCACATCTATATCAACTTAACAACCATCTTGGCTGAAAATCAAATACAGATTTCAGCCAGAAATATTGATAAAACAATTAAATACATTGACTTCGGGGTACATCCAACAAAATTCAACGCCTTTACAGAAGCACAAAAAGACAGCTTTTTAAAATCATCAACGGTCGACATACTAGAAAAAATCAGTACTGAATTCAATTTGCCGATTGTAAAAGAAATGGCAGGGCAGCTTTCAGAATTTGACACGGAACTAACCATTCACTACAAAACAAAAGAAGCAAGTTCATATAGAATCAGCATCTATTATCAAATTGCACCTAAAGAGAGCTTTACCAAAGCGATCATTGAATACCGGGATAAGAAAACAAATAGTTGTTACACAACGAATTTTAGACTGAAGTTCTATGATGACATTTATTCATTAGTAGATACAGCAACCTTTAAAAACAGCACAATCATACTCAAACCCAAAAAATCATTCAGAGCAGCCTTATACAATGAAAGATATAAGACTCCTATTGAATTAAATATAAATGACTTTGAAAAGTGTGACTGCCGCTAACCCCGGATCTTGTAATGGCTATGAGTACATAACCTCTTAAAAAAAGACCCTCATGGGAAGCTATTGGAACGGTAACCATTGACGACAATGGAGATGCATGTTGAAGATCCTGACGGGTATGTGCTACGGTTCGGAACTGCCCCAACTATAACGAACCTTTTTTAGATCAATAATATACAGGCAAAAACAGTATTCAATAAAATCCGGGTAGCTTTTTCCAGGGTTCTGAATATAAAAGTAATAGTTAGCTCCCGCCACTCAGCAGCCTGAGCGTATTTTCAATCCGCTTTATCGTTTCGTCTCTGCCAATGAGTTGTGCAATATCAAAAACGCCCGGTCCAAACTTGCCTCCCACCAGCATAATACGTAAGGGCAGCATGACTTCGCCTGGCTTTAGCTGGTTTACCGCAGCTATTTCTTTAAAGTTATGCTCCAGCTCCTGGGCTTCCCAAACAGGCGCCAATTCATAATTACGGATCAGCTCCGTAAAAAATAATGTCTTGGCTTCATTCCATTTAGGCTGTATCGAAGCCAAATCCATAGCCTGGGGCACTGAAAAGAAATATGCCGTTTGCTCATAGAAATCTGTAAGCAGGGTACAACGGTCTCTTGTCAGCTCAATAGCTTTCTGAAGCATAGTATCATCTGCAACGGTTATTTCTTTATTCTCTAAAACAGGTTTAACTAAGGACAACAATTGCTGAACGCCTGATTTCTTTATCCACTCATGATTAAACCATTTGGCTTTTTCATAATCGAACTTAGCGCCTGCGCTATGCACACGGTCCATGGAGAACCGGGCTATCATTTCTTCCAGCGAAAAAAGTTCCTGCTCTGTGCCATCGTTCCAACCCAGCACCGCCAGCAGGTTGATGAATGCCTCGGGCAGAAATCCTTTCTCTTTAAAACCTTCAGTCACCTCACCGGTCTTAGGATCTGTCCAGCTCATAGCAAATACCGGGAAGCCATATGTAGCTCCATCCCTTTTGCTCAGCTTTCCGTTAGGACCCAGTATCAGCGGGAAATGCGCCCATTGCGGCATCTTATCCAAACCAAATAAATATTTCCAAAGTAATACATGCACCGGCGCACTCGGCAGCCATTCCTCTCCACGAAAGGCATGAGATATTTCCATCAAATGATCATCTACCACTACGGCAAGGTGATAGGTAGGCATACCATCTGCTTTCAGCAATACTTTATCATCCACCAGCGAAGTATGAAAGCTCACTCCGCCACGAATCATATCATTAAAACTTACCGTTTCGTTTTCAGGCATTTTTATACGTACCACATAGGGCGTACCGCTACGCATGAGCTCATGCACCGTATTGCCATCCAGCGTAAGCGAATTACGCATCTGCATACGTACTTTATGATCGTATTGCGGAGAGGGATTTTCTTCTGTATGGTATTGCCGGCGCATTTGCTCCAGCTCTTCGGGTGTATCAAAAGCGTAGTAAGCATGGCCTTCTGCCACCAGCTGATCGGCATACGTCCTGTATATATCTTTACGTTCGCTTTGCCTGTAAGGTCCAAAAGCCCCTCCATGCTGTACACTTTCGTCCGGCTCAAGGCCACACCATTTCAGGCAGTTAAAAATATATGCTTCTGCACCTGGAACAAAGCGTGTCTGGTCAGTATCTTCTATCCTTAAAATAAAATCGCCACCATGTTTTTTGGCAAACAGGTAATTATATAAAACGGTTCTTACACCTCCCAAATGCAGGCCACCTGTAGGTGATGGCGCAAAACGTACTCTTACTTTCTTATTGCTCATGGCGCAAATGTACAGCGCATTTAGCAAGTATCAATAGTATGATTTGATAGCTGCTGCTCCATAAAAGATCTCATTTGCCGATAAGGTCAGTTTTATTCATGCTTCAGGATAATATATTGAACTTCATAATTACTTTTTATACATTTTTAAAACATTATGATGCCAGCTTATTTTAAATATAGCACCACATTATTGGTTTGCATGCAGCATATTGTTTCGCTTTCAGCGCAGGATATATATGCAATGACTTAGACAAAATAAAATCGGATATAAAAGTTATAAGAAAAAAAGACCAGAGCATCCGGTCAAAACTCATAACACGAATGCAGAATCCAGGTGGGTCGTCAGGCGATTCTCTGCAACTGTTTGCTGCCAATGCATGAATATATGATATGCTTAAATCGACGTATGGTGATAATGCTGTTTGGGATAAAAACTTAACCGTTGAGGAGGCCCAAAATTTAAAAAGTAAAAGTTCAATGAAAGTATCTGACAAATAATATAAAGGGGGCGTATTAACAATTACAACTCTGTAATTATAATATCTTTCCAGCGTACTTTTATGCCGCCGCCATCATGAATCTGCAAGGCAATAAATCCGTCAGCAGCGCCGATCTTAGGGTCGGCCAGGTTAACCATTTCATGACCATTGAGCCAGGTAGTCACCTGGTCGTTCACAACCCTGATCTTCATAGTGTTCCATTTGCCGGGCTTCAGCCATTTTTCATCTTCAGTTTTTGGCTTCACAAGCCAGCCGCGCCCGTACGATTCATAAATACCTCCTGTGTGGCTATCCAGCGGCGCTACTTCTACCTGCCAGCCGCTTATTTTCACCCCTTCAATGGAAGACCGGAAAAACACACCGCTGTTCCCATTGGCCTCCTGTTTAAACTTCAGGCTCAGCTCAAAATTTTTATATTTTTTATCTGTTGAAAGATAACCATATTGCTTATCAGGTCCGCTCTCGCAAACCAGTTCTCCTTTCTCCACATACCATTTTTCTGTGCCGTGAACCGTCCAGCCAGTTAAATTCTTCCCATTAAACAGCCACGATGACTTTTGACCGTGTGCTACTATTGAATAAAAGCAAAAAAGCGTTACAGTAAGCAGACTTTTCATATATTTTAAATATTTTGCTTAAAAGATAATAAATGATTTTTAAATACATTCGAACATTATATAAATCTGCCTGTTGCAGGCAGCTTACAACCCCATTATCCGAAATCAACTGTCATCTATATCTTTACCGTTACCGGGAGATTATTGCGGGGCGCATATATTTTTTTCAAATATAATTATAACACAGGCTCAATAAGAAAAAGGTTTTTGTATCTTTAATCACACTATTAAAAAAAATACCTGAACAAATATTCAATTAGCCAAACAAGTGAGATTTAAAAACTAAAACGACAGAGTATTGCCACTACACATGCTGCCTTTTAGATTTCCTGTTTAAAATATATGAACCCGGCATAAAAACGGGATATGCAGCTTTTTAAATAAAGAGAAAAAACTAATCTTCTGGGATATGCGTATAGTAAAAAAGACGGGCTTTATATTATTGATGATTGTAATAACACTCTTGGTTGCAGCACTATTTGTGAAGGGTACCATAACAGTAGAACAATCTGTAGAAATCCACGCTCCGGTATCAAAAGTATGGGACTATACGAGCACGATCCGTAATATGAACATCTGGAGCCCGTGGTTTACAAAGGACGAAGATATGCAAACAAAGATCAACGGAATTGATGGCAAACCTGGCGCACGGTTTTGCTGGGAAAGCAGAGTAACGGCTATCAATAAAGGTTGCTTGTCTATTGCAGGTATCAGGCCCCAGCAACAGGTATACATCAACCTCAGCCTTTATATTCCTTATCAAACAGCTGCCAAAGGCTATATTAAACTGGAGTCTAAAGATTCTCTTACCCGTGTAACCCTGAAATTTTACGGCAAGAGGCCTTACCCGCTCCGTATTATGAAAATATTTGGTGTTGTTGAAAAAACAGTAAGCAGCAACTTTACCGAAAGCCTTCGAAACTTAAAAATGCTATGCGAAGAGCAATAACCTCAATTCGAGAAGCTGACAGGTAGCAGCAGCAACCCATTTTCCCATCGACTGTTTATTCAGTAGCCGCCCGGTGCAGGTATACAAAGAAGTACCCGATCATTCGGTCAAGGATTTAGAAAATCGGCTGGCAGATGACCTACTTTTTCCATAGCCTTTTCTTTAAGTATTTACCAGCTTTATTAATAGCTCCAAATTGCTCGCTGATCGTTTCTATAAGCTTACCGTCGGCCTGCTGAATATCTCCCATGTTGATGCCTGTTTCCAGCTGCTCGGGGTATAGAATGATATAACTGTGCTTCGAAAAGTAGTTGGATAGATAGTAAGGAAGCTTGCTGAACTGTGGCAGATAGGAGTTATAACCTTTGCGCGATGAAATAATAATGAACAGGTCATTCATATTCAGTTCTCTGGTAAAAATCAGGAAGTCGTCCCAGTTAGTAAAGATGGTGAAAGAAGCCTGCAATGTTACGCTATTTTTTTGCGCCATATTTTTAATTTCGGCAAGTGTTTCTTCTGCACCACAGAAATTCACCCGCATGCCTGCTTCTGTGGCAAGGCTTGAGACTTTTTGAACCCAATGGATAAAGCCTGGCTCTGTTTCTGCTTTGGGAGGAATAGCCACCATCATCCGTTTCAGCGTATTGAAAGGCTGCGATGGCTTATATATATATATGGTTTTATAGATCCGCCTGATAATATTTTGTGTAATCTCTCCAAAAAAAACTTTCTCATCGGCACCCTTATGCAAACCAATCACTATATCTGTTATCTGCTGTTCTTTTATAGTGTAAATAATACCATTGCTTATGCTGGAATCATATCTTATTAAGGGGCTCATTTTATTTTCAGATGCAGCGGCATGCGATAATGCTTTATCTAGTATCTTTTTCCCTTTTCCCGCCGTATTCTGCGCTTCGGCCGCATCATCAATAATATGTAAGCCATACAATGGTATATTGCTTTTTTTAGGTTTCAGCATTACACCAAAGTCTATAAGATCGGTGGTAATCTCTGGATAAGCCAGGGATATCAGTATCTTTTCATCATTAACTGCAACCTCTGCAGCAGCATCCTTTTCCTCTTCCTGCAAAGCCAGCTTTTTAGCTGAACGCTCTGTTACAAAAGAACCTACCCCACAGCTTACGAGTATTAACAGGATCGTTCCATTCAGCACATCTTCGTCCAGGAATCTAATGGGCTCGCCGGTTGGTGTTTCACCAATAATAAGATTGTAGCCTACCAATATGATGGCCAGTGTTGCAGCAGCATGAGAGGCACTGAGGCCAAAAAGCATTTTTCCTTCTGTGGCGGTCAATTTGAATATTTTTTGGGTAAGCCACGCAGCAAAATATTTTGTTACCAGCGCTACCCCAATAATAACGCCCGCAACCCTTGCCGCCCCCCATCCTTTTACCAATACCTTTACATCTACCAGCATTCCCACACTAATCAAAAAGAAAGGTATAAACAAGGCATTGCCCACAAAGTTGATACGGTTCATTAAAGCGGAGCTGTGCGGTACAAAACGGTTTAATACAAGGCCAGAGAAGAATGCACCTATAATGGCCTCTATACCTGCTGCCTCAGCCAGAAAAGAAGCCAGGAATACCATACCGAGCACAAAAATATACTGCGAAACGCTATCATCGAACCGCTTGAAAAACCATCTTACAATAACGGGGAACAGAAAAAGCACAATACATACAAAAATAACAGCAGAAAAGCCCAGCTGTATCCAGAATGCAGAAGAGACCTGCTCCCTGGCCATTCCAGATACGGCTGCCAGCAAAAGCAGCGCTACCGTATCTGTGATCATGGTGCCTCCAACTGCCATCGCTACCGCCCTGTTACGTATAACGCCATATTTACTGGCTATAGGATAGGCTACCAGCGTATGAGTAGAAAACATACTGGCCAACAGCAGGGAAGATAAAAAGCTATATCCTAAAATATAATACGACGCCAATGTTCCGCAGATTAAAGGCAGAAAAAAGGTAAGGGCTCCAAATACAACTATCTTTTTTTTATTTTTTTTAAATTCTGCCAGGTCTATTTCCAGGCCGGCTAAAAACATAATATACAGCAGCCCTACTGTACCAAATAAAACAATGCTGGTATCTCGCTTCAGCAAATTCAGCCCGTACGGCCCTACTATTACGCCTGCAACGATCAGTCCTATAATATGCGGTACTTTTAATTTGCTGAACAGGATAGGTGCAAATAATATAATAAAAAGCACCAGCGCAAAAATGATAACCGGGTTAGTCAACGGTAAAGTAAAATCTAAAGATGACAATAACGCTACCATATAATATTGTAAACCGGCCTATAACCGGTCGGCATTGATTGAGTAAGTTGTTTTACAATCAGAAAGTACAATTTCCCTTATACCGTCCATTTTTTTCTCATTGAGCATCCTTAAAGTAACTTCAATTTTCGTGGCCCCCGGAGCACTTTTATCTGACAGCTGCAAACCTCTCTGCGTATAATTGCCGTTATATATTCGTGTAAGATTTTTGCCTACATACGCTTTCATTACAATATCGTTACCGGAACTTGCAAACTCCCATTGCTCTGTTTTAATATCACCAATAGCGGAACCGGTACAGGAAGTTTCCACACACTGCATTTTAACCTGCCATTTGCCCACGATAGACGGGCCATGAATGACCACGGAATCAATTTCCCTTCTGGTGCTATCCAGCTTATATTCGCGTTCCTGCAGCTGCTTTTCTTTCTGTGTAAGCTGCTGCTCCAACAACAATAAGGTCTGCTGTTTTTCATTCAGCGTCGCTTCTTTCTCTTTTATCGACTTTTCCCGCTCGCTCAATCCGCAGGAACCAAACAAAATAGCAATAATAAATATGGACTGTAGCAATTTCATAGTTATTGCAATAAGGTTCAATAAACAATAGGAATCAGGGTAAAAATAAGGAATTCGTGGTTGTTTACAGGGTACAAAAGAAAAATGGCTGATTTTTAATAATACCCGCCCCTGATTTTCCAACTCTTTCAACAATATAATAACTTTGCTGTTCTACATTTCTGTAATCAGAACGGTAAAGAAGAAAGTGGCAATTGTACGAATAACCCATAAAATGGCGCTCCCTTCAAAAAAGTAATAATGAATCATACATTTTCTGCAGACAGCATACAAATAAGTGACCCGGCAAAAGCCCGGATAGAGCAGATCCTGGCTGAAAATCAAAGCCAGGGTAAAAACAGCTTTTTACGCGTAAGTGTGGTTAGCGGTGGCTGCTCAGGTTTGAGCTATAAACTCGATTTTGACAGTGAGGAAAGGCCTAAAGACCAGGTATTTGAAGATAATGGCATTAAAATAGTTACAGATATGAAAAGCCTGCTTTACCTTTTAGGCACGACCCTTGATTTTTCTGAAGGGCTGAACGGAAAAGGATTTTTCTTTAATAACCCTAATGCTTCCCGCACCTGCGCGTGCGGGGAAAGCTTTGCTGTTTAGCATCCATACTTATTCAACTATACATATTTAATGACACCCGATCAAATCTCTTACCTCGTATTTGGTATTGTAATTGTTATTGCCCTTGTATTCGACATGGGGCTGTTTAGCAAGAAAAACACTGCTATCACCCTTAAAACAGCGCTTTGGCAATCTGTATTTTGGGTAATGCTGGGCCTGGGTTTTTTCGTTTTCCTTATTTATGAAGAAAATAAAACCATTGCCATCGAATACCTTAGCGCCTACCTGATGGAAAAAAGCCTGAGTATTGATAATATCTTTGTATTCATATTGATTTTCAACGCATTCAGAGTAAAAGATATTTATTATGGCAGGGCTCTGCTGTTTGGCGTATTAATGGCCATCGTATTCAGGGTTATTTTTATTACGCTTGGTGTAGAGCTGGTAACCCGTTTTCATTGGGTCTTATATGTGTTTGGAGCCTTCCTGGTATATACGGGTATTAAAATGTTTACCGCGGGCGATGATGAAGAATTTGACCCCAAAACACATGCCGTATATAAGTGGATGAAACGTGTGCTGCCGTTGGTACCTCATGACGGAGGCGGAAGATATATTATTAAAGAGAACGGGAAAAGGCGCTATACCGTATTATTTGTAGTAGTAGCCATGCTTTCTGTAATTGACCTGGTTTTCGCGGTAGATTCTATTCCTGCTGTAATGGGTATATCCACCAATAAAATGGTAATTTATACATCCAACATTTTTGCCGTACTGGGGCTTCGCTCCCTCTTTTTTGTACTGAGAGGTGCGGTCAATAAATTCGATTACCTTCAGCAGGGTATCGCTATTGTTCTTGTATTTATAGGCGTTAAAATGCTGGGAGAACACTGGATCTCACAATGGATCGACAAATCGCAGCAGGTAGTGCTTTCGCTGGTGGTTATTGTAATATGTATCACCGGAAGTATTCTTTACTCCATCCTTCAAAAAAGAAAAGGTATTCCGGAAGAAACAGAAGACAGCCCGGCTGATCTGTAGCCGACACTTCATTTATACAATTCACCCTTTTTCTATTGCAGGGATGTTTACATTACAAGAAATAGCTTCTATTTTACAAACAGGTCAGCAAAAGCTTCCTGATGTTACCATCACTACGTTACTTACCGACAGCCGGAAAGTTATGCACCCCGAAAGCTCATTGTTTTTTGCATTACCCGGGCCCAGAAGAGACGGACACCGGTTCATTGCAGAATTGCACAAAGCCGGTGTAAAATATTTTGTAATAGCCAAAAACAGCATCGTACCCCAATATCCCGGCGCTGTTTTTTTCAAAGTTGAAAAAGTACAGGAGGCTTTACAAAAAATAGCCACCGCGCATCGAAACCGGTTTAGCCTGAATGTTATTGGCATTACCGGCAGCAACGGTAAAACTGTGGTAAAAGAATGGCTCTACCAACTGTTAAGGCCTCAGTATAATATTGTAAGAAGCCCCAAAAGCTATAATTCTCAAATAGGTGTTCCCCTGAGCGTATGGGAAACAGGGCCGGCCAATAACCTCGCCATTTTTGAAGCAGGTATCAGCCAGCCGGGAGAAATGGAAAAGCTGGAACCCATTATACAGCCCGACATTGGCGTACTCACCCATATGGGAGCAGCGCATAGCGAGGGCTTTCTCAGTGAGCAGGAGAAACTCAGGGAAAAGTTACAATTGTTCATCCATTCATCGGTCATTATTTTTAACGGTGATAATGAAATGATAAGGATGGAAATTGCAGGCATCAACCGGCCTTCCTTCTCCTGGGGAAAGCAAAAACACAACCCGCTCCGCATCATTAGCCTGAAAAGAGAAGGCCGTATTTCAAAAATAAAGCTTGGCTGTACCGGGCAGGTCTTTGAAATAGAAATACCGTTTACCGACGATGCTTCATTAGAAAATGCTATTACCTGCTGCGCGGTACTGGTGTATATGAATCTGGACACAGCTATTATAAAAGAGCGCATGAAAACACTACAGCCGGTGAACATGCGGCTGGAATTTAAGAAAGGCGTCAATAACTGTATCATTATCAACGACAGCTATAGTGCAGATACAGACTCGCTGGCTATTGCACTTGATTTTTTAAAGCAGCAGGCAAAAGGGCTGAAAAAAACCGTTATCCTTTCCGACTTCTTGCAAAGCGGAGAAAGTATGACCCATCTGTACAGCAATATTCTTGAACAGCTTCAAAAACATAATATCAGCCGTTTTATAGGTATTGGAGAGCAGATGCTTAACCTTGTACCCCAACTTATTGGGGAAAAGAAGCAGCAGATCCTTTTTTCACCATTTCTTACTACCAAGGACTTCCTGCGCCATCTTCATACACCTGAATTCAGGGACGAGGCCATATTGATCAAAGGCGCGCGTTTGTTCGAGTTTGAAGAAATTGTGGCACAGCTGGAACAGAAAGCCCACCAGACCATCCTCGAAATCAATCTCAATGCTATTGCCCATAATTATAAGGCTTTTCAGCAAATGCTGAACCCGGCAACCAAAATGATGGTGATGGTAAAAGCTTTTGCTTATGGTAGCGGCGGCAGCGAAATTGCCGGGTTATTACAATATCATAAAGCCGATTACCTGGGCGTTGCCTATGCAGATGAAGGTGTAGAGCTTCGCAAAGCCGGCATTACCATACCTGTTATGGTTTTAAATCCTGAAGAAAATGCTTTTGACGCTATCACTGACAATTACCTGGAACCGGTTGTTTTTTCTTTTAGGCAATTATATGATTTTCAGAATCATATACATCAGTCGGGATTAAAAAATTACCCCGTGCACATTGAAGTGGAAACAGGTATGAACCGCCTGGGCTTCCATATTGCCGATATCCAAAAACTCGGGAAGCTGCTAAAGGACAACAGCCTCATTCGTATACAATCTGTTTTTTCTCATCTTGCTGCAAGCGAAGACGAAGTAGAAGATGCATTTACGCTCAAGCAATGCGAAGTGCTGCTCCAGGCCACTAAAGAGCTGGAAGCTGCTGTTACATACTCTTTTTTAAAACATATTGCCAACTCATCGGCGATAGCCCGTTTTCCACTGCTACAAATGGATATGGTACGCCTGGGAATTGGTCTTTATGGCATTGCAGGTAAAAACATCAGTAAAAAGCTCCAGCCGGCACTTACGCTGAAGTCTACCATCGCCCAGGTAAAACAACTCAGCAAAGGAGAAACCGTAAGTTACAACCGCAGAGGCGTTGTACAGCAAAATACTGTTATAGCCACTGTTCGTATCGGTTATGCCGATGGATATTCGAGGCGGCTAGGCAACGGAGTAGGATATATGCTGGTAAAAAACAAAAAAGCATACGTGATCGGCACAGTATGCATGGATATGGTAATGATTGATGTAACATCTATTAAAGGAGTAAAAGAAGGGGATGAGGTCATCGTTTTTGGTCCTGGTTTGCCCTTGCAGGAGCTGGCAGAAGCTATAGACACGATCCCTTACGAGATCATGACAGGTATTTCCCAGCGGGTAAAGCGCGTGTACTGGAGCGAATAGCTTTTAGGTTACGGCAGCAGGTTATATCCCGTCTTTATTACTTTACACCACTTCATATGCAGCACATCCATCATTCCTTATAAACGAAAAAAAATTTAAGTCCAAAAAATTGAAAATTAAAAGCATCTTTGCACCCTTATGAAGGCTGGAAAATTAAGTACATCGGTATTAATTATTGTATTGATTTTGATCGTAGATCAGGCATCGAAGATCTACATCAAAACCCATTTTCCCATAGGAGAAGTTACGCGCATTCTGGGAATGGACTGGGCGCGCATTCATTTTATTGAAAACAGTGGCATGGCCTGGGGTTGGAAATTTGGTAATGAGGCCGGAAAGGTGGCCTTAACCCTGTTTCGCCTTTTAGCTGTGGTTTTCGGGAGCTGGCTCCTTGCAAAATTTGCCAGGGAAAAATATTCCCGTGGCTTTATGGTTTGTGTGGCGCTTATTTATGCCGGCGCGCTGGGAAATCTTATTGACAGTATGTTCTACGGAATGATATTTGACAAAGGGCTGCATTTTGACACCGCCGTTGGCGATTATGTCAGCTATGGCGGTATTGCTACCTTAGAGGGAAAAGGATACTCCTCATTTTTACACGGAAGCGTAGTGGATATGCTTTATTTCCCTATGGTTAAAACTACATACCCTCATTGGATTCCCTGGGTTGGCGGCGAGCCTTTTGAATTTTTTAGCCCCATATTCAACATTGCTGATATGGCTATATCTACCGGTGTTATTACACTCCTGGTTTTTCAGAAACGTTTTTACAGGAAAGAGGGAACCATAAATAATACAAAAGACCTGTCAGAACAGGCTAATAGTCTTTCGGCATAAAAAAATCCGCCGGAAATTGATTTTCCAGCGGATCCTGGTGTTTCTCTCAATATATTTATAACGCTTTTTTCAGCCGCTCTTCCGGCATTATCCAAAAGATAACTTGTTTGAAGTTGCATTATTGGAGCTTGTTATGAGAGAAAAATGTTGTCCTGAACTTGCCGAAGCAATATATTTTTCCAAAAATCGGATTCGTCAGGCTGTTTATAACAGGTCCTTTTATTTGCGCCTCAGCCAGGCATTTATTGTATGTTCATTTTTTGAAGTTTAGACACTTTTGTATAAAATTAATTCAAATCAATGCAGCTACAAAAAAAGCCCCATCACTAATTCAGGCGATGGCTTTCGTAACCAGTTGTTTTTAGAACCCTATTAATCCCTACCTGGCAGACTCATTTTTCCTGAAACGATCAAAAATAGCTTTTTCGGTTTTATGATCCATTTTTGATGATTTTTTCAGCACATCTATAAAATGTGCTACTTCCTGCACCGCAGCCGGGCAACCTGAATTATTGCCGTCCGGCATTACCGCATCTCCTATTACTTTGCCCTTTGCATCGTACACTAACCAAAAGGGTATACCCGAGTGCTCAGGTGCGTGCTTTTTGAACAGTTCCGCTGCACCGGGATTCTCAAGTTCTTTTTTTTCCTCCGATTCAAGAATGGTTAGATGCTCCATTACATAATTATCATCAAAAAAAAATTTACAGGCAGCATCATTTATCGCGGCATCCATTTTTTTACACCATCCACACCAGGATGCATGAAAAATTATAAACACATTCTTATTTTCTGCTTTAGCTTTGCTGAATGCTTTCGCCAAAACTTTACCGGCGGACGGGGGTGCTGTTTGCGCGAAAGAGGACCATATCATGAAACCTGTAACAGCCAGGAACGAAAACATTTTTATCATGACGAAACTTTCAGTAAATATAAATAAAATAGCTACGCTGAGAAATTCCCGCGGAGGCAATAATCCTAACCTTATAAAAATGGCACTGGATGCAGAAAAATTTGGTGCAGATGGTATTACCGTGCACCCCAGGCCGGATGAAAGACATATACGATATACCGATGTACGGGAGCTAAAGCCTTTGCTTACCACAGAATTTAATATTGAAGGGAACTGTTCCGAACAAAAATTCGTTGACCTGGTGCTGGAGGTTAAACCCCATCAGGTTACATTAGTACCCGATGCCCTGGGACAGCTCACCAGCGATCATGGCTGGGATACGGTCGCACATAGAGATTATCTTACCCATATTATTGGGGTTTTTAAAGCGGCAGGCATAAGGGTGTCGATCTTTGTAGATCCGGATGAAAGAATGGTGGAAGGAGCAGCCGCTACAGGTACAGACAGGATAGAGCTGTACACCGAAGGTTATGCCGGTCATTATCATAAAGACCGGAACAAAGCGATTGAACCTTATATAAAAGCCGCCAAAAGAGCCCAGGAACTGGGGCTCGGACTTAATGCCGGTCATGATCTTGACCTAAAAAACCTGGGGTTTTTCGCCAGCTGTATTCCATGGCTGGATGAAGTGAGTATTGGTCATGCAATTATCTGCGACGCCCTGTACCTGGGCTTTGAAAATTCGATACAGCTTTACAAAAGGCAGCTTTTTGTTTAAACTGGGGGACCTCCGTTTACGGATAACAGCAAACCTTTTGTTTCAATCTATCGTCAATTGTTTGGAAATTTAAGAGCATGAACTACTTTCTTACACTAATCCTTTCATTTTGGGTATTTACTGCCAATGCCCAACGGGTAGAGAGCATCCACTTCCACTTATACACCGATAGCCTTAAAAAAGGTACACATAATTATATTAATGTAGACGGGAAAATGAGCGATGGCAGTTGGCGGCCACTTACCGCTAAAGAACTTGACTTCAAAACGGACTACGGGAAATTCCAGGGCAATGATCTGGTATTACCTGATAATCCTACAGTTAAAAAAGTATGTGTTACCGCTACTTTAAAATCAGATAAGCAAACTACCCAGCAAATAACCATCTGGATAAAACAAAAACCCGATCCTCCGCTGCCTGTGTACAGCAGTGAAGCGGAAGCGAGAAAACGGAAGTAGATACTGCATTCAGGTTACTGGTTACTGGATACTGGTTACTGGTTACTGGTTGCCGGATACTGGATACTGGTTGCCGGATCCACTTAACATTCTACATTTAATTGAGTATAGAATTTCTGCACTATATGGTTTATGGCTTAAGGCAGAAGGCTTTTATCTTTTTGCTTCCAGCTTTCTGCTTTTAGCCTTTGGCTTTCATATCGTATATCGTACATTAATGCTGCTTACCCTCAGCAGCTAACTCCTATGCCTGCGCTGTGGGTCCGCCAAAGTTCACCGGGATCTGCACTTCGTCCAGATCTTTTATCGGCCCCTGCATAGCTTCAAATTTTTCGATATTATCTATCATCGCCTTCATAAAACGCTTGGCATGCTGAGGAGTAAATATAATGCGGGCTTTTACTTTACTTTTGGGCGTACCCGGCATAATGTTCACAAAATCGAATACGAATTCTGCATGAGAATGCGTAATGATAGCGAGATTGGCATAAGTGCCTTCTGCCACTTCTTCCGATATTTCTATATTGAGCTGGTTGGGTTGCTGATCCTGCATGAAATTCTTTTTGTTTAGAGCGAAGGTAATGAAAAGAAATGTGGCGCTACGTCTGATTATTTAGCCAAGATAGCCGAATACCGCCTGAAGTATTTTAGCGTTAGTTATAACTTCCACAATAGCAAAAATTTGCATCTTTGTTAGGCCAAGATATAATAGAATATAAATGCCGCCTCACCAATAGGAGACGGCACTTGTAATTAAGTCTGTTACTAACAGAAAACACTAATCTAAAAATCCTGCAGGCATAGTAATTATCTCGTTACCACCAGCCCATCCTCGTCCATCAGGTAAGAGGTAAGACGCCGGCTTCAAAGTCACTTTTCCATTACTTATAGTACCAGTAACATTTGCCATAGTAACTAGTCCCAATGCACCGCCATCATCTATTACTTGATTCGGGCACACGACAGTTTTGCCATCAGATTTAATCATAAATGCAAAGCTTCGAAATCCGAACGGAGAGATCACTTTAAAAACATTCGCTCCATTGGCCTTTGCTATTTGTATGTCTATTACTTTTTCTGCCCAATAAGAATCCATAGTAGTAGTAACCGGAGCACCAAACTCTAATTTATTCGAAGCTAATACATCAATTTTCTTCTTATTAGCAGGTGAAATATTATCATCGGCAATATTTAAAGAGAAAGGAAAAGCCAAACCCACATTTACATCGTTGTTATTACCTTCAGTTACCGATAAAGCGCTGGGATCAATAACTGAGAAATCACCGTATTTAACTATTGCATATGATTTGGCCTCACCACTGGCAAAAGCTATCGGCCCGGCCATTGTAAATACATTGGTATAGCCGGCGCCGGATGCCGTAACAGTAACAGGCACCGACAATTCTCCTGATGTGGAAGTGCGTCCTACAGGCACCTTCAGCTCTCCGCCAGTCATGTTTAAGCTGGTAGTAGTAGAAAAGAAGCTGATTTTATTGGGCGCTCCGCTATAAAGCGCACCATCGGTTTTTTCGCAGGAAGAAAAAAACAATAAAACCGCTAACGCTCCAAGTATGTTTGTATAAACTCTTTTCATCCGTTTATTTTTTAATTTTATTAATTTTCCCAATGAAACGTCTTCTAATCTACCTGTTTTAGCTAAACTAAAAGATGTTTCATATGGGTTTTATTATTTTAAAGTGGATTTTGATCTGTTGTAGCGTTCATATTAGGATTCCCATCAAATTCCTTTTGCGGAATTGTTAAAATAAACTCCTTGTTGGCAGGATCCAGTGTATTCCAGGTTGGCTTTGAACTGTGATTAGAGCCTGCAGCATTCCTGTTAAACCCGGTTTTCAAACGCAGAATATCGAAAATACGTTCTGCCTCGCCCCAAAGCTCAATGCGGCGCTGTAATATAATATAATCCATCAATGTTATCGGAGTACCTGTAGAGCCCATAGTCAGCTCTTTTGACAAAGTAGCCTGATCTAAAGCAGCCTGGTATCCTGTTGGATTTCTAAGCTTCCACAATGCGGCTAAAGCCTCCTTAGCCTCTGCATATTTTTCAGCATGGCAAAGCGCTTCTGCTTTAACCAGCTGCATTTCTTCGGCACGCATAAAGATATAGTCGCCTAAATCTGCCGCAACATCTGCATACCTGAATTTAACCTGGTTATAGGGTTTGGTGACATTGGTACCTCCGTCTGTAGCGCCATTCCACCATTTTTTACGTGCGTCGGCAGTAGGAATCTGATCATACAGCCATTTATAGATACATTTACGGGAAGACTTTGCATAACGATCTGCCGATGCATCCATATGAGAGAAAAAGGAAGAATATATAGTGGATTGATCTGCAATAATCTCTGCTCCCCACATTACATTTTTTGCTTTAACACTATTGAATCCTGTGTATAAATCGTCTCCGCTTATCATAGCCAGTCCTGACTTTGATAATGCTTCAGTAGCTGCTGCTGCTGCTTCGGTCCATTTATTCTGCACCAATGCCACATTAGCTTTTATAGCCTGTGCCACATAATAATCTATATGTGATTTATGAGATTGTGCCCCTTTTGCAGCAAATAGTTCTATAGCTTTATTGATATCTGCATTTATTTGTGTATAAACCTCCTCTACGGTTCCTCTGGGTTTACCTTCAGATGCAGATGTGGTAGGCTCGGTATAAAGAGGTACTCCCGGCGAGGTTTGATGACCTATATAGGTTTGCTGGTAAGATTGGATAAGCTGGAAATAAGCATAAGCCCGCATGGCATAAGCCTGCGCCATAATGTTATTTACGACAGACTTATCTCCCGGTAAACGCAACTCCTCAGCAAGAATGTAGTTCGCGTTGCTTACTAAAGTATAATAAAAGTTCCAGGTGGCATAAGGTCTCCACGAAGTTAAGGTATAACGGCTCCTTACATCGAAGCGGTAATCAAAATAGAACCAGCCATTACCCTGGGCATCCTGCACCATATCTTCACCCATCAATGAAGTGTAGAGCTTGGTTGACATAATACCAAAATTCTGACCAGTATTAGCGGTAGTCCAGCCCGAAGAATATAACATGCGGTAAATACCATCCATTGCAACCTGGGCTCCCTGTGTGGTTTCAAACAATGTTGGCGCTGCGACTCTGTCAGTTGGGCTGGTTTCTAAAAAATCCTTTTTACAGGAAACAAAGCTCAGTCCTATAAAAAGCGTTGATATATATATGTACTTTTTCATTGTTATTGGATTAAAAATTAACATTGATTCCCATAGAAATTATCCTGTTAGGAGTAAAAACATAATCAGTTGTCCCGGTAAAATTAAACTGGGGGTTCATTCCCTGGCGGGCTGCAAACATGTATAAATTATCTCCCTGTATAAAGTATCTTACAGAGTTAAGTCCTATACGATTAATATCAAATGTATATCCTGCAGACACGCTTTTGATGGCAAAGTAAGAAGCATCAACCAAAGCCCTGTCGTTGATAGTGAGTGTTACTTCTTTTTGCATTCTTGGAACGTCTGTTATATCTCCGGGTTGCTTCCACGCCCTGAGCACTTCCCTTGAGAGATTATTTCCAATATATAAGGGATTTAAATAACTGTACCCCACTACATCATATATTTTTCCTCCTATGGAGTAGGCTGTAAGCAAAGAGAAATCAAATTTTTTAAAGTTCAACGTAGTTCCCAAAGAACCATACAGTTTAGGAATACGATTACCCAAAATCACCCTGCTGGCAGCCGCTTTACTCTTATCGCTTGAAATATAATGCTTGCTGCGGTCAAATTCATCTTCCTTCTTGTCATAAACCCAGTATAACTGGTCGCCGGTAGCAGGATCAACCCCTGCGCTTCTTGCCATATAGAAGGAGTTAATAGATTCTCCGACCCGGATGATCGTCGTGCTGCTGATAATCTCCTCTTTATCAGATTTACCGGTTAGTTTAAGCACCTTGTTTTGCACTTTGGATGCCATCGCAGTTATATTCCACGTTACATCTCCATTTCTTATTACATCATAACCAACTGATAAATCAATACCAGAGTTCTTCATGTCGCCAATGTTATCATTAAACCCATCGAAGCCCAAAGACAATGCCAATGGCCTGTTTAATAACATATCGGTGGTTTTACGCGTATACCAGTCGAAGCTTACTGTCAGCCTGTTTTTTAAGAGCCGTCCATCAAATCCTATATTAAGACTCTGGTTTTTTTCCCAGCTTACTTTTTTGTTTTCTACAGAAGTTACCGCGCCACCGTTATTATTGGCATTATTCCATGTAAGGTCATAAAACGCCTGCCATGCGTAATAAGCAGAAGCGTTATCATACTGCAGATCATTATTACCCTGCCCGCCATAACTGGATTTGATGGTAAAACTGTTCAGCCAGGTAAGGCCCTGAAGAAATTCTTCCTCAGATATTTTCCAGGCACCACCTATAGACCAAAACTGGCCCCACCTGTTATCTTTGAAGAACCTGGAAGAACCATCTGTACGGAAACTACCAGACAAATAGTATTTTTTATTGAAATTGTATTCTACTCTTGATAAATAAGATTCGAGGTTATCGTTATTTTCGTAAGAATTAGCATCGGAAATTGATGAACCCGGAGCTAGTTCATAGAGGCCTCCAAACGGAAATCCTGTTTTTTGTGCACTCAACAAATTAAACTTGTAAGCATAACTCTCATGTCCCATCAAAACATCTACTGCGTGCTCACCGAAAACCCTGTTCCAGGTTAACAATTGATTAAATGTATAAGAGAACGTTTTGTTCCATTCTTTGTTTAAACGGCCGGAACCTTTTGCATTACCAAAATAGGGATTATAGTAAAAAGTATACGCTCTGTCAATATAATCAGCTCCAAGATTAAAAGTTAAAGCAAAACCCTGAAAAGCACCATACTTTTGATCACGTGTATTAAACTCTACAGACGCCCGGGTACCTACGTTGTTTCTGAGATCATAATATTTATCATCGTACAGAACAGCTATCGAGTTAAAGTTTTGCTGAGCACCGGCAGCCCTGTTCAAACCATAATCAAACAGTTTTTCACCATTAGCGCCCAATTTAAAAGAGCCATCTGCATTACGCTCATAGATAGGGTAAATAGGGGCCATCTGCTCGGCAGAATACCACACATTCGACGTTGAACTACCTGTAGAACTCAACATATTTGATGTGCCTTTAGAAAGGTTAACAGATAAGCTTGTTTTAAACCAGTCTTTAGGTGTAAATTCAGTATTTGCACGTCCGGTAAACCTGTCAAATGAGGTAGTTTTCAGCAATCCGTTCTCTCTTAATACATTTATTGAAGCAAATCCTTTCATTACGTTGCTTCCTCCTGAAAGATCGAGCTGATACTCCTGGCGTACCGGATTTTTTGCCATCACTTCATCCAGCCAGTTATCGTTCCATTTTAATTGTGCAGAAGGGTTTAATTTTCCGGTAACCGGATCTATTAACTGATCTACCGGAATATTATATGGGTTATACTCCTCATTTACACCAAAAATCGGATCTACCGTACCTTTCATCCGGTTAATGGCGTTAATACCGGCCTGGCTCTCAGGAATTCCTTTTTCGAAAATTTCCTGGTTCTTGTAAGCCTGGAATACTGTTTCCAGATACTCCTGCGCATTCATTACATCATATCGTTTAACAGCGCGGGAAGCTACACCTACATTTGCTTTAAAGTTAACGTTTATTTTGCCCGATGTATTTCTACCCGATTTAGTGGTGATCATTACCACACCGTTTGCAGCGCGGGAACCATAAAGTGTGGAGGCGGCGGCATCTTTTAATACTGTAATATTCTCTACATCATTCGGGTTAATAGAGTTCAAATCACCTTTGAACGGAACTCCGTCAACTACATACAACGGATCAGCCGAAGCATTGATAGAGCCAAATCCTCTCACCCTTATTCCTGCATTGGAGCCAGGCTGACCAGAACCCAAAGTTGAAACCACACCCGGCGCTGCCCCATCTAAAGCTTTTGTGATACTGGTTAAGGGGCGTCTTTCAATCGCATCTGCGTTTATTGCAGTAGCCGAACCTGTAAATGTTGATTTTGTTGACCGCCCATAAGCAGTAACAATGACTTCATCAATTACAGCTCCTTCTCCTTTTGTAAGAACTGCGGTAACAGTATTACCTCTTACCACTACTTCAACAGTGCTAAAGCCGGTAGCTGAAAATACCAAAGTACTTCCAATGGAGGTGTGGATACTAAATTTACCCTCCTCATCAGCCGAAACACCCGTATTTGTCCCTTTGATAGAAACAGTGGCAAAAGGCACGGAAGTACCGGTTTCATCCAATACCGTACCTGTAACCGTTCTGGTTTGAGAAAAAGCCAGAAACGAAAATCCCATAAACATTGCTAAAAGCAATAGAGTTTTTCTCATGTAAAACGTTTTTGTTAAATAATGATTAAATCGGATTAAAAAAAGAGATTTAAATATGAAAACATACTATATCTTCTTCATTCAAAAGGGAAAGTTATAGTTTTTTTTAACAAAACATTCATATCTTCTTAATATTTTTTTAAAATCAAATCATATGTGATTTTATATAAAAAATTCATTTGATTGAATATCAATCAAATATAAAAATTACTGTATAAAAAATTGACCCTGATCAACTATTCGGATTTAACATTTTATCCCTTCGCAACGAAATTATTACTGCAGCCTTGACAAACTTTATGCATCTTTGCAACATGCAATTACTGGATGGAAAAAAGACAGCCAAAGCTATCTTAAATACGATTAAAATTGATGTAGCCCAACGTGCGGCAACAGGAAAAAAAGTGCCCCATTTAGCTGCTATTTTAGTAGGGAATAACGGAGCCAGTCAAACTTATGTGAACTCAAAAGTTAAAACCTGTAATGAGATCGGGTTTGTATCTACCTTAATAGAATACGAGGAAGAAGTAAGCGAGATGAAATTGCTTGATAAAATCCAGGAACTGAACGAAGATATATCAGTGGATGGCATATTGGTTCAACTGCCGCTGCCCCCTCATATTTCAGAAGAGAAAGTAATAGAAAGCATTGCTGTTTCAAAAGATGTAGATGGCTTCCATCCCGAAAATATGGGCAAAATGATTATGGGTGAAGAATCTTTCATTCCTGCCACCCCTTATGGCATCATGCTTTTGCTGGAGCATAATAATATTCAGACAACTGGTAAACATGCCGTGGTGCTGGGCCGTAGCCATATTGTTGGTCGCCCCATAAGCATATTGTTAAGTAACAATACCAACCCCGGCAATTGTACCGTTACCGTTTGCCACTCTAAAACCAAAAACCTGGATGAAATATGCAGGCAGGCCGATATTATTGTAGCCGCTATTGGCAGGCCCGAGTTTTTAAAGGCCGAAATGGTAAAGGAGGGCGCTGTAGTAATTGACGTAGGTATTACCCGCGTGGAAGATACTACCAAAAGATCGGGTTACAGGCTTGTAGGCGACGTAGATTTTGACAACGTAGCGTCTAAATGCTCTTTTATTACCCCTGTTCCGGGGGGCGTAGGACCTATGACTATCGCCGCTCTGATGAAAAACACCTTTAAATCCTGTGTAGACCGGGACTAAAAGGTTACTGGTTACCGGATATGCTGGCACTCTCTATTCATCAGGGAATTAAGTATTTATATAAAATGTTAAATTCCAGATTATAAATCATCCATCTCTAATAGCATCCAATGTGCTTCCTTTAGAAAGCAGGTCGCTGCCTGTAATGGAACATTTTTATACCATACAGGGTGAAGGCTTTCACCAGGGAAGGGCGGCTTACTTTATACGGCTGGGAGGCTGCGATGTGGGCTGTGTATGGTGCGATGTTAAGGAAAGCTGGCCGATGGAAGGGCACCCTGTTCTAAATATTGCAGAAATTGTTTCAATTGTAAAGCAATCGGGCGCTCCGCTAGCTGTTATTACAGGTGGTGAGCCCTTAATGCATAACCTGGATGATCTTACTATAGCCTTACAAAAGGAGGGCATTGAAACCAATATTGAAACATCAGGATCTTCCCCTCTTTCCGGTAACTGGAACTGGATATGCCTTTCTCCCAAAAAATTTAAAGCGCCGCTGCCGGAAATCTTACCTGTAGCACACGAGCTCAAAGTAATCGTTTATAACCTATCAGATTTTGCCTGGGGAGAGCGCTTTGCAGCGCAGGTTTCTGGAACATGTAAATTATACCTGCAACCAGAATGGGGCAGGGCAGATAAAATAACACCTCTTATCGTAGATTACATTAAGAGAAACCCTAAATGGGAACTCAGCCTGCAGATACACAAATATATTAATGTACCTTAATTGTCAGATGACAGTCGGGGAAATGGTGTGACAGAGTTGAGAAATTTAAAGGCTTCTGTTACCTGTCAACCAAAAAAAAGCACCCCTTATAGAAATAAACGGTGCACTCTCGAAAACTATCTGCTTAAGGAAAACTATACTTTTTTATTGTCGGGACAACCCTCTAAAAACTACCTGCCTTACAGGAGAAAAAGCGGGAGAAGCCCTGATTGCTTTTGTTAACACAAAAATAGACGACACGGCCAAAGATGGTTGTCGAAATCGGGAAAAACCGTTTACGAGATGCGGAAAAATAAGGAAGCACAGGAATGCACAGAGCGTATCGTGAGATCATATTCAAATAAAAATTTCGGTGCATTCTGTGGCTGCTAAACAAAAAATCAGGGCAATCCCAATACCCTGTATCGCTCGCAGATTACACGGAAGAGCGCAAAAATAGTTCGGTGTTCTCAGTAAATAACCGTGTGAAGCTCTGTGGGTTTTAAAATATTGGGTATCTTATTTACTTTTTTGAATCAGCTCTCCATTAAGTATCTTTAACGGTAAAACAACGCTCTCCTATTTATGCTGTCAAAAGTCACCTCAGTTAAAGAATACTTAAACGAAATACCGGCTGAAATAAAGCCGTATTTCGATAAATTAAGACACACCATTCTTAAAAACCTCCCTAAAGGTTATGAGGAGGCGATGAGCTACGGAATGATCGGCTATGTAGTTCCTCATAGCATTTATCCGGCAGGCTATCATTGTACACCCGGGCTGCCCCTGCCATTTATTAACCTGGCTTCGCAAAAAAATGCTGTCAGTTTATACCACATGGGCATTTATACGAATCCTGAGCTGCTTGCATGGTTTACTGCCGAATATCCCAAGCACAGCAAAAGCAAATTAGATATGGGTAAAAGTTGTATCCGCTTTAAAAAGGTGGAGAACATCCCATTTGGATTGATTGGTGAACTGGTAAAAAAAATGTCGGTAAAGCAATGGATTGCTTCGTACGAAGCAGCCTATATCAATCAAAAGAAATAAGATCGCGGTCAATCACCCACGGCCCACAGCGATATGGCAAAGGGCTTAACTCAAAAATATCATGTTACCACTGCCTGTAACAGTTTATGTAAAAACACTTAATCAACTTTTATCATCTGAGTTTTTAACATGCTCAGGATGATAAGGTTTTAGCCAGGCGCTCAATATTCAGGCTCCTGGCCGATGCATCAAATATTTCCTTATACACCCCATTGATCCTTACCAGCTCTTCATGCTTTCCGCTTTCCACCACTCTGCCCTGCTTTAATACATAAATAATATCCGCATCTACAATCTGGGAAATAGAGTGCGAAATCATTACAACGGTTCTGTTTTGTTTAATAGCATCCAGGCTGTTTTTGATCTGTTCTGTAGCAATGGCATCCAGGCTGGCAGTGGGTTCATCCAAAAATATAATAGGCGGATCTTTTAAAAACAGCCTGGCAATAGCAATACGTTGCTGCTGGCCTCCGCTTAGTAATTGCGCATCGCTTTTATATTGCATGGGCAGTTCCATTACCTGGTTGTGGAGATAAGCCTTTTGGGCGGCCAGTGTAATTTCTTCATAGGAGGCCTCTATTTTTCCATAGCGGATATTATCTTCTATGGTACCCTTAAAAATATGGTTTTTTTGAAGCACCAGGCCTATCTCACTTCTTATAGAGCTGTTCTCATAATCTGATAAAGAAATACCGTCAAGTAATATTGCGCCGCTGTCCGGCTGGTAAAACTTGTTAAGCAGGTTTAATACCGTGCTTTTACCGGCACCGCTTAGACCTACAAGAGCTGTGGTTTTACCACGTTCTATTTTCAGGCTTACATCGTGCAACGCTTTTGTTCCATTGGGATAGGTAAAATCTACATGGCACATTTCGAAAGTTCCTTCTGCCTCTGTTACAATATGCCTTCCGGTTTGTTCTACTTCTTCATCATCATCAATAATCTGGAAATAAGCTTCGGCATAAATAAACGCGTCATTCACCTCATCATAGATCCTGTGCAGCTGCCTGATGGGCGCCGATACATTATTAAATAACATAATGTGCAGCATGATCGCTCCGATGCTTATCTGATGGTTCAACACCAGGTAAGCAGTAAGTATTATTATCAATACAATACCGATCTGCTCTATAAAACTTTTTACCCCATCGTAAGTAAAGTTGGTTTTGCGCGTGTATAGCTGGTTATCTGTCAGCTGCTGCTGAATTTCCAGCTGCTTTTTCTCCTCCACGTCTTCCCGAACAAAACTTTTGATCACCGTCATTGAATCGATGATATTGAGCAGCCCGTTACTTTTATTTTCCCTGCCTCCACGCAATTGCCTTCTCACTCCCTGCAGTTTTTTGGCCTGCCTTGCGCTTACATAGAAATAAGCGGGTAATATAGTAACAGCAATCAAACCCACATATATATTGGCCATAAACATAATAATCAGCGCCAGTACAGCGTTACAAAAAAGCGGCAGAATATCTATAAAAAAATTCTGTACCAGCCGGGTAAGACTTTCAACACCCCTGTCTATACGGGTTTGCAGCTTGCCCGACTGGTTTTCGGCCGAAGCAAAAAATCCCATGTGATAGGTGAGTATGCGGCTGATGGCTTTTTGTGCCAGGCCATTGCTAACATTGATGCGTATCTTTTCTCCGTAAAATTTTTGTCCGAACTGGATAAAGATGTTTACGATTTCTTTTACAAAAAGAACAACTGAAATAAAGATCAATAGCTGTGTTCCCTCTTTCATAGGATCTGGTACTTGTAATAAAGCATCTACATGATCAACCGTATATTTTAAAATAAGCGGGTTCACCTGTGCGGCCAGCGCCCCTACCAGCGTCAGCGAAAGCGTACCGAATATCATGGTACGGTATGGCTTTACAAAAGGCCATAGCTGCTTTACTATATTGACAAGATTTAAAGTTTTGGAAAAAGGTTTAGCCATTAAGGAAATGTTGAAAGGTTGAAAAGTTGAAAGGTTGAAAAGTTAAAACATTGGTTGCCGGTTACTGGTTGCTGGATACTGGTTACTAGATGATTTGTGTCTGCCTAAAATAGGTTGACATTTTTTACAATATCCAATTTTCAATACGCAATAATCCCCGCCTGACCAATCATTCGGGCAGGAATGTTCAGTTATTGTCTCCGAAACGAAATCCCGATGAATATTGGACATTGGGTATTGATTGTTGATTATTGTAATCGGGATACTGGAACTTGCAACTTGAAACCTGGAACCCGTTACAACCTTTCGATCACCCCGGCAATGCCCTGCCCTCCACCCACACAGGCAGTTACCATACCATATTTTTTGCCCAACCTTTTTAAGTCTCCCAGCACCTGGATCGTAAGCTTGGTGCCGGTACAACCTAAAGGATGGCCTAAAGCTATAGCGCCGCCATTGATATTTACTTTTGACGGGTCAAGACCCGCCTCCCGGATGACCGCCAGGGATTGCGAAGCGAAAGCCTCATTCAACTCTATCAGATCTATGTCGCTTAAACGCTTTCCCGCCTGCCTCAAAGCTTTGGGAATAGCGGCTACAGGACCAATGCCCATGATGCGCGGATCAACGCCTGCCACTGCAGCAGATGCCAAGCGGCCGATCGGCTCCAACTGCAGTTCCCTCATCATTTTCTCACTCATCAACACTACAAAAGCAGCGCCGTCGCTGGTTTGGGAAGCGTTGCCTGCCGTAACCGTTCCGCGGGCAGCAAATACCGGTTTTAGCTTAGCAAGCGCCTCCATCGAAGTATCGGCGCGCGGACCTTCATCCGTATCTACTCTATAACTGCGCTTTTGCTTTTTCCCTTTTTCATCCAGGTATATTTCTTCCACGTGAATGGGTAAAATTCCGGCTTTAAAATAGCCTTTTCTAATAGCGTCAAGAGCTTTCTGATGCGAGTTATAGCTAAATTCATCCTGGGCTTCCCGGGTAATGTTGAAATCCTTAGCCACCGCTTCGGCCGTTAAGCCCATATTCAGGTAATAGTCCGGCGCATCACTGGCGATACTATAAGAAGGGACCGTTTTCCAGCCAGATGCAGGCACCATGCTCATGCTTTCTGTACCTCCGGCAATAATACAATCCGCCATACCACTGCGGATCTTGGCGGTTGCCATTGCAATAGTTTCTAAGCCCGAAGCACAATAGCGATTTACCGTAACCCCAGGTGTTTCGATACCCAACGCACGTGCTGCAATGATGCGTCCTACCTGTAGTCCCTGTTCTGCTTCGGGTACCGCATTGCCTACCATTACATCATCTACCTGTTTCGCTTCCAACTGCGGTACATACGCCATCAATCCTTTTATAACTTCTATGGCCAGATCATCCGGGCGGAAAAAGCGAAAGCTCCCTTTTTTGGCCCTGCCCACTGCCGTCCTGAATCCCGCTATGATATATGCTTCTGTCACTATCTTGTATTTGAGATTGAATATGTAGCACAAATAGTTGCTTATGCAACTTGTGTTTCAAATTTAAATAAATTATATTTTCGACCGCCTGATTTTATTAAAACCAGTAAATGGGTTTTTAAAAAAATATGGTATCGTCAGAATAGTTTTTTTTGCTGAAGTGAGTGAAAAATGCCTGAAAATCCCAGCCAGTTTTGGCCATGAAAGAACCTGTACGAGCAAATTCCCTGACGAAGCAGAATGCCTTCCAAAGACAGGTAGAGGCAGGCATATTTAAAAAAACAGGAAATACACCAGGCCTTATTCCAAAAGTCAGCATCTAAGTTTTAAGATTTCTAATGCTTTATGTCACTCATTGCGGAATTTCAGGACGCCTGCCTTGCTTTTATAATCCTTTCAGTCTTCAGACTTGTTTGCCGGGTGTTATTTTACCCCGGTGAATAATTTTAGGCCTGAATTTAAGATCTGCCTGCCCTGGATAACATCATTATACAACCTTAACTTGAGCTATATTTGCAACCGATGTATTCACTACTCCGCAAGATCTACTTTATGTTCCCGCCTGAAAAGGCGCATTATATGGCTATGAACCAGCTAAAGCTGCTTACCGCAACGTCGGCAGGAAAAAAGCTGGTCAGTTCCTTCACCCATTCTGCAAATCCGTCTTTAGCCACACACTTTTTGAACATGGCATTCAAAAATCCCGTAGGATTGGGGGCAGGATTTGATAAAAATGCCAAATATTTAAACGAGCTGGAAGCCCTTGGCTTTGGCTTTGTAGAGATCGGGACAGTAACACCACTGGCACAGGAGGGAAATCCACCACCCAGGTTGTTCAGGCTGCCGGCAGATAAGGCTCTTGTTAACCGCATGGGCTTTAATAACGAAGGTGCAGATGCAATTGCTCAAAGGCTGAGGTTATGGCGCGAAAACAAGTCCGACAGCCATGAAAAATATCCTTTGATCATCGGCGGCAATATCGGCAAAAACAAAGTAACGCCTAATGAAGATGCCTGGAAAGATTACGCTACCTGTTTTAATAAGCTGCACCATTATGTAGACTATTTTGTAGTGAACGTAAGCAGCCCCAATACACCGGGGTTACGCGAGCTGCAGGAAAAAGAGTCTTTAAGAAAAATTATATGGAACCTGGCTATGATTAACAATGGCAAAGCGATTGCCAAACCGATCTTATTAAAAATAGCTCCTGATCTTACCCGGTCGCAGGTGGATGATGTAATTGAGCTGGCTGCAGAAGTGAAACTGGACGGACTGGTGATATGCAATACCACCATCGACCGGAACGGCCTGAATACACCGGTTGCCGAACAGGAAAAAATAGGAGCAGGAGGCCTAAGCGGCAAACCGGTGAGGGCTAAAAGTACCGGTCTTATTGAGTATGTTTACAAGCAAACTCATGGCGCTATTCCTATTATCGGATCGGGAGGGATTTTCACCGCTATAGATGCTAAAGAAAAAATGGCTGCTGGCGCCTCTTTGGTACAGGTTTGGACCGGCTTTATTTACCAGGGGCCAACGATTGTAAAGCAAATTTGTGATTCATTATAAACCGGACTATGGACTTATTATTTATCTCTACTGCTGAGTTGTTTACATTCGACGCTCTGGTAAGCTTTGTTATACTCGTTATACTTGAAGTAGTGCTGGGTATAGACAACGTGATCTTTGTAAGCATTATCCTCAACCGGCTGCCACAGCACCTGCAAAAAAAAGCCCGCACCGTATGGATGATAACCGGTATTATGAGCCGTTGCCTGTTACTGGCCGGGCTTAGCTGGCTGCTGGCTCAAAAAGGAAAATATATTATTCCTGAAAGCTGGTTTGGTAAGGGCTTTGACCTGGCAAGCCTCGTGATGCTGGCAGGAGGCTTGTTCCTTATTTATAAATCGGTAAAAGAAATCCACCATAAGCTGGAAGGAGAAGACCCAACTGTCAATGTACAAAATCAAAAACAATTGGGTTTCAGCCAGGCTATTGTTCAGATACTGGTAATAGATGCTGTATTTTCCTTCGACAGTGTGATCACAGCAGGAGGTACAGCCAGGCATCTTGAAATTATGATAGCTGCAGTTATTGTTGCCATGATCGTTATGTTCACCTTTAGCCCGAAAATTGCCTCGTTCATAGAAAAACACCCGACATTAAAAATGCTGGCCTTATCATTTTTGGTGATGATAGGTGTGAGCCTGATTGTGGAAGGATGGAACTCCGACATAGCGCATGAACTTCATTTGAAAAACTATATTTATTTTGCCATGGCCTTCTCCTTTATTGTTGAATTACTGAACATGGTGATGCGTAAGCGCTCAGGCACGCATGTTGTAAAATTAAATACTCCGAGGCTTGAAGCAGAGGTAAAAGAAAAAGAGCCTCAATAGCGCCGATACTGAAAATATCTAAACAATGCTGAATTAAGATCTGTTTTTTAACCGATTCAAAAAGCCAACCGGTTTAGATGCACAAAATTGAGGCAGCAGTTTTAAAAACAAGATTTATAAGAATGAAATGTTTTAAGTTTGTGCTGGAAAACCTCTGCTGAAAATTAAACAGTATTTAGCTGATATCCATTTCGGGATGTAGCGCAGCCCGGTAGCGCGCTTCGTTCGGGACGAAGAGGCCGCAAGTTCGAATCTTGTCATCCCGACCTTTATAATTTGAAAGTCCATCAGCAAAAAAAGCTGTCCGAAATACTCCGGACAGCTTTTTGCTTTTAAACGAGCTTATATTATTTTGATGGCCCCTGATCAATTCTTCACCGGCAGCAAAGAATAGTCCCTGGCATATTCAATCACCTGGTCGTAAAAAGAAGTGGGAAACTCAATGCGTACATCCTTCACTTTATCACCATCCATCTCAGCTGTAAGGCGCGGCTGTACAAAACCTTTATAAGGCTTAATGTTGAGCGTTGCATAACGTTCCAGTACTTCTTTATGCAGGTCGGGATTTACATTCACCCCGTAGGTTTCTACCAGGTTCTTGCCGGCGTTGAAATCACCTTCTGATTTGATGCGTTGTATTTCTCTTAGCAGCTCACCAAATAAAGTGCGCAGCTTGTTGTAATCATTGATCTGCACATAGGTTTTGCCTTCTTTTTTGATCAATTCCACCACATGGTCCTTCTTCCCTTTTTCATAAACCCAATAAGCATTTAAGGCGCGGTTGCGCATATGCGCCTCTTCTATTTTATCGCCTAATTTCAACCGCACCAATTGGGTCATCAGACCATTCATCATATAATTGTAGTACTCGGCCTTGCCTACTTCCAGTGAGGGCATTACACCTATTTCCACCAGCTTGGGATCCATAATATAGTAGAGCGCTACCAGGTCGGCACGGGCTTCTTCGAGGCAGGAAGCATAGTTTTTCAGCGTTTTGTCGGGTGTGGCTATGCCAGTATTGATCTGGCCCGATGCATGGCCAATACATTCATGCATATCTGTATGCAGGTCGCTGCCCAGGCTGCCATATTGTTTGATACGATCCCGGTCTTCTTTGGTATCTGCAAATTCTTCCAGCATCCCATTGCTGGCGCTGCTAAGGTTGTAGGCTTCTACAATATTGGACAGGGCTACTGATTTAGAACCATACTCTTTCCTTAACCAATCCGAATTGGGCAGGTTAATGCCGATGGGGGTGCTGGGCGCTGCATCGCCGGCCTCTACAATTACATTGATGGCTTTGGCATTAATGCCTTTTACATTTTTCTTTTTATGTTCGGGCATCAGGGGAGCATTATCTTCAAACCACTGCGCCTGCGCTGCTATTTTTTCAATGCGTTTTGAGGCTTCAAAATCTTTTATGGAAACAATAGACTCGTAACTTCCTTTTTTACCGATCGCATCGTTGTACACTTCAATAAAACCACAGGTAAAGTCGATCACGCTGTTGGTATTTTGTGTCCAGGCAATATTATACTCATCCCATTTTTTAAGGTCGCCTGTCTGAAAATACTCTACCAGTAAGGTCAGTGCTTTTTTCTGTATATCATTTTCAGCTAAAGGAATCGCTTTTTTGATCCAGAAGATCATTTGATCAATAGCGGGTGCATACATTCCGCCGCTTTTCCATACTTTTTCTGACAGCTGCCCGTTTTCTTTAATTAATTTACTATTCAGCCCCCATTCAGGTTCCTGGTCGCTATGCGGGAATTTAGCATAAAAAGCCTCTACTTCTTCCTGGGTAACCCCTTCATAAAAATTGTTGAAGGAATGAGCCACATTATCAATACCGGCACGCAGATCTACCATCTTAGGCTCAAATTTCGGATCGAAAATCACCGGCCTGATACGGCTTAAAAAGGCATCAACGGTTTCGCCGTTATCCAGCGGTAATTTGCCTGCATCGCTTTGCTTTACCAGCTCGCTGAAGTATTCAAAGCTACAGGCAGGAATAATTTTATCGGTGCTGTAATGATGGTACAGGCCATTGCTGAACCAAACCTGCCCGGCATAGGTTTTGAACTTTTCCCAATCATCGCCGCTCTGGTTGACTTTAGTGGTCTGCCATATTGCCTCCAGTGTTTTGCGCACTAAAAGATTGTATTTGCCACGTTGATCATAAATAATATCACGACCCGAAAGCGACGCCTGGTAAAGATAATAGGCTAACTCTTTTTGTTGTGCCGAAAGCTGGTCCCAGCCGGGCACCTGGTAGCGCAGGAGTTGCAGGTCGGCAAACGACTCAGCAGTTACATTAAATGGTTCAGATGAAGCGGCGACATGTTCTTTATCTTTTGTTTCACCGGATGGCGATCCGCATGAAGCAAAAAACAGGGAGCCCGACACAACAGTTATCTTCATTATGTTTTTATACATCATTACAATAAGATCTTTTAGTTCAGATAAAAGTAAGAAAAATAGTATCCGGTATCACTTATTTATATCCCAACTTTTTCAGGCCTTTTACAGGCATACCCGCTTTCACTTCAAATAAAGAAATAGCATACCCACCCGCAGGAACGGATTTCAGCTGTATCTTCGACCGGCTGCTGATAATGCCTTTTCGAATGGTATACGCCTGGGGGTTGGTTTTATAATCCGCATCTTTAGCATCGGCATAGATAGTGGCCTCATATAATTTGCCCGGCTCCAGGAAATCAAAC